>JAJRWU010000074.1 GCA_024276655.1 Planctomycetota bacterium
GTTCCGGGATCGAGTTTTCTTTCAAATTTCGTCAGCCGCACGCGAACGCCGATGTCTTCCGTTTCCAGCGGCAGCGTGATCGTGACTTTTCGGCCCTTGCCGGCCACGGTGGGTTTTTGCGACGCGAGCCGAGGCGGGAGCCCCGGTTCGCCCATGTACACTTGCAGCCAAAATTCCTCCGAGACATCGTCGACCGTCATTCGCACGCGCGCCACGGCCCGGCGGGCGCCGAGCGATTGTGAGCGATTGAAAGGCAGGGGGAGCGTGAGGTCGCTGGTGGGCGTGTCGGAGGGGATATATTCCTCGACATACATTTTCAGTTGCGCGATCGGCATGGTGAACGTATTGACGGCGGTTTCCGGGGCGCCCTTGGCCGGCAGTTCCGTGGCCAGCACCACTTTTTTCCGATTCCAATAGCGATAGTAGAGTTTTTCGCCAGGGCCTTGGATGATATCGATGCGCGAGCCGCGACTGGCCATCATCCGTTCGCGGGCGGTCTTTTTATCTTCCTGCCGCAGCCAGTAGTCGCCGAAAACATCGGCTTCAAAGGCTTGGGCGTTGACATCGGGCGCCTTGGCGAAGAGGTCCAACTCGCCGACCGGTTCTCCATCTCGGTAGAGTTTGATGCGCGCGCCAGGATTCTTCGGCTCCTCAACGCCCGGTTCATTTTCCCACACGATGTTGCCTCGCGTGGAGCTTTTGCTAACGCTGGCGGCGGGCCAATAATCGGCCACTTCCGCTTCCCAGCCCGACAGCGGTTTCGCTTCGGCGTCGAGCAACGCAAAGCGACCTTTGCCTACCTTTTCATCGACATTGAAAAACGTTTTCTTTCCATCCACGCGTAACACGATTTGGCCCTTGGCGCCCGTGTCTCCCACGGGTGCGTTTTTCAGAAACGAAGTTACTTCGTTTTGGCTGCCGGCCATCCAGAAGAAAACCTGCCCGCCGCCGGCCGACTTGCGGTCGCCCATGCCGTTGGGGTATTTATCGGGCTGCGTGGCGGGAGTGACGGCCAATTGCATGGGCATCCAGGTGGGAGGCGCGTCGACCGATTTGCCGTCGGGCCCGATGCGTTTGGCCGTGGGCATGCTCATCATGATTGTCACCGAAGGCGCGTTGACGGCGCGAGAATCGCTGAAGAAGTCGAGTGTTTCCAGGCGAATTCCGTCGCGGTTGTAGAGCACGCTGCCGCTACGAGCGCGGCCGGAAGCTTCAAACACCAGTCCGCAAAAAGAGCGAAACAATTTCCAGGGCGCCAAGGCAAGACCGTTCGGCTCCCGGGGTTGGTTGAAATCAAAAATCGTGGCGTAATCGGGCCAGTTGAATGGCCCGGGTTGAAATGGAATCAGCGGAAGATCGGTAACGGTTTCCGGAGTGGCTTTCGGGGAACGGCCAGAGGCGTTGGGTTTGTCGTGTTCGACGGACAGGCGGAACGACATGGCGTCGGAAAAGGCGATATGAGCCGTGCCTTCCTCGTAGATTGGCATTTGTGAATCGACGCCGGAAAGACGGCTGATCAAGGCGCCGGTCAACAAAACCAACAGCCCGCAATGCGTAATGACGAACCCCGTTTGATGGCGTTTCCAAGGAAAGCGAATCGCGGCCGCACAGAAAATATTCACTGCCAGCAGCGCGTTCACCGCACCGAACCACGATGTTTGGTAGACGCCAAATTGCGCGGCCGGCGTTCCGTACGCGGCTTCAATAAACGTGCCCAGCCCAAGAATGGACGCCATGAGCAAGATCAGTATCACGGCCAGTTTCAGCGAGGAGCACCATTGAAAAAGCCCCCAGATTATTTGCACGGGCAGCGGTGTCTTACGTTGCTCCGTAGTTGTACGCAACATGCGTTTCCAAAACCGTTCGGGGAGAGGGATATAAAGAGAAACGATTGCTGTCGACGCCTGCCAGTGCTGACAAAATACCAGTCTGGCAAAACACCAGTCTGGAACAATTCCGCCAACAATAACCGCGGGAAGGGACGCCAGGCGGGAAAGAATGCCCTTTTTTCTCGGAAAAGCACATTCTCCGTACTCTTGATTATAGCGCAGCGACCCGAAAAAGGTACAGCCGCTTAGACGAAAAGCGTTCAAGGCTTTGTTTCAAAACACGGTTAGAAGCCCGGATTTTCCAAAAAGCCGGGCTTCTGCGCTCTTCTGTGCGTCGAATGCGGCGTTTGAGGCAAAGCCGAACGCATGATCTATAACCCGTTCAATTCGGATAACCGGCCCTGGCGGTGCTTCCTGGGTATTTTCCCGCACGCACTTCGCGCTTCGCGCGTAATCTGCCATATTCACCGATGTGTGGCGCTCTCCTTCGCGCTGTTATACTTCACGCGGCTACCAATGGCTCGTTTAACGGCAAGCCGAAGGCGACTGCGTTTTCCGTTCTGCCCGAACGCGTGGGCTCAAAACACAGCCGCCTTCGGCTTGCCGTTAAACGAAGAATTGTGCCATATTCAACGATAAGTGGTGTTAGGAAAATAACCGCGTGGCGGCTTGTCTCCTTGCCGCTCGCCATGAAGCGACGTTTCTCGTAGGTGGCGCATGTCGACCTTCAAAGTTTTGCTGACCGATTACGCTTGGCCCGACCTCTCCCTCGAAAAAGAAGTGCTCGGCAAAATCGGGGCTGAGTTGCTGGTGGCGGAAAAGACCGATCTCGCCACGCTGACCACGCTCGCCGTCAACGCCGACGCAATCATGACCACCTGGGCGCAGGTCCCCCAACAAGTGATCGCCGCGGCGGCGAATTGCCGTATTGTGTCTCGCTTGGGAATCGGCCTCGACAATATCGATGTTCAATACTGTACGCGTAGCGGCATTCCGGTCACGAATGTTCCCGATTATTGCGTGGTGGAGGTTGCCGAACACGCCTTGGCGTTCATTCTCGCTCTGGGGCGCAAAATCGGTTTTTATCATCACGCCGCCAAACAAGGCCGTTACAAATTGCAGGCCGGGCCGGTGTTGCGACGAATCGAAGGCCAAACGCTGGGAATCGTCGGCTTGGGGCACATCGGCCGATGTTTGGCGAAAAAAGCGGCCGGCTTGGGAATGCGCGTTATCGCGTTTAGCCGCAGTCGGCGCGAACCGGTCGAGAACGTTGTTTTCCTCGATTTGCCCGACCTCTTAACGCAAAGCGATTATGTGTCGCTCCATGTTCCGCTGACTCCCCAAACCCAGCATCTGCTGGGCGCCGAACAGTTTCAGTTGATGAAGCCCACGGCTTACTTGGTGAACACCGCGCGCGGAGGCGTGGTCGACCATGCCGCTCTGGCCGCGGCGCTGGACAAAAACCAAATCGCGGGCGCGGCATTGGATGTCCAAACTCCGGAGCCCCCCGACCTGAACGCGCCGCCCTACAACGACGAACGTGTTATCGTGACGCCCCACGCGGCGTTCGTCTCACAAGAATCGTTGGCCAACCTCCGCCGCCGTACGGCGGAACAGGTCGTGGCCCAACTCACCGGCAACCTGCCCGAGAATATCGTCAACCCAGAGTACCGGCACAACCAACGGCCGGAGTAGGCGGTAAGGCGCCACACGACAACAGCCGTCTAGCATCGAGCGGAAAATTAGTGTCGTAGCCATGCTCGCCAGAGCGTGGGATGGTTCACCGCTCACCCACCGTCTGGCGACGATGGCTACACAAATGCGACAGTTATTTATCGAGCGGTGCTAAATGTGTTTCAGCCGCAGCGCCCATAACTGTCGGGCGGCGAAAGGCTCGCTTGGCGACCTGCGGGCGCGGCGTTGGATGTCCAAACTCCAAAGTTCCCGGTCGACCTTCAGGCGATTATATCCCGCACGACTTCGCCATGCACGTCGGTGAGGCGGTAATCGCGGCCGGCATGGCGGAACGTTAGGCGTTCGTGGTCAAGGCCGAGCAAGTGAAGCATGGTGGCGTGAAGGTCGTGTACATGGACGCGGTTTTCGGCCACCGCGATGCCGTGTTCGTCGGAAACGCCGTGAACGCCGCCGCCTTTCACGCCGCCGCCAGCCATCCACGATGAAAACACCTGGTGGTGATGTTCGCGGCCGGGATGATCAGCTTTTTCGTGGTAGGGCGTGCGGCCGAATTCCGTGGTCCAGACGACCAGCGTTTCGTCGAGCATGCCGCGTTGTTTCAGATCGGTGATCAAGGCGGCAATCGCTTGATCAACATTCTTGGCCAGCGGAGCGTGGGTCGCGATGTTGCCGTGGGCGTCCCAGTTGTTCGACGAACCAACGTCGATCAGTTCAATAAAACGAACGCCCCGCTCCGCCAAACGCCGCGCCGCCAAACATTGCCAACCGAAGCCGGTCGTTTGACCGGGCTGGATGCCGTACAACTTCAGCGTTGCGGCGGTTTCCCCCGACATATCCAGCGCCTGGGGAGCTTCTCGCTGCATTCCAAAAGCGGTTTCGAACGAGCGAATGCGGGCTTCGAGCGCGCGGTCGGCGCCGCGCGTTTCGAGATGCTTTTGGTTGGCTTGAGCCAGCAGCGCTAATTCGAGTTCCTGTAGTTTCGAGGAAGCGACGCGCCGCTTGATGTTCGGAATCGGATTTTTCCCCGGTATGATTTGCATGCCTTGATGGCAGCCGGGAAGGAAGTCGCTGCCCCAAGTTTGCGAACCGGCGTACGGAGCTTGGGGAGCAATCGCGACGAACGACGGCAGGTTGCGATTCTCCCTGCCTAGTCCGTAACTGAGCCAGGCGCCAACGCTCGGCCGGGCGAAGGTCCAGGAGCCACAGTGCATGCCGAGCGTACTCTCGTAGTGATTCGTATGGTCGGACTCCATCGATCGAATCACGCACAGTTCATCAACCACGTCTCGAATGTGCGGGAAGAGGTCGCTGACCTGAACACCGCTCTGGCCGCCCGGCCGAAACTCCCAGCGTGGCTTGGTCAGATAGCGAATGAACTCGCCGCGTTTGCCTTGCCAATTATCAACCGTGATCTGCTTGCCGGGGCGAGCGAACAACTCCGGTTTGTGATCGAATGAATCGACATGCGACACGCCGCCGGTCATGTACAGAAAGATCACGCGTTTCGCCGTTGGCGCGAAATGCGGCTGCTTGGCCGCCAGCGGATCAACCGCCGCGTGCGCGCCGCTGGCTTGTTCGTCGTCGGCTAACATGGCGTTGAGCGCGAGGGCGCCGAAACCGCCGGCGGCTCGGGCCAGGACTTCGCGCCGCGTGGGAAAATGATTCATCGTGATTGTTCTCCGCATGGCAAGTTCGTAAAAACTTGTTATTGCAACTAAGGTCTTTCGGCGTAAATCGTGGAAGTTTTTGGCTCGCTCTTCTCTGCGGCCCTTTGCGGCTCCGCGACCTCCGCGTTTCCCATTCCTCGTCGATTCCAGAGAGCCATGCCAGCCGAGAGATTTCGTTAAACGCGCCGCAAAGACGCGCAGAGGGCCGCGGAGTTGAACCGTGCAATAGCCTGTTCACACTTGCATTCTTTCTTACTTCCCAATATTTTCTCGGTCATCTAATCGACAAACAAAAATCCGTTCCGCATGAACATGGTGCGGGCCAAGCCGCTCCAGGCGGCCAGTGGGCGGTCTTGGGCGGGAAACCCGCTCCAGGCAAGCGCTTCGGCGTATATCTGGAGAAATTGCGAAGTATCCGCCAACTCAACGCGGCTGGGAGAACGCCCCAGTGCGATCTGAAAAATGCGTTCAATACGCGCGCTTTCTCCGTCATCTCGCTTCAATATCTGTTTCGCCAAACCTTCCGATTGCGTATGCACAAACGCGTTGTTCATCAAATACAAAGCCTGCGTGGGCACGGTTGTCAGTTCACGATGCGCGGTGCTGGCGTTTGTGTCGGCGCCATCGAAGAGCGAGAGGAAAGGATGCCGCCGGAGACGCTGTTGCATCAAATACACGCTCCGCCGGTTTATCGGATAAACGCCATAGTAGGGCGAATGCTGGGTGAAGGCCCATGTCTTGACTGCCGGAAACGGATGCTCGCCGCCCATCGTCGGGTCAAGATTGCCGCTCACCAGCAGCATCGCGTCGCGAATTTCCTCAGCGCTCAGCCGGCGGCGGTTGAAACGCCACAAGAGTTTGGAGTCGGGGTCCGACTCGGCGGCGGTGGCGTTGTATTCGCTCGATCGTTGGTAAGCGGCCGACGCCAAAATGAGCCGATGCATGGCCTTGATGGAATAGCCATTCTCCTTGAACCGGCTTGCCAGCCAGTCGAGCAATGCGGGATGGGTGGGCCTTTCGCCGCGAGCGCCGAAATCATTCGCGGAGTCGACCAGCCCGCGTCCGAAGTGGTGCTGCCAAATGCGGTTGACCATCACGCGGGCCATGAGCGGGTTCGACTCGCGGGTGAGCCAATGGGCGAGTTGCAGCCGACCGCTTCCGGCGTCGTCGGGCAACGGGTCATCGCCGAAAATTTCGAGGTTGTTTCGCGGGGCCTCCTGGCTGAGTTTTAGCTTGTCGCCCCGGAGTTGAATTCGAGTGTTTTTGGGACCATCTTTCTCGATGGCGGCGTAAACCAATCCGTAAGGCCCCGCCTCCCGCATGGCATCGCGACGCGCACCTAAATCAGCAAGCTCCTTTTCCTTGATGCTTGCCTCCAGTTTCGCCAGCGCGGCGTCGTACTCCGCCTTCACTTGCTTCGCTTCGGCGGGCGGCAGCGCCGGGAATAAATCGTAAGGACGTTTCTTTTCCTCGGAGCCGGGGAAGGAATAACGCGTGCTTTCAAAAATGCCGTACCAGCCGTAATAGTCGGCCGTGCTGACCGGATCATACTTGTGATCATGACAACGGGCGCAGCCCAGCGTGAGCCCAAGGAATGCTTGCCCAACGGTATCAATGGTGTCTTGAATGGTGAGGTTGTGATAGTTTTCAACGTCGTAGCCAAAACGCCGCGAGATGGCGATAAAACCGGTTGCGGTCAGCATTTCCTGGTACTGTTCGTTCGACAGATCGGGAATTTGCCGCGCTAGAATATCACCCGCGATTTGCTCGCGCACGAACTGATCGTACGGCATGTCGGCATTCAAGGCGTTGATCACCCAGTTGCGATACTTATAAGATAACGGCGTGGGATAATCGGCTGTTTCGCCCGCGGTATCGGAGTAGCGAACAACATCGAGCCAGTGGCGTCCCCAGCGCTCGCCGTAAGCTTTTGACGCCAACAGCTTATCAACCGTTTGGGAAAAAGCCTCGGGCGATGCATCTTCGAGAAACGACCGCATCGCTTCCGGCGTTGGCGGCAGGCCGGTGAGATCGAACGTCGCACGGCGGAGCAATACGCGTTTATCGGCTGGGCCCATCGGCGTGAGTTCCGCTTCGCGAAGCTTTTGGAACACGAACCGGTCGATGTCATTTTTGATCTGGCCCGCCGGTATTTTCTCAGCCTGTACTTGCGGCGGTTGGGGATCGGCCACGGGTTGAAACGACCAGAAGGCGCGCTCTTGGTCCGTGATTTTTCCGCCGCGAACTTTCGGCCCGACGCCGCCCAGCGACATTCCCTCCGGCCACGCGGCGCCTGCTTGAATCCAGCGCTCGAGCGCCCCGACTTCACGATTTTTGAGCTTACCGTTGGGCGGCATTTCGAGATCGTCTTCATGGCGAACGGCTTTGATGATGAGGCTGGCGTCGGCCCGCCCGGGAACGATTCCAGGCCCGCTGTCGCCGCCTTGTATCGCGGTGGCGCGCGTGTCGAGCCGCAAGCCCGACTCCGCCTTCTTCGGCCCATGGCACTTGACGCACCGCTGGATGAGCAGCGGGCGGATATCGTTCTCGAAGAACGCCAGAGATTCGCGGTCCTCTTTTTGGGCGATTGCGGGCGCGGCGGCGCCAAGCAGCATCAGCACGAGCGTCATCAGCACCACCATCACAGCCGACCACCAATGGCGTGCGTGGCGCGAACACGGAGAAGAAACGGGCATGACGTGTTGGAACTCCTTCTTGCGTTGCGCTAGTTGTGGTTTTCGCGGCGCCATCAGATTTCAGCCATGGGTTCGGCGGCGTCGCCGAATTTGTCGAGCTGCACGCCCATTTTGTTCATCATGCTGAGATACAGCCGGCACATTTGGCGGTCGGGTTTGTCGCGATAGTCGATATTCTGGCCGCCCTTGATTCGGCCGCCGGCGCCGCCCAGCATAACCACCGGCAGTTGCGTGGCGTCGTGATGGCCGTTCAACATGCTGGAGCAAAGCATGATCATTGAGTTATCGAGCGCCGTGCGTTCGCCTTCCTGAATGGCGTCCAACCTTCGGGCTATGTAGGCCACCTGCTCCAGGAAAAACTGATTCACCTTCAGCCAATCGTCGCTATCGGTGTGGGAGAGCAGATGGTGGATCATGTAGTCGACGCCCAAATGCGGGAAACGCAACGTGCCATGATCATTGTTGAGCTTCAACGTGCAGACGCGCGTCGTGTCGGTCTGAAACGCCAGCACGAGAATATCGCTCATCAGACGCATGTGTTCGACGATATCTTGCGGATAGCCATCGGCGGGCCGAGCGATATTTGGTTTGGTCAAGGTCGGCCGCCAACCTTGCAGTTCGCCGCGTTTACCCGCCTGCGCGATGCGCTGTTCGACTTCGCGCACGGAGTTCAAATATTCGTCGAGCTTTCGCTGGTCGAGCTTGCTGATGTCGCGCCGGAAGTCGGCGGCGTCGGCCAGAATGGCGTCGAGAACGCTCTTGTCGCCGCGTTGGGCTTTGTCCTTGAACAGTTGATCGAAGGCCAATGCCGGATAGACTTCCAACGGCGTGGGCGTGGTCGGGCTGCTCCACGAAATATGCGAACTGTAGAGCATCGAATAATTCTTATGGACCGATGGGTTCGCCTTTTCGCAACCCAGCACCAAGCTGGGCAGTTTCGTTCGACGCCCGATGCGCTGAGCAATCACTTGGTCGAGGCTCGTGCCGGAGCGAATCGTGCCGCCAGCCGAGAGAGGCGCGCCGGAGAGCAGGTTGCCCGTTTGCGAACTGTGGATGTTTCCCTTTAACGCCTCGGCGTTGTACAAACCGCGAATAAATGTTAGGCGGTCGCGAAAGTCGTGCAGCGGATGCAAGACCTTGCCCAGCTCCATCGACGCGCCTTGCCCCTTGGCCCACCACTCGTTGCGATGGTAGCCACAGCCGGAGAACAAGATCGCCAACCGCGTTGGCGCTTCGCTCGCCGAGCCTTTTTTTGATGACTCGCCGCCCCATACCGGCAGCGACTCCATCCAGGGCAGAGCCATGCTAACGCCAAGTCCTCGGAGGATCGTACGGCGAGATAATTTTTGGTGTGTCATGCGATCACCTTTGAATAGGTTAATGTTGGCTCAAGCGTTTAACTGCTATTCTCCCGCGGCCTGTTGGCCGCGAACATTGCGAAACTGGTCGCTGAACACGATCGCCTCCACCGCCACGTTGAAACGATAGTTGTTCACGGCTAGGTCGGACATCATTTTATCTAGAAGCGGTTTGTCGGAGAGTTGCACTTCGCGGCCGAGTGAATAACCGAGCAGCTTCCGGCAAAATTGCCGCACAACGTCATCTCGACGATCTTCCAATAAATACGCACGCAAACCATCTATGCCGTTGATGGTTTTTCCCTCGGGCAGCTTGGTTTTGGCATCGACCGCTTGCGGACGAATTCTGCCGATCGCATCGTATTGCTCCAAGGCGAATCCATAGGGATCGATCTTGACGTGGCACTTGGCGCACGCGGCGGCTGAACTGTGTTGTTCGATCAACTGCCGAGCGGTGAGGCCTTGCAGCGGTTCATCTGGCAGTTGGGGGACATTCGCCGGCGGGCGCGGAAGCCGCTCGCCGAGCAGTGTTTCATAGACCCAGTTGCCTCGCAAAATGGGGCTCGTTCGCGACGCCCCCGATTGACTGGCAAGCACCGACGCCATGCCCAGCACGCCGCCGCGTCCGCGAGAACGCACCGCCTCGACGCGCCGCCAATGTTTGCCCTCAACGCCCGGTATGGCGTAATGCCTGGCCATGGCCTGGTTGACGAACGTGTGATCGGCGGCGAGCATGTCGAGAATGGAGCCGTCGTTGCGGAACATGTCTTCAAAGAAACGAACCGTCTCTTCGTACATGTCTGCTCGCAACGTGGCGAACTCCGGGTAAAGCTTCTCGTTCTTTTCCGCGTTTTGTTCAAATTCTCGCAGGTGCAGCCACTGGCAGGCGAATTGAATGGCGAGTCGGCGCGTGCGAGAATCTTTCAGCATGCGATGAAGTTGTTGCTTGAGCGTTTGATCGTTGGCGAGGCGGCCGCTTTCCGCCGCGCCGCGAAGGCGCTCATCTGGCGTCGACGACCAAAGGAAATAGCTGAGCCGACTTGCGAGTGCGACGTCGCTCACCGGCGCGGCGGTGCGTTCGCGCGGCGCCAATTCGCGACGATAAAGAAACGCCGGCGACGCCAACACCCGAGCCAGCGTGAGTTGAATCGCCTCTTCATGCGATAGCTCGGCTCGGCGAAGCGCGTTGTACAACCCGCGCAACGATTGCAGTTCCTCGTCCGCCAGTGGTCGGCGCCATGCTCGGTGGGCGAATTCCAGCACGGCGTTCAGATGGCCGGGCTCGGCTGCCAGCAGCTTTTGCCGGAATCGGTCCGCACGGTCGTCGATTGGTTTTTTCATCGGCGCGAACGCCTTGACGAGATCGGGGCGATCTTGCGTGGCGAATTCCGATATCTGCTCGAAGGCGACCACCAACTTCAGCGGCTCCTGGCTGACGAAACGTAATTCGTTCCAAAGCCGATCAAGTTCAGCGGCTTGTTGGTTGTTGAGCATCAGCCGTCTGAGATGAGCATCTTCACGATGAAACAGCGTCAGCGTGACTACTTCGTCAACGGGCACGATTTTGGCGTAACAGAGCGCCGCCGGGAATAACTCGCGATACGCCTCGATTGCCGACGCCATACGCCGTTCGGCTTGGCTGCCGTCGGTTACGAGAATCGGCGAGGCGGGCGCGACCAAAAGAGCTTTCGGCTTGGCGCCTAAAACTTGAAGCTGAACACTGCCTTCCTTGCCGAATTTGGGATGCAGTATTCCGGTCGCCACGAACTCGGCGCCCGCCGCCATATTCGCGGGCAGTCGAATTTCGAGCACTTGCGGCGTTTGCAAACAGAGGCTTGCGGCATCGACCGCGCCCCCACTGATCGCGCCGCCTGGAATACGGCCAAAGAGCGAGGGATTGAGGCCAAAGCCCGCGTGGCTGTCAAAATCGGCCTCAGCGCAGGACGTCGCCCAACGCAGCGGACCTGTCCAGTCGGTGAGCGAGCGGCGCAACTGTGCGTCCGCGTCGTTGCGCGCCGCGGCGTCTGTTGCCAGCAGCGCGTTTTGAACCGCCATGGCAAGTTGGCGGGTTTCGTCGGCTGGTTTCGATTCGACCACCGCGGCGCGCCAAGCGGCGAGCGCCGAACCGGAAGGAATCGGCGAAAGCGAGCGTGGTTTTTCTCCGCTGGCGGCGAAGTGCCAAGTCTGGTCGTTGCCAAAGCGGTCGGGCAGCGGGTTGCCGTTGTGTATGTTGTTGACGATGTCGGCGGCCAAATCCCAGACGCGCTTTTGCCCCGACGATTCGGCGAGTTTCAGTTCGATGTGCGTGGTATCGCAAGCATGTTGTTTATCGCGCGCCGCGACGATGAGAAAAACAATATCGCCGGGCCGAACTTCTGTTGGGGCTTCAATCTTGAATTTTGCACGGCCGCCATTTTCGATAACGCCGCTGGTCAGTTCGGCCCTGCCTACCGAAGACAACACCTCGACGCGCCAAGCAACTCCATTGCCACATTTGTTGTCGGCGTCGGCTACCAGCCCTTCCACTCGCACTTTTCCATTCAGAGGACTCCGCCAAGCCACCACCGATTCCAAAGTGGGAGATGGGTGAACCGTGACTGCTCGCGCGGGCGCGGTCAGGGTGAGGAAGGAAATAGGATCTTGCGAACGGTTGGTGAGCAAGCTCGGCGTCGCATTGCGTCCCCAGCCATTGACGGCTTCGTAGCCCTGAACGCGCGTGAGCTTTTCGGTGAACAAGCCGCCGATTTCGCGCTTCGTCCGATCCCCCAACTCCAGCAGGTCGGCCCAGCGATCGAGCAACTTTGGGTTGAGCTTCCTCGCCGCCGCCAACTCCTCCAACGATGCCGCCGGCAAACGCAAGTCAGCAACCGCTTCCAGATACTCCGCCGTTCTCGGCAACTCGGCGCTTTGACTCTGTTCCACTCGCTGCGCGACTGCGCGCACGTCTCGCAAGAGGATGGGCGTTTTTTGCGAGCCGGCGGGAAACTCGATGCGCGGCCTTTCCCAAACAACGAAATCGTTGGCGGCGCCATCTCCCAGATCGCTCGCGGTGAGGTAGATCAGGATGTCGGCGTCGGGCGGCGCCGTTGGCAACTTGAACCGTAACTCTTGCCGGACGGCGAGCGGTGAAACCGCCTCCATCCAGGCCTTCGGACCGCCCGTTCGCCCCACCTGCCCCACGGGATTGAACTTCCAGAGCGTCTTTTGCGACCGGCCGATTTCCGCCGCCAAGGCGGGAGCGTCGTTGACCCCGGCCGTTCGCCATTTGTCGCGCAGGGCGCCGAGCAAGAACGACGAATCGGTTTCCGAATGCTCGGCCAGAGCCCGCCAAAGCAAGGCCAGATAACGAGCGTTCAGCGACCTCTCGCCAGCTACGGTCTGGATGGTTTTGGCGCCGCTCGCCAGCGCGTCGCGTTCCGCAAGTGTTGCGGCAAGATACTTCTCGACCGGCAAAACCCCGCCTTGGTTCGTATCGAATTTGATGCCTTGCAAGTCGACGTGCGCGCCGCCGCCGTCTTCGGTGAATTTTCGGTAGAAGGCTTGAATCCGTGCTAACAATGCATCTGTTCGATCGCGGCGCGAGGTAAACGGCGAAAATCGAATGCCGTTCGGCAGCAAGACGACGTGCTCGGCAACCGCCTTCGCCGCATCAAGATATTTCCGCGCCAGCGAGGGCGACATACTCTGAGCGCCGCCCGCATTGGTAAAGCCTTCGCCCGCCGCGCCGTCGACCGGAAATTCTCGCGTGGGCTCCAACGAATCGATTCCGGTCAGATCGCGAACGGTGTAGTTGTATTCCGCGTTGTTAAGCCGCCGAAGAATAACCGGGCCAGGGTCGCCGGCATGGGCGAGCGCTTCGGCGTTCAGATACGACGCCACCCACGTTCGCAGTTCGATTCGCTCCGCGGCGCTGGGCTGCTTGCTATCTTCGGGCGGCATCTCGCCGTTGTCGAGCATCTCGGCGACCTTTTGCCAGGCGCCCGTATCGCGACGCACATCGGCGAACTTGGCAAATCGCTCCAGATCAAATTCGCCTTCTTGCTTTTCGGTCGAATGGCAATCAATGCAGAACCGCTTGAGCGTCGAATGGATTTGCCCGTCATACTGTTTCCGCAGCACGCCGAAATTCGTTTTCTCGCCGGCCGCCGCCGTCTCGGTAAGGGCCGATAAGTGAAAAGCCGCCGTCAGGAGCAACACGGCGCCGATGGTTTTCGCATTAAGGAAGCCGGAAAAAAAAACGACGGCCCGGTTAAGAAGCCCGGCTTTTTCAAAAAGCCGGGCTTCTAGAATATCGATTCGGGACTTAATCCTTCCACACTTTCTTGGCAACAATAACATCTGACTACACCCGGTTCTTGTGGCTTTCGATATGTTCTCGTAGTTCATCGCAGGCGAGCGATAGTTCGCCGTCGCGCAGGGCGTCGATCAATCGTTGGTGCCCCTCGACGCCCGCCGCCCATTCGGCCTTCTTCACACTCTCGCGAAAACGCCGAAAGAAAAGATCGAGCAGGTCGTTGAAGGCCACCAGCGGCTTCAGGCCGCTGGCGTCTAGCAATTCGCGATGAAAGGCAATATCTAACGCGATCCAGGCTTCGAGTTTCTTCGTCACGCGCAGTTGCGCGTTCAAGTCGCACAGCCGCTCGTAGAGTTCGGGCTGGCTGGCCATCCGTTTCGCCGCATGTGGTAGGCCGCCGGTTTCGATCACGATTCGAGTTTCGATCAGTTGCACCGGCGGATAGTTGTTGATCGCGAGATGAAACCCGAGAAACTCGCTCACCCGATGCATATTGACTTGCCCCACGCTCAGCCCTCGTCGTGGCGCGGCGTTAATGATTCCAATGAAGGCCAGCGCTTTGGTCGCCTCGCGAATGCTGATCCGGCTGACGCCAAAACGGTCGGCCAGATCGTGCTCGGTCGGCAGTCGATCGCCGGGCTTCAAACCGTGATCTAGAATGTACTCCTTGATGCGTTCGGCAACCTGCTCGCTCAAATTGCGGCGTTCTAAAACTGGGGCCATGCGGAGAGGTCTTTCGCGGCGGGGGGTGATTGAAATGCTCTGAAAGTTTGGAACAGCTAAACCCAGGATTGGCGTTTGAGATGCCCGGATTTTTGAAAAAAACGGGCGCCTTAACCGGGCCACGTTTTTTCACGCCTTCCTTGCCCGAAACGCGACAGCACTCCGCATATTGTCATACAATTAAACCCAATTGCAAGCCGGCGGGCGAAACAATTCGTGATTTTTGGTTTTGAGGACCCTCAGGCGAGCGGCGGATGTCGCCCCCCTCTCTCGGCGGTAGGTAAAACCGCTTCCGTGTTGAATGCATGTCGAAAAATTGATATGATATAAAAGCGCGAACGCAGGCGTTTTCCCTATTGCGCCACTAGCGTGCCCCCGCCTACAACAGCCCCCGCTTGAACACGATCTCTTTAAGGAGATTCCCGCCATGTTCGATCTATTGCCCCAAACGACGCGTAACTGCGAAGGGCTTTCTCGTCGCGGTTTTCTACAACTGGGCTCGCTTGCGGGGCTCGGCGTTTCACTGCCGGTGGCCTTCGCCGGTAAGGCCATCGCGGATAACACAGCGCGAGCCGAAGATGTCAATTGCATTCTGATCTGGAGCCAAGGCGGCATCAGTCATCATGACACCTTCGACCCCAAACCCCGAGCGCCGGTGAGTGTTCGCGGTGAGTTCAATGTGATCAACACGGCCACGCCCGGCGTGCAGTTCACGGAAATCTTGCCGAACATGGCCCGTGAACAAAAACGGTTCGGGCTGCTGCGCGGCTGGAATCCTCAAAACGCCAGCCACGGCATGGCGGACCAGTGGGTGATGTCGGGCCGCAAGTTCAATCCGGCGGTGGCGTATCCTTGCTACGGTTCGGTGGTCAGCTATCGCAAGGGATTCAAAACCACCATGCCGCCGTTCATGCAACTGGGCTCTTCACTCAGTCGACTGTTCGGCGGCGGCAGCGCGGGCGTTTTGGGCTTGGAGCACAACCCGTTTGAAATGCTGGCCGACCCCAACGCCGCCAAGTTTAATGTCCGCGATATCACGCCTCCGCAAGGCGTCACGATGGATCGGATCGACCGGCGGCGCAAAATGCTGGCCAGGGTCGACCAACTTCAGCGAGCGGTCGATTTACAACCCGCCGCGTACGAAGCCCTCGATGAACACTACAAGGCGGCGCTCAACATGATCACGGCGCCGGCCACCAAGAAGGCTTTCGCCATCGACGAAGAAGACGCCAAACTGCGCGACGCCTACGGCCGCAACAAGTTCGGCCAAAGTTGCCTGCTGGCCAGACGCCTGCTTGAATCGGGCGTGCGTTTCGTGACCCTCACCAGCGGCGGTTGGGATACCCACCAAAACAACTTCAAGACACTCAAAGACCGCAGCATTCCTCCCGTCGACCAGGCCCTGCCGCAACTGCTGATCGACCTCGAACAACGCGGCATGCTCGACACCACGCTCGTCTGCTGGCTGACTGATTTCGGCCGCACGCCCAAAGTGAATTCGGCCAGTGGTCGGGATCACTGGGCCTCAACAGGGTTCGCGCTCATGGCGGGCGCCGGCGTGCCCGGAGGCCATGTATTGGGCGCCACCGACGCCGACGGCGGCAAGGTTGCGAAAGACGAATACCATTCGGTCGACATCGCGACCACCATTTACAAAAAGCTGGGCATCCCCGCCAATTTGATCGCCCGCGCCCCCGATGGCCGCCCCGTGCGGCTGATCGAAGGCGAACCGATCAAAGAATGGATGTAGAAAAAGCTGGATAGAATCAAAGAGTGAAAACCTGCTTTTGGAGCAGTTCAATCAATGATTACACGACTGTACGCAAATAATTTTCGCTGCCTCGTGGCATTCGAAGCGCTATTCGATTCATTTGGCGTCCTTTGCGGCCCAAATGGTGCGGGGAAGAGTTCGGTTTTTGACGTATTGAAACTCATCCGCGATCTCGGGACCTCCGAGGCCAGCCTGGGGGGCGACGGACCGCAAGACATCAAACAACTCGAATTTACGAACTGGTCGAAAAGCACGACGCAGGAGTTCGAACTAGGCGTTCAAGCAGAAGGTCGCGACTTTGAGTATCGCATCCACATCGAGCAAGCCCATGGAGATGTTAAACCGCGCATCATCAATGAAAGTGCGACATGCGATGGTCGCCAATTGTTTTCGCGTGATCTCGAAGGCGTGACCTTCAAAAGGAAAGATGGCGCTCAATCAGGATTTCCGCTCGATTGGCGTCAAGCCGCGCTCGGCGCAATCCAGCCCACGGGCGCGTTGAGCGATATCAAGACTCTGCAAATCGCTCTCGCAAGAATTCTGATTCTGCGCCCCAGTCCGCGCAGTATGGAGCCGGAAAGCAGAAGCGAAGCACGTCAACCGTCACTGTATTTGTCGAATATTCTCTCGTGGTATCGCTCGCTTTCACAGGAGCAAGAATGGACGGATGCCCTACGAGATTCACTGCAAAACGTTTGGCCTGACTTCAAATCATTCAAACTTGTCGATGTCGGCCTGAACACGAAAACGCTTCAACTGCGTTTCGATACAGAACATGGCCGCGATGCGGAGCCTTATTTCTTTCATCAGCTATCCGACGGCGAAAAAGCATTGGTTGGGCTTTACATGGTTCGCGCGGCGATGGAAACCAGTGCGGCCAATATCATCGTCATTGATGAGCCGGACAACTACGTCGGTCTGCCGGAGTTGCAACCATGGGTATTAGCCATGAGAGAATTGCTTGACGATAATCATCAAGCCATTCTGATTTCACACCACCCAGAGATCCTTGGTAGCGCCGGTGAAGAATTTGGACGCTACCTCTGGCGTGACAATCATACCTCGCCGACTCGGATTGGACCGTTGAAAACACCCGAGGGCCTTACCGCTGGGGAAGCGATCGCCCGGGGGTGGGCAAATGGCTAATCGAACCCAAATTGTTTGCCTTCACGAGGGCAAGAAAGGCCACAGTATTGACCCTGTTTTCTTCAATCGACTGCTCCGCACCCTGGAACCAGCTTGGATCCGCCCATTCAAAGGAAGCAATTTATTGCGCGCGGTTGATTGCGGCGGACGCAAGCAACTGATTGAGCGAATGCCCGAGGAGTTGAAAGCGTGTATGAATATTGGTAGCCAAACAACGTTGATGGTCTGGGCGGATCTCGATGATGACATGAATAACGGTGGCCAATTGAAAGCGGAGTTTTGGCTGACCGCTAAGGCAGAGGGGATTACTCAGGAGCAGTTCGAGAGTGTCGTTTTTATCTTCGCAAAAGATCGATTGGAGAATTGGATTCAGTACCTCATCGACGGCGTTACCGACGAAAATATTGAGGGACCACGGGTCAAACACAATCGAACCGTGCGCGATGCCGCCAAGAAATTGGCCGAAAGATGCAAACAAATACAAACCGATCCACCGTTGCCGCCTTCTCTCGAATGGTCCTGCAGGAACTGGCGTCAACTGGTCGAACGGATGAGGAGTCCGTGAAGCACTGAAAGCCATCGAATAAACTTCCCGGTTGCTGATCGAAAAAGCCCGGCATTTTGAAAATGCCGGGCTTTTAATCCGGTCTAGTTGTGGGACAGCCTGTTGACCGTCTCGCCATGTGTAAAAGAGTAGGAATCAAAATCGCTCGAAATCAATCGCATTTTATCGGCCGTTTTGGCTATAATGCGCCATCGCACTCGTTATCTTAGGCCGCTTGGAGTGAATTGCTCATATTTATTTACCATCGCCGCCCTGGCGGCTTTTTTCTCTTACCCGTCCGAAAGTGAAACCATGCCGAAGCGAACTCCCGTAACACGAACTCCCGTGAATCGTCGAGATTTTATCAAAACATCGGGCGCCGCAGTCGGTGGCGTGGTCGGCGGTATTGCCGCCGGTGGCGTGTGGAGCCAATTGGCGGCGGCGGAATCGAAGTCGCCCAATGAAAAACTCGTCATCGCTTGCATTGGCACCGCCAACCGCGCCGCGGCCGACGTGAGCGGCGTGAAGGGCGAGAATATCGTGGCCTTGTGCGATATCGACAAAACGTATCTGGACCGAGCCTCCAAGCAATTCCCCGACGCCCGCCGCTATGTCGATTACCGCGAACTGATCACCAAGGAAGCCGGCAAGATCGACGCCGTGGTGGTCGCCACGGCCGACCACAACCACGCCCCGGCCACCATTCGCGCCATTCGCGCTGGTTTGCATGTGTACTGCGAAAAACCGCTCACGCACACCGTGCATGAAGCCCGCGTGATTGCCGAAGCGGCGAAAAAACACGGCGTGCAAACCCAGATGGGCACCCAGATTCACGCCGGCGAAAACTACCGCCGGGTGGTCGAAGTGATTCAGTCGGGCGCCATCGGCGATGTCACCGAAGTGCATGTGTGGGTCGGCAAGGGCTGGGGCGGCGGCGAACTTCCCACCGACACCCAAGCCCCGCCCGAAACTCTCAGTTGGGATCTCTGGCTGGGTCCCGCGCAGGAGCGGCCCTACGCCGTGGGCCGTTATCATCCCGCGAATTGGCGCCGCTGGTGGGCTTTTGGCCAAGGCACCCTGGGCGACATGGCCTGCCACTACATGGACCTTCCCTTCTGGGCGCTCAAGCTTCGGCACCCCACGCATTGCGCCGCCGAAGGGCCGGACGTCCACCCCGAAACGTGCCCCTTGGGCCTCACGGTTCACTATGAATTCCCGCAACGCGGCGATCTGCCGCCGGTCAAACTCACTTGGTACGACGGCAACCGCATTCCCAAGCAAGTGGCTGGCGAGCGCGTGCCGGGCAGCGGCGTGATGTTCGTCGGCAGCGAAGGGAAGATGTACGCCAACTATGGCAGTTACCGCCTCTTCCCGTCCAGTAAGTTCGCCAAGTTCGAGCCGCCGGCGCCGTCGATTCCGAAATCGATCGGCCACCACGCGGAATGGATCAAAGCCTGCAAGGACGGCTCGCCCACGACCTGCAACTTCGATTACTCCGGCACCCTCACTGAATCGGTGTTGCTGGGCAACGTGGCCTATCGCACCGGCGAAGCCCTCGAATGGGACGCCCAACAGCTAAAAGCCACGAACTGCCCCGCCGCCGACCAATACCTCCGCAAGGAGTATCGCGCTGGCTGGGAAGTGGTGTAATACGCTGCGGTTGAGTTGCTACATTTGAGTTACAGCGGCGAAAATTGGACTGAAAAAAGAAGCCCGGCTTTTTCAAAAAGCCGGGCTTCTATATGATTGGGCTGTGTTGCGCCACGCACTCGGAAGTTGTACTTCGGACGAATCTAAGCGGTCAGGACTCGTTGATTTATGTTTTGGCGGGGTGCCCCACGGTGGCGGTATGGGCGACGTATCCGTAATAATTGTTATTCGATAGCTGGCCGTTGTTCAGTGGGTCGGTCTCCATGCTTTAGCCATTAAAGAGTCCTGACCCAATAGTGTTCGGCACGGTATTTGCGCATTGAAAGTCACGCATCTTTGGCACGGCATTTGCGCATGAGAGTCAGGTGAGCGGATGGTCCGCCAAACTGACAGTCGAGCCGCATTGCGATGAAACCGAAGCCGCCAAACCGTCGCCGTCCAGCCAAACCCGAGGCTGTTGCTGCGCCCAGGGTCGCCGATGCTCGAGTAACGAACGACCGGAAAC
>JAJRWU010000075.1 GCA_024276655.1 Planctomycetota bacterium
CACATTACGCCGCAAAAGCTGGGAAGATAAATTATCGAGGGTGTCGCCTGCTGCGGGGCCCACCAATAATTCAATCGAACTGCTCACCTACTTGGCAACCCTCGCCGGATAGTTCCCCAAAAGTGCAAAACTGGAACTTAGTTACGCTTCCCTAGCGATTTCGGCGACGACGCATCGATCTTCGCGATGGCCGCCGCAACGGTTTTTCCGCCAGCGCCGCGCCAGGACCATCAAACCCGTAGTTCAATAGACGTAACTGGCTGCGTTTGACTGTTTTTCCTTCCGGAGAACGCACCACCGAAGTGTGGTACACCACGCCTCCCGGGACGCCCTCACAGTGCAATTCGACGGTGGTTGTCGCGCCGGCGAAATTCCGGCTGGTGGTCTTTACCAATGCGGTGCGTTTCATTTCCATGAGAACCCGATACGGCGTGCAGAGCGAAAGCGTCTGGACCGAAATTTCCGTGACCTCCCCATCGCGAACGATCTTCGTGGAGCGTGCGAGCACATAGGGCGCCTGGTGCGCGGAAAACTGAATGCGGCTCACGCGGCGCATTCTCTCGCCGCGAATCATCACTTCTCGAACCTGCACGGGAAACGATTGGCCGTCGAGTTCAAAGACGGCGGCTTCGTCGACAATTTGGGTGTCGATGCTTTCGTTGGGCGACTCCCCCAAATAGCCGTACGAAACAGTTTTCGGGGACGAGACAAAACGCTTTCCATTCACATTCGACACCACCTCGACCTTTAACTCGTATGTCTTTTCATCGACCGCCATCAAGATCGAAGTGATTTCCGACACCGTGATTCCCGACAGCCGTCCTTGCAGATCGAAAGATTCCGTCACCACCTCCACTTTTTTCCACGCTTGGGGGGCAAACTTTCCCCAAGCATGATGCCGCCGCAAGGCCGACAAATCGCTCTCGGCTTCAGCCAAGGCGACGAGGCTCGCCAGAAAAAAGATAGAAAGAGTCGCCCTGCGCATGAGACCCGGCTTTAGAAAGTGTGTGCGGTATAGGTCGGACGCCCTTGCCATGTGAGGAGCCTTTCATGCCCAACGTTTTCGAAAAACGCCGCCGACCACCCCATAAGATACCCTATTCGCCAACACTTTGCCTAGACTTCCATGGCGGCGTTTGAAGAATACGCCTTTCTCGGTTTCATCGACCCAAAAACAGCTCTACGGAGGGGTTTGTGGTATGCTGGCGAGAGTGGTCACGATGCAAGCGTCAAAAAAATTGGCGTTCCAAACTTAGGCCGTGTCCCGAAACAAATTCCTGGCGGTAGCTCAAAAAGCCCGGCATTTTGAAAATGCCGGGCTTTTAATTCGGTATGTAAATTCGGAACGAGTCCTTTCCTTCTCTCCCAAAAGTTCGGGCGGTCTTGTTTCTTCACTTTCTGTACGGCGATAATCGCTCTTATGTGGCCAGAAGCGGAAACAACGAAGGCGTTGTTGGCAGCCGCTCGCGAGGGAGACCCGCGGGCTATCGACCAACTATTCGACCGGCATCGCGACGCCGTTCGACGTTTAGTGCATATGCGCCTCGACCGCAAACTCCAGCGGCGGCTCGATGTCAGCGATGTCGTGCAGGAGGTGCTCCTCACCGCCAGCCGACGTTTGGAGAAATATCTCGACGATCCGGCGATGCCGTTTCACCTCTGGTTGCGGCATATCGCGAAGGACCGCATCATCGACGCGCATCGGCGGCACCGTGTTTCGGCAAAGCGGAGCATCGACCGCGAACAATACGCCGCCGCGCCGACACAAGACCACTCCACGCATCAGTTGGTCGCGTAACTATGCGACCAAGAACTGACCCCCGCCGCCGCAGCCTCCATGCGGGAGTTGGTGCGGAGCTTTGAACTGGCGCTCGAACAGTTGGACGACCAAGACCGCGAAATCGTGGTCATGCGGCATTACGAATATTTGACCAATACGGAAGTCGCGCTGGCGCTTTCGCTCAGCGAGCCAGCCGCCAGCATGCGCCACTTGCGCGCCATGCGTCGACTAAAAACATTGTTGGGCTCTGCTTCTGGAGAGAGCCGCCGATCATAGCCAACCGTGTTCCAGGTACCAATCGCTGGTTTCCTGGATTGCCTGCTGGAGCGGCTTCTTCACTTGGAAGGAAAAATCTCGTTGCGCGGCTTCCGCGCAACAGGCCCACGACGAAGCGGTGGCTTCCACGATTTTATCGCGATTGAAAGAGGCCGGCCGGCCGCGAAGGCGGGCCAGCCACTCGTTTCCGGATGCCATCAGCATGGCCGCCGCCGCGGGAAGCGGAACGTTGGGCGCGAAAGGGCGGCGCAAGGTGCTGCGAATCATGCGGCCGAGTTGGGCGTAGTCGGGGTATTCATTGGCGGTGGCGAAGTACACGCCCAGCCCGCGATTCTCCGCGTTATCGTTGCCGGGTTCGATGCGCCGCCCTTTGTCGGCCGCCAATAAAATGAGCTGCACGAGGTCGTCGACATGAATCAGCGAAAGCGGCGGAACAACAAAGCCGGCCATCGGATGAATGCGGAAACGGCGAATCGTTTGGAACATGGGCAGCGTTGTTCGATCGCGAGGTCCGAAAACAATGCCCGGGCGGACAATCGTCACGGGGCCGTGCTCCGCCCATTTTTCCGCCTCTTGCTCGCCGGCCCGTTTGCTGCGGCCGTAGTCGGAAATCGGGGCGGGCGCGTCCGACTCCACGCGCACCTGGCCCTTGGGAATCGGTCCGGCGGCGGCCACCGAGGAAACCAGCAACAGCAGCGGCGGCGTTGCATTTCCTTTGCCCAAGGCTTCCACCAGCAGCCGCACGTATTCACCGTTCACGCGATCAAGATCTTCGCTCCGGCGGGCGCTAATTTTACCGGCCAAATGATAGACGACGTCGCGGTCGGCGCAGGCCGCCGCCAACCCGTCGGCGTCGTCGAAAGGCGACACAACAAGTTCCACATCGCGTTGCCGCAGCCACTCGGTGTTTGAACCCTGGCGCACCAGGCAGCGAACCTCATTGCCCCGCCCCAACAGCGATGCAACGAGGTGGCCGCCAATAAAACCGGTGGCGCCCGTTACAAGTACTCGCGGCATGATTGAGAGGGCTCCTGGAAGAGGTTTGACGTTTCAGTTGCACAATGGCTGATCCAACGGAGGCCGGTCTTTTTGAGCAACGGCGTTTGGCGTCGGCGCCTGCTCGTATTGACGCCGCCCAGGTTGTACATTGACGGCTTCCCATTGTATTCGTCGTATGGCTGGATCGCCAATCTTTTATCCAATTCGTGTAACCCCCTATATTCGACCGCCGCCAGTACAAATATGCACCCGGTAGGCATCGCCCTTGAGGATTCTCCGCAGCATGTCAAATCTATCGATTGTACGAGTCTCGGGACGCCGCCAGAGAAAGCAATTCCTGGAGCTTCCCTGGACGCTTTATCGATCGGACCCCAACTGGACGCCGCCGCTGAGAACCAATCAAAAAGAACTCGTCGGCTATAAACCGCATCCCTTCTACGATAAAGGCCAGGTCCAGACGTTCCTTGCCTTGCGCGATGGCCAACCTTGCGGCCGGGTGGCCGCGATCATCAACCCCGCGCATAACGAACGCCATCAAGAGCAACGCGGATTCTTCGGCTTCTTCGAATCGATCGACGATCAGGAAGTCGCCAGCGGTCTGTTGGACGCCGCCCGGGAGTGGTTTCGCGAGAAGGATATGTCGTGTATGCGCGGGCCCTGTAATCCTTCGTTGAATTACGAATGCGGCCTATTGGTGGAAGGCTTCGATACGCCGCCCACCTTCATGATGACCTACAACCCGCCCTACTATGCGAAACTGATCGAAGGTTGTGGATTCGAAAAGTCCCAAGATCTCTACGCCTACTGGGGGGAAATGAAAGAGCTTGGCAAGCTGGACGAAAAATTCTACACGATTTCCAAAATGGCGGCCGAACGATTCAACGTCACCACCCGCGGGATCGACACCTCGCGGTTTGTCTCGGAAGTGAAAATGTTTCTCGACATTTACAATCGGTCGTTGGTGGGAACATGGGGCTTTGCGCCGATGTCGGACGCCGAAGTCGAACACTCGGCGCATTCACTGCGCCGCCTGATCGTTCCGGAATTGACGGCCGTGGCGGAAGTGGAGGGCAAACCGGTGGGCGTTTGCTTTGGCCTGCTCGACTACAATCCTCGCATCAAACAAATCGACGGCCGCCTTTTTCCGTTCGGTTTTCTCAAACTCCTGAACGGCAAGCGAAAAATAAAAGCCGCCAGAATCTTGAGCACCAATGTGTTGCCCGAATACCAGAGTTGGGGAATCGGCTTGGTCGTGATGGCGAAATTACTGCCCGACGCAATCGAATGGGGTATCGAAACGGGTGAGTTTTCCTGGGTTCTGGAAAGCAATCATCTTTCTCGCAAGTCGTTGGAGCGGGCCGGTGTTGCGCGCAGCAAAACCTACCGACTCTACGACGCCCAAGTGTGATCTGCGATGAAAGCAGCAAGCGGCATATACGACTAAGCATCGCTCGATAAATAACTGTCGCATTTGTGTAGCCATCGTCGCCAGACGGTGGGTGAGCGGTGAACCATCCCACTCTGGCGAGCATGGCTACGACACTAATTTTCCGCTCGATGTTAAACGTTTTTTTTAATACACGTTACGATGTCGGCGCAGTAAAAACACGTTCTTCTGTGAGCGTGCTGTTTTTTTCATGTCTGCACGTTCATTCAATCGTTGGCGGGCCCTGCAAATAGCCCAACTTGGTAAGGAAGCGGTCCAGGGCTTGGGTCGTTTTCACATAGGCGGAGCCGTCGCCCCGGCCATGGTTGAAGAAGCCGTGCTGGGCGCCTTCGTAGCCGATAAGTTCACACGCGTTGCCGGTTTCTTTCGTCTTCTCGGCGAACAGTTCGGCGGTTTTGTAGGCCACGGTGGTGTCGGCCTTGCCGTGCAGAATCAACGTGGGCGGTTGCCCGGCGGCGATATGATGATACGGCGAAATCACTTCAGGATCGGCGCCGACGCGAGCCGGCATAGCGGCCATGCGTTTGGCGTCGAATGGCGAGTAGTCTCCGATGGGCGCCAACACCAACGCCGGATTAAACAGCACCAGGGCGTTTGGCCGCGAACTCACCGCCTTGTTTTCGCTCGACGCTTCCAGTCCTGGAACCACGCCCGTGCAAGCCGCCACATGCCCGCCGGCGGAACCGCCGCCAGCCGCGATTCGAGCAGGATCGATCCCCAGACGCTTCGCATTTTCCCGGACCCAACGTACGGCCGATTTGCCATCGGTCACGCATTGAATGGCTTTCGTTCCGTGGCGGGAGCTCACGCGATAATCGGCGGTCATCGCGACCATGCCCCGCGAAGCCAAGTACCGGCATTGGTGCTCAAACTGCTTGGGAGTTCCGCCTTTCCATCCGCCACCGAAGAAAAACACCACGGCTGGCCGCCGGTCGGCGGCTTTGTGTCCGGCCGGTTCGAAAATGTACATTTGCAAAGCGACGTCGCCAATCGTTTTGTAAACTTCCGAGCGGGCGCCGGCGAACTTCAAGGGTGGCTGGGCGGCCTTTTTTTGAGCCACTGCGGCGCCTGGAGTCATGGCCAATACCAGCATCGCCATTGCAACGCCAGCCAAAGTGTTTTTCATCAATTGTGCAGCCATCGTGTTACACCTCATTGGTTGGAATATGGGAACGGGTGGTCGGCTTATTTTTTCGCACTCTCGGCCGCTGTCACGGTAAGCCAAGGCGCCTTAAAAGGAAGCCTTGAGCCAGCCAGCGTAAAACCGGCCACGTGTTTTAATTCTTTCTTGTCGGCGTCCTCTTTTTGTTCGCCCTTCTTTTTGACAGGCCGCCCCACGATTTGAAACACGCCGGAATAGGGAGCATTCCCGGCCGTGATTTTCTTCGCCGTGATTTTCAGCTTGACCGCCTTCGCCGTTTCTCCCTTGGCCGGCGAAAGAACCGGCGGCGCCTCAATGCCTTCCGGCAAACCGACCGCCGTGATTTCGATTTCGTCGGAAAAGCCATTTTGGCGTTCGATTTTTACGGGAATTTCGATCGTCTGGCCTTGTTTCACGACGAACGCATCGGCTTCGAGCGTGAGGGAAAAATCGGGCCGTGTCTCGCGCATCGAAAGGCGATACACATAGCGGAAGCCGCCGTTGCGGTGGAGATCTCGGATTTGCAGCGTGTGGGCGCCGGCGGTTTTGGCGGTGTAATTCAAGACGGCGTCGCGTTTTCTGTTGGTGTCGTCGACTTCCGCCACACTCGCACCTTGAGGATCGAACAGGCGAAGATGCGGGTCGAGCGGGAAACCCAGCCGCCAAGCCGCCGCCTCGAACGAAACCTTTTGGCCCTTGGCGAGCGTGAACCGAAAGGCGTCGACATCGCCAGCGGTTTCAATCCTCCCTGAAACGAGCACCGGCAAGGTGACGTCCTGCGGATTTTCCCGGCTATTTTCTTCCGCAGCCACGAGCAACGGGAACTCGGTGCGAGGAAGCTCCAAGCCATTGGTCGATTCATGATGAGCAACCAAGCCACTGTCTTTTTCCGCCCTTTCCGTTTCGATGGCTAACGCTTCGACTTCCACTTCCGCGCCAGCCGCCACGTTCCAACCGAACACGGTGAGCTTGGTTGGCGTTTCGCGACCGACCGCCAGCGGAAGTGCGTGGTCAAGAAAACCGCCGGTGGTGAGCGTCAGCCGGTACACATATTTTGCGTTGCCGGAAAATGCGATCGAGCTATTGGTTGCCGTGGGAAAGGCAAACACACGCACGATGAAGCGGCCATCGGCCGGCGCGGTGAACACGATTTGAGGATCGTAGCCGCGGGTTTCATCGTTCTGAGCGAGCACGAATCCCGACTCCGAACAGAGTTGCAGAACGCCGTCCATGGGCGACTCCAACACCCGATTGGCAAGCAGCGACGCCACCAATGTCTGGCCCGCCTTGAGCGGCACGCGGTAGGCGTCGACATCTCCGGCTTTGTTGAGCCGTCCATTAACAACCACGGCGTTGAAGGCATTGTCCGTGTTGATTTCTTGAGCGTCTTTCACGGCGTTGTTGGGTTCCTTTTCCAGCACGTTCGCGGCGCGAGCCACCACGAATGGCCGAGGACGACTCACGCCTTCGGCATCAACAATGCGCAACCAGTACACGCCCGGCGCGGCCTCTGGAGAAACCGCCACCTTGAAAACGCCTTTCTTCTCGGCCGCTTCTATCGTCAACCCCGCGCGGTCGACCCAAAACGCGGGCGGCCAACGGGCGAACTTGCCCGTGGCCGTCACTTCCACGGTTTCGCCCACGCCTCCGCCGGCGGGAAAGGAATAATCCCAACTGGGCGGCGCCGCCATTGCCGACCCCGTGGAAAACAGCAAGATGGCCAACGACGCCAGGGCAATCGCCGAAAGGGCGAAGCCTCGAAGCGAGGAAGGATGCCAACCTGGGAGTGAACGCCAAACCATAATCAACCTTTATCGATATGCGGCCAACAACAAACTCTACGACATCAACTCCGCGATGGGCGTGGGGTCGGTGACCAAGCGGGCGGGCCGTCCCTCTGGCGTGAAAAGAATTTTATTGGGCTCGATGCCCAACTTGGCGTAGACCGTCGAGACAAAATTCTCCGGCGACAACACCCGTTCCACCGCCGTGTAGCCTTGGCGGTCGGTGGCGCCGAGCACCAGCCCCCGTGGAGTTCCGCCGCCCGCCATCATGACCGACATCGCGTTGGACCAATGGTCGCGCCCGCCCCGGCTGTTGACTTTCGGCGTGCGGCCGAATTCGCCCAGCGCCAGCACGAGCGTGGTTTCCAACAGGCCCAGTCGGTCGAGGTCTTCGAGCAGCGCGCCGACGGTATGTTCAAAGGGCGGCAGTTTCGTATTCAGGGCGTTGAAAATATCGCCGTGATGGTCCCAACCGCCTTGGTTCAAGGTGATGAAAGGCACGCCCGCCTGCACCAGGCGGCGAGCCAGCAGCGCGCGTTGCCCGAAGGCGTTGCGGCCGTAGTGCTCCCGCACTTTGTCGGGTTCGCGGTGAATATCGAAGGCGCGTTGTGCATCGGGCGAGGTGATGATTTCTCGCCCTTGCTGGTAGAATTCATCAAGCTCCAAGACCGGGTCGCCGGCGGTGGCGTCGTGCAAACGAACGAGTTGATCGACGCTCTTTCGCAGTGCCCGCCGACTGTTGAAACGCGGCTCCAGCAAACCCTCAGGCAGTGCGACATCGCGCACGCGAAAGCCGGCGCGGTTGGGGTCGCCGCCCACGACGAACGGCCCATACTTGCCGCCCAGAAAATTGGGGCCGCCCGAACGCGTCATGCTCGGCAGCGAAAAATAGCCTGGCAGCCCGGCCGGAGCGGTCAATTCATGCGCCGCCATCGAACCCATGCTGGGGTGGAAACTGACAAACGCACCGCAGCCGACCGGAATCCGCGGCGGCGCGCCGGTCATCATATAGTGATTGCCCGCGCCATGATTACCTTGATTGTGCCGAATCGATCGGATCACGGTCAGTTTGTCGGCCAACGACGCCAACTTGGTCATGTGTTGGGAGAAGGCCACGCCGGGGATTTTTGTCGAGATCGTCGAGTACGAGCCGCGAATTTCAACCGGCGCTCCAGGCTTGGGGTCGAATGTTTCGTAGTGCGTGGGGCCGCCGTCCATCCAGATCAAAATGCAACTCTTGGCCGTTGCCCGGCGTTGGCCCTTGCCGGCGGCGCGCAGACTCTCCACCAGCGACAGTCCAAACGGGCCGCCCAAACCGAGCTTCAACGCATGGCGCCGTGAAACACCTGGGCAACTCATTGGCTTCCCTTGTTGCATCATGATTTGCTTCCCATATTCAACAGACTTGATTTCAAGAGGCTAATCCTTAAACACGAATTCGGGTGTGTTGAGCATGGCCCACATGAGATCTTCCAACGCTTGACGACGGTTTTTGTTCGCGGCCAAAAACTGTTCGGCGTTCGCCTTTTCGGCTGCGGAGGGAAGCCGGGCGTAGATCGCCAAATACAGTTCCTCAATGACTTCGCTTTCGGTGCGGTCGCTCTTGGCGAGGCGCGCGGCGCGGCCGGCGTCGGAAGTCACCTTGGCATGCAGCGCCGGAGCGTTCATCAAGTGCAAAGCCTGCGTGACCGTTGTTTCGCCGGTGCGCTCGCAGGGCGGGTCTTGGTTGGGGTCGGGTCGGCCGAAGGTGTCTAAGAACAGGGATCCGACGCGCCGCGTCCAGAGTTCGGCGGCGCGGGCGTTGGGCGGCATGGCGGCGAAGGCGGTGGGAACTTCGGTGATATCGCAGATCGCATCGTGCATGACTTCCGCGTTGAGCCGCTGCCGATAATGGCGGGAAAAATTGCGCGTGTCGCTCACGTTGCGATCGCTCGGCAAGGAACTCAGGCTATAAACATACGAATTGGTAATGGTGCGAATGAGTTGTTTGATGTCATATTTTTGACGACGAAATTCCTCGCCCAACGCTTGCAAAAGTGGCCCGTTGCTGGGCGGGTTGGTGGCGCGCAGGTCGTCGACTGGTTCGACGAGGCCGCGCCCCATGAGGTCGGCCCAAACGCGGTTGACCATCACCTGCACGAAATAATCGTTTTGCGGGGAGGTCATCCAGTTGGCCAGCACGGCGCGGGGATCGTCGTCGGGGCCAATCTTGGCCGCTTCGCCGAACAGCGGTTCCGGCGGCATGACCTTGCCGGTGCGAGGATGCTTCACGCTGCCCGACTTGGTCACGTAGATCATCTCTTCGCCACCGGAAATCGGCGGCGAAAGCCCCGTGCCTTTATGGCCAACACGCGAGAAATAGGCGGCAAAACGATAGAAATCGGCCTGCTCCCATTTCTCCGAAGGATGATGATGGCACTTGGTGCACTCCAGGCGAATGCCCAAAAAAAGCTGGCTGACCAGCGTGGTCACTTCGTCGGGCGAACGGCGGTCGCGAAACAAGGTGGCCGCTCCGTTGCGCCAGGTGCTCCCTTGCGCCGCCACCAATTCACGCACGAACTGGTCGTACGGTTTGTTTTCGCGGAAGCTCTGGCGGATCCAATTGTCATAGTTGAACACCGCCTTAATGCCCACCCGGTAAGGATTCGGCCGCAGCAGGTCCGACCACTTCGTGGCCCAATGGTCGGCATACTCAGGCCGCTCCAGCAGTGCGTCGACCAACTGCGGGCGTTTGCCGGGTTGGCGGCTCTACAGGAATGCACGCGATTCTTCGGGCGTCGGCAAGCGGCCGATGATGTCGATATATACGCGGCGCAGGAATTTTTCGTCGCCCGCCGGCGCCGAAGGCGTGATGCCCAACGACTGCTGTTTCGCCCATGCATGTTCATCGATGAAATTGTAACGCGGCAGCGCGGCGTACAATTCCGGCGGCGGCGGGTTGGCCAAGGGGATGGCCGTACGACAAATCGCGATTTGGCCCATGTAGCGCGCCATGATCGCGGCTTCTCCGGGAATCGGCCCGGCGGTGAGTTTGCCCGCAGCGCTCACCGCCACGACAGCGCTCTCGTTCGACTGGAATGTGGTTTGACCGGTGACATCGCGTTGCGAGCCATCGGCATAATGCGCCGTGACGAGCAACTGCTGCTCCTCGCCCGGCCGCAAAAAACGCTGCATGGGCGAGACCGTAACGCTGGCGAGCGTCGATTCCCCAGCGGCATGGCGCGGCATGCCGCTGGCCACCCAACGCAAGAGGGTGGCGTAATCGTGTTCGGCGAGATCTAGACGTTTCCCACCGCCGTGCGGCGCAGCGGCTGTCGCCTTGCGCAGCAGCAAACTTCTCTCGGGCGCCGCCGGAAAGATGCGGCGGCCTCTTGATTGCTGCGTTAGGGCGCTAAAATCAAAATCGGAATCGAAACCCAACAGAGAAAGCTGAAAACCGTTTTGGCCACGCGCCTTGCCGTGGCACGGCCCGCCGCTGCAACCTCGCGCCGCCAGAATCGGCTGGATATCAAGCTGGAAACTGACCGGCAAATCGGCGGCCGCGTCTTGCACGACAACTTTCGCCTCCACGCGTTTGCCCGCCAACGTGGCCGCCACAATACCGACGCCGTCGGCCAGCGGACGCACCACGCCGTCGGCGTCGATACGAATAATGTTCGGGGTGGGCGTGGAAAACGTCACCGTGTTCGTGACATCTGCAATGCGCTCGCCCAATGTTCCGCTCACCAACAGGCGTTGCAGAGCCGCTTTGCCGCGCAAGGTGAATTCCGCGGGGACGATCGTCAAGCCGTCGAAGTTCTCACCCTTTGTTTGATCACCAACTTCTTGTTCCGCGGCCAATGCGGAATTCGGCGTCAAGGGAATGACCGGCAGGCCGCCGATGAGCATCCAACTGATGACAAACAGCAACGCGCAACGGGAGGGGAGGGTCGTGAACATAGAGCGATTTTGGGGAGAGGAAGGTCAATAGGGGGAGGATGTGAGGTGTTTCCCATTCTAACGCAATTCAAGACGCAAACCCAGCAGAAATCGGTTTTTACGTGCTTTGTCCCCACGCAAACCGTCATTCCCGCGCAGGCGTTATACACAATTTTTTTTGGCGCCGGGTCCGAAGGTCATCCAAGCGGCGGCGTTCGCCTGAAAACCGATCCCGGAGGGATTCAAGCCTCCGGCTTGTAACGAACTTTTGCCTGCTTCAATCGATGGCGAGAATTTTGCGTCCCGGGTGAAAAAAACCTGCCGGGTTGTCGAATGACTTACGTATAAACAACGGGGCGGGAATTCCAGCCGGTCGCGTACATCACTGGATTCCCGCCCGCGCGGGAATGACGACATTGTTTCGAGGCGGTTGCTTTGAGGCATTTCCCGAGCCACTCCGTAGTTTTCATCGCTGTTGCTGATCTTCCCAGTTTCCGTGCAACGGGTTAAAATTCAGGCAATCGCCGGCGGCTGTGTTAGAAGAAAGCCGCGTTTCGCTTCCGGAGGGTAAGCGAATGGCTAGCGGCCTCATTGGAAATGAGGCGCTCCGTAAGGAGTTGCGGGTTCGAGTCCCGTGCCCTCCGCCTTGACGGACGCCGCCGTCGCAAGTGCTTGCTTGATAGTATCTTGCGGCGGCGCGTTTTTATTGGCGCCACTAACCGTGTGAAGGTTGGCTGCGTCAAAACCGTTGCGTTACAACCCGTTCAATCGGCGGTTTGGCCGCAAGGCAGCCGTAGCACGAATTCGGCGCCTTCGTTGGGCTGGCTGTCGACCTCAATCGAACCGCCGTGCATTGCAACCACCCGCCAACACCAACACAGGCCAAAGCCCAGGCCACGCCCAGCTTCCCGGCCGGAGAAAAAGGGGTCGAACAGATGGCGCCGCGTCGTGGCGTCGAAGCCGGGTCCGTTATCGGCCACGCGAATTTCAATCAACGACGAATCCGCGAACCGCTCGGCGGGAACGAACTTCGCTCGAATCGAAACCACGCCGGCGGGGTTGGCTGCTTGCAGGGCGTTGGTCGTTAAGGCTCGCAATCCGACCAGCAACTGCTGTTGGTCGAGGAACACCGGCTGCGGGATTTCATCGCATTGCACTTCGAGAGCCGCCTGCTGGGCAATCGCCAAGGGCTCCATCTCCTGTTTCAAGGTGGAGAGAACATCGTGCAGGTCAACGTCTGCGCGATGCAGCGCGGGAGGTTTGGCGAAGAGCATCATGTTGGCGATCATTTCATGGGCGCGAAAGGCCTGGCTGTTGATCATGGCCAACTTTTGCCGCCGCTCGGGGTCGGTTTCATCTCGCAACAAGGTTTGCGCGCGGGACGATATATTCGCCAGAGGATTGTTGAATTCGTGTCCGGCGCCGTAGGCCAAGGCGTACATCGCCGCGATTTTTTCCTGCTCCAGCAAATTCTGGAAGTTGTCTTCCAGACCGCGAAGCCCGGCCAACCGTGCCGCGAGTTGGGGCAATGCCTTTTCGGCTGGCCGGCGTTTGCATTGCCAGCGGCGTTGGATCTTTTTGTGCAGCGATGGCTTGAGCACAGTAAGCTGGGGCGGGTCGCTGGAAACCAGGAACTCGCGGCCGAAAAGGTCGCACACGATTTCACGCACCGTCGCGATAACCGACGTGGCGGACGCGGCGGACGCGGCTGAGTCTCGATTCGCCAACCCCGTTAACCAAGCGGGAAGGGAGTTTCTCGCGGTAGGATCGTTCCTCAAAATACGAGGCGCCAAAAAGAGCAGTCCGAGCACGTGTGCCTGACCTGCTGCTTGGGCGTCGTGAGGAAAGGCGGCTCGACATTTTTTCGCCAACATCACGCTGGCGGTGAACAGCCGCACGTGTTCGCCGCTCGGTGATGCTCTTTCAATGTGCACTCTTTCAACGTACTCCGCCAAGGCAAGTTGCGATAATCCTTCTTGGTCGAGCCAAGCGGCCAGTGTTTGGATATCGGCGGGCGTTTTCTCGGCGGAACGTTGGGCGATCCAGAGCGCAAACGCCGGCTCTCGTGCAATCGTGGCTGAAAACCGCGTGAGGCGTTTTTCAGCCGAGGGCAAGCAGAGAGCCCGCCAGAGTTCATCGGCGGCGCGGGGAGAGAGAGGGAGTTTTGGTTGGGTTGGGGCGTCGGCGGTGAGCGTTGGTAGAAACAACATAGGTTGTACTGCTCACCGCAAAGGATTTTTAACGCCTCTACAAAAAAACGACGCGCCAACACCGCTGGCGATGGCGCGTCGTCTGATCATTTTACTTGTGCCCAGCGAAAAAGCCCGGCATGTTACGTACTTACCGAATTGACGACGAGGGCCGCTCAATTTCGAGCATTTCGCAGCATCGATCGAGCAGACGTTCTACTTCAAACGGCTTTTGCATGAAGTCGTTGGCGCCGGCGGCCTTCAAGTCGGCCACTTTTTCCGCCTCCACCATGCCGGAAATGCAAATGATTTTGACATCGTGGAGGTTGGTGTCGGCCCGCACACGCTGGCAAACTTCCTTACCGTTGATGTCGGGCAACATGACGTCGAGCACGACCAAGTCAGGACGAAAATCCTTGACCGCCATGCCCGCCTCGAAGCCGTTGTTTGCAGTTCGGACTTCAAAACGGCTGTCCCGCAGGAAGACGTCGGAAAGCAAATCGACGAGGTCTTCGTCGTCGTCGACGATCAGCACCCGTCGCTTGCCGCTTTCCAGGGCGTCGGTCGGGATGCCGTTCTCTTTCATAAAGGAGAACAGCAAGTCGCGAGGAATGCGGCGGAAGCGGCTGCCGGGAACGCGAAATCCCTTCAACTGTCCGTTATCAAAGCAGCGAATAATAGTCTGCTGGCTGACCTTGCAGATTTTCGCCGCCTCACCGGTCGTGAACACCGTTTTCATAAGTAACCACCCTCTCCTTAGGCGATGGTTGGACTAGCAGGAACCGAAATCACACGGCAATCGCGGTTCAAAAAAAACATCCGTTTTCGCACGCGGCAGCGTGGCTAGTCTGAGACTCCCTCGTCACACAAAACTTCGCCGCGTACGCAATCATCACAAGCTTCTGTTTTAATCCATTTACTTGGTTTGCCCGGCCCTTCCAAGATTGCCGAACTTACCAAGTGCAGGCATTATACGCGTCTTGGAGTCTCAGTCAAGATTGATGATATTAACGTAACCGCAACACACAAAACATCTTGTAGCAATCAAGCCGAAAAATATCCTGCAATTTTTTTTACCCGTTTCCACTCGGGCGGCGGAATGCATGCTGGTAGTTTGCGCCCAATGAACCGTTTCGCGGCCTTAGGCGGCTACTCGCCCGACGATTTGAGACGCGCCAGAACCATGGCCACATCGGCCGGCGTGATGCCGCTAATACGACTTGCCTGGTCGAGGCTATGCGGCCGAATGCGTGTCAATTTCTCTTTGGCTTCAGTTCGCAAATGCGGCATTTGCGAGTAGTTGAAATCGGCGGGGATTTTTTTGGAGGCCAAGCGGCGCTGCCGGGCGACTTGCAACTCCTGCCGCGATATGTAGCCCGCGTATTTGACGTCATGCACGACTTGTTCGGCAGCGGCTGGCGAAACGTCCGCCAGTTGCGGGCAGCGTAAAATAACATCTTCCCAGCAGGCGTCGGGTCGGCGGAGGAACTTTGCCAGCGAAACATTTTCCGTGCGAGTTTCTTCCAGGCAGCGCATCGCGTCGGCGATTTCGGTTTCTTTTTTTTGCAACCGGGTTAGACGCTCATGGCCGACCAGTTGCTGCTCCGCGCCAACGCGCGTCAGCCGCCGGTCGGCATTATCTTGCCGCAATAAAAGCCGATATTCCGCACGGCTGGTGAACATGCGATAGGGTTCGTCGACGCTGCAATTCACGAGGTCGTCGAGCAACACGCCGATATATGCTTGATCGCGTCGCAACACCCAGGGCTCCTTGCCTTGCAGACGCAACGCCGCGTTGGCGCCAGCCATGAGTCCTTGGGCGGCGGCTTCTTCGTAGCCGGTGGTGCCGTTGATCTGACCGGCGAAATAGAGCCCGCCCACGCGTTTGGTTTCCAGCCAGGCATACAGTTGATCGGGCGGGCAAAAATCGTATTCCACGGCGTACCCATAACGCATGATGGTCGCATGTTCACAGCCTGGAATGAGCTTGAAAATGGCGTCCTGGATATCGCGCGGGAGGCTGGTCGAGATGCCGTTCACATACACTTCGGCCGTGCGGCGGCCCTCCGGTTCGAGAAACAGTTGGTGCTGATCCTTATCGGCGAAACGCACGACTTTATCTTCAATCGAAGGGCAATACCGCGGACCGCCGCCCTTGATTTGTCCGCTGTACATCGGCGCCCGGTGCAGGTTGGCGCGGATCAGTTCATGAATCCGCGTGTTGGTGTGGGTGATCCAGCAGGGCAGCTGTTCGACGTGCAAGGCGTCGGTCAGAAACGAAAACGGCTGGGGCGGTTCGTCGCCGGGCTGGCGTTCGGTGCGGCTGTAGTCGATGGTGTTTCCGTTTAATCGCGGCGGCGTTCCCGTTTTGAAGCGTTCTAATCGAAAGCCGAGTTTTTGCAGGGCGCCGCTAATTCCCTGGGTTGTTCCTTCGCCCGCACGTCCGCCGGGCGTTTTTTCCTCGCCGGTATGCATGATGGCTTGCAGGAACGTGCCGGTGGTGAGAATCACCGCCGGGGCGCGGTAGAGTGCAGCGCCCCGTGTTCGCACGCCCACAATGCGCGCCTGCCCGCCAACTTCTTCGGTGAGCAACTCCTCGACGGTTTCCTGTCGAAGATCAAGTCCCGCCTGCAATTCAACCCGATACTTGATTTCCTGCTGGTAGGCTTTTTTATCGGCCTGTGCGCGAGGGCTGTGCATCGCGGGGCCCTTACGGCGATTCAGCATGCGAAATTGAATGCCGGTGCGATCAATGGCCATTCCCATCGCGCCGCCCAGGGCGTCAATCTCGCGCACGATGTGCCCTTTCGCGACGCCGCCAATCGCCGGATTACAACTCATCTGGCCGACGGTGTCGCAGTTGGTCGTTAATAACGCCACTTTGGCGCCCACCCGCGCAGCGGCCAACGCCGCCTCAACGCCCGCATGACCGGCGCCGACCACCACTACATCGTATTCATAGGTACACGCGATCATTAGCGCTGTATGCCTTCCGCAGTTACACGGCAGACATTCTCATTGAGGAGGATGCAACATGTCAAAATAGGTAAAACAGGCCGTCCGAGAGGCGCCATAACCGGTCGGAAAGAAATCATTTTCGTAAGTAGAAAGTGTGGAAGCATTAAATCTGAATGGACGTTTGAGAAGCCCGGCTTTTTGAAAAAGCCGGGCTTCTGAACCGGGAAGTAATTTTTCCACGCTTTCTAAGAACGCTTGTGGCTAGAGAATGTTCGCTGGCGCGGGCCTCCGTTGCAAGGTATCCACTGCCGCGGCACAACGCAAACGCCTCTTTTTCGGGAGTTCTAGGGGCCGGATTTCGCCCTACGCCCCTGAATTTCGAGGGGTGCGTCAGGACTATGTGAAAAAAGTCACTAACAACCCTCTCCGGGGGGGTGTCCAACGACGGCAAAGAATAATAGATTGGTTCGTAGTGAAAGACATCTCATTTGTAGGTAGACGCACCCCACGAATCATCTGAAACGACTCCACCTGAAAACACGAAGAAAATCCTATGTGCCTGTTGGCGATTCAATACAAACTCGTGCCGGAATCCCCCATTCTGGTGGCTGCTAATCGTGAAGAACTTTATTCACGGCCCACGCTTCCTCCCTCGATCCAGTCGGGCAAGCCGCGCGTGCTGTGCGGCGCCGACCAGCAGGCGGGCGGCACGTGGCTGGGCGTGAATCAGCATGGACTGTTCATTGGCGCCTGCAACCGCCTGAAACTCATGCCAGCCTTTAACGCCCGCTCTCGCGGCGTGTTGTGTCGTGAACTGATGCGCGCCGAATCGGCGCGAGAAGCGGTCGACATGGCGTTGGAAGAACTCAATACGGGCGAATTTGAAGGCGTGAATTACGTGTGCGCCGATGGTGAAAGCGGCTGGATTGTACACGGCGGCGATGAACTGGAAGTCGTGCCGTTGGAAGAGGGTTTGACGATCATCGCCAATAACGATGCCAACGACCCTCGCGACGAACGCGTGAAAATGGCGCATCGGCTGCTTTCTCTGCAAACATTGGATTCTCCAGTCAAGTTTTTGGCGGTGGCCAGCAAGGTTTTTGCTCGGGCGCCCTCTCCGCCCGGTCGGCCCAGCATGGTGTATCGCGGCAAGGAACGCGGCACGGTGAGTTCCACGCTGCTTTCGCTGGGCTCCAAGCCACGCGACGCTATTTATCAGTACGCCGCCGGCGCGCCCGACAAAGCCAAGTACGAAGACTATTCCCCACTCTTGCGGGATATTCTCAGCCGTGGTTTGCGAGAAGCACGCACCAAAGCAGAGGCCTAAGGAATAGTCCCGAATTTACCTACCGAATTAAAAGCCCGGCATTTTCAAAATGCCGGGCTTTTTCGAGCTACGACAGGGAACTTATTTTAGGACAGTTCCTAAGCCGAGCCACAGGAAAAACACCCTTTGGCCACGCCCGACACAAACGACGCTGCGTCTTCTTCCGCCGGGCGCCCGCCCAGACTCATTCGCGCGCTCGGTCCTCGAATCGCCACGGCGGTTGTCGTGGGCAATGTGATCGGTTCGGGAATCTTTCTCAAGCCGGGCAATATCGCGGCGGAGTCGGGCCAGTTTGGCGTGATCATCGGCGTGTGGGTGCTGGGCGGACTGCTCTGCATTTTGGGCGGGTTGTGTTTTGCCGAACTCGCCGCGATGTATCCTCAAGCGGGCGGGCTGTACGTCTATTTGCGTGAAGCGTATGGACGTCCGATCGCATTTTTATTCGGTTGGACGGAAGTTTTTTTCGGCAAGCCGGCCTCGATCGGCGCCTTGAGCGTGGCGTTCGTGGGTTCGCTGAGTCTGGCCTTGGGCGGAATTTTGTCGCCGGGGGTGCAAGTGCTGCTGGCAATCGGTTTGATTTTGGCGGTGGCTTGGGTGAATATTGTCGGGGTGCTCTGGGGCGGCCGACTGCAATTGGTGGTCACGATCATCAAAGCCGTGTTTCTGGCGTTGGTGGCGATCGTTCCGTTCCTCATGATCCCCTTGGCGGGCGACTCCATTATTTTGGCCAACTACGCCACGACGGTCGCGCCCCGGCAGCCGGGTTTGGCCGCTCAAGTTGGCGTAGTGCTGCTGGCCGTGATGTGGGCCTACAACGGTTGGCACGGCATCACGCCCTTGGCGGAAGAGGTGCGGCGGCCGCATCGGAATATCCCGCTGGCGTTGTTCGCGGGCATCGGTATTTTGATCGTGTTGTATCTGGCCGCCAATTTCGCCTACCACGGCGTGCTTTCGATGTCGGAAATGAAAGCCGCTGGAGATCACGCAGCCGAGGAAATGCTGAAAAAATTGTTTGGGCAAACCGGCTTGGCGGCCATGTCGGCGGTGATCATGTGCAGCACCTTCGGCGCGATCAACACCAACCTGTTGCAGGCGCCGCGAATCACTTTCGCAATGGGGCGCGACAACGTGTTCTTTCGCTCGTTGGGCGGCGTGCATGCCAACTATCGCACGCCGTCGGTGGCGATTGTGGTGATGTCGGCGATGTCGATCGCGCTGGTTCTCAGCGTGACCATCGCCAAGCATTTAGTGACGCCCGCCGCCAAGCCGCCCCTGACGGTTACAGCCGTTGTACATACCTCCCACGACGCGGCGCTGCCACCGGCGACACGGCGCACCGAAACCGCCAACGAACCGGCCGCCGAAGAACCGAAACAGCTTCTGCCGCTGGTGCTGGCCAGTCTGCGGAACGATTCGATTTTCGACCTGCTCACCAACTTTGTCATTTTCTCCGCCAGCATTTTTTACACGCTGGGCGTGTTGGCGGTGATCGTGCTGCGAATTCGACGGCCAGATTTAAGGCGGCCCTACAAAACGTGGGGCTATCCGCTCGTGCCTGTGCTGTTCTTGGCGGCCTATGTTTGGTTCATGCTGCAAATTTATCAGAGCAAACCGCTGGAAGCACGCACCGGGCTGGCCTTCATCGCCCTGGGAGCGCCCGTTTATTTCGCCTATCGGTATTGGCGGCGGGCGTAACCGGCTTGTGGTATTCTTAGTGGGAAGGAGAATCGTTCGGTTGGGCGTGGCCGGAGGCAAACACCCATTACCATCTCGCAGTGCAACTTTAAGAGGATTCACTGATGTCGCGGATTACCACTTTGTCTTTCAGGCGGACGCTTTGTTTCGTGGCGTTCTTGCTGGCTGCTTCCTTGCTTAGCCAACCGTTGGTTCGGGCGCAAAATCCCAGCTTCGCCAAGGACCCCGTGATCGTCGAATACGACGTCGACCCCGCGTGGCCGCAAACCCCAGACGATGTCAGCAGCAAGGGCTGGACATCTGGAATCGCGATCGACGCCAAAGACCAAGTGTGGTTCTTCAAGAAGGGCCCCAACCCTGTTCAGGTCTATACGACCGAAGGCGAGTTTGTTCGCACATGGGGGCAGGGCATGTTCGTGAACCCGCACCATATTCGCATCGATCATGAGGGAAACATTTGGCTCGCCGACTTCGGTTTGCACGTGGTGCAAAAGTTCACGCCCGAGGGAAAGTTGCTGATGGTGCTCGGCGTGCGCGGCGAGAAAGGCGACGACCAAAACCATTTCAACATGCCCACCGATATGGCCATCACGCCAAAGGGAGATATTTTCGTCACCGACGGGTATGGCAACCGGCGAGTTGTCCATTTCGATAAGAACGGCAAGTTCATCAAAGCCTGGGGTAGTTATGGTTCGACGCCCGGCGCGTTCGTGTTGCCGCATGCAATCGCCCTCGATTCCAAGGGCAAGCTGTACGTGGCCGACCGGAATAGCGCCCGCATTCAGGTCTTTAACCAGCAAGGCGAGTTTCTGAATCAGTGGTCGAACCTGATTATGCCCTGGGGGCTTTCGATCAACGCCGACGACGAAATTTGGGTTTGCGGCTCTTCGCCGCACTGGTGGTTGCGCGGCGGCAAATACCCAGAATACAAAGACCAGATTTTCATGCGGTTCGATACCGATGGCCGCGTGAAGCAGATGTGGTCGATTCCCTTGGGCGACATCGGGACCGACAAAAACCATCCTCAAACCGCGAATCTGAAACCGGGCGAGGCGGTCGGCGTGCATTGCATCGTGCAAGATTCCAAAGGTAATCTCTACGTGGGCGACATTTACGGCGAGCACGCGCAAAAATTCACGCCCGTTACAAAGCGGCCCCTGGAGGCGGCGAAATAATTCGCGAATCAGAAGCCCGGCTTTTTGAAAAAGCCGGGCTTCGTGACCGCCAATGTTGCGCAGCAATTACTTGCTTGAAACGTGTTCCGCTTAATCGTCGTTGGCGCGGTAGGAATCGTATTCGGGATCCGTTCCTTCGGCGTCGCCTTCAACATTGCCAACATCATCGGCGTTGTTATCATCGGGTTGAAACACCGAAAGCACGCCCATTTCCTTCAGGTGTTCGTGGTGGTTTTCCACTTCGTCGGGCGTCAAACCGTTGGGAATTTCCATCGCGAAGATGAGCTGGGTGTCGCGGTCGCCGTATTTGGCGCTAACGCTCAAACGGCCGAGCCGGTCGAATTGCATGATCACATCGACGGGCTGTTGTGCGGGTTCGTCGCCTGAAAAACCTTCAATGCGGCCCACGCCCAATACTTCGGCGAGGTCTGGGTCGGCGGTGTCGCCCTGAGTGATTTCGACGCGAATGTAGGAGCCGGCTTCCGGTTTTTTTGTGGGGTGGCACCGCTTCGAGGCGTCTTTGGGAACGCGCGTGTTGGCTTTGATCAGCACCTCGTTTTTCCAGCGTTCGCCTTCCCTGACCCTGATTCCCACGCCATGCGCCGTGACAAATTTCACGCTATCGACCGTCAGGCCGATCGGGTTTTCAACCGGCGGCGGCTCGGTTTCGGACGGCTTCTCCCCGGGCGGCTGGGCTTCCGCCGTTTCGCCAGCGCCGCCTTCCAGCGATATGCCGGGCGCGGCGGCGGAGAGCACCGCCGGTTTTTCGTCGAAGGGCGTGTCGGGCCGTTCTTCCTCGGCCGCCTCCTGGAAAATTTCAGGGCCCTGCTGGCCGCTCTCCAAAATATGGGCGTAAATGGCGGCGCCTTTGGCCACGGCGGTCACGGGGTTGATGTCGGAGTCGGGCGGCGAGCCGGAGGCTTCTTGGAGCATGCGTCGAATGGCGGGCATTTGCGTCGACCCGCCCACCAACAACACCCGCGAGATTTTATCCCAGGAGAGGCCGGCGTCGGAAAGCGCCAGTTCCACGGTGAGCCTCGTGCCTTGGACGAGGTGCGCCGTGGCGGCTTCAAATTGCTCCCGCGTCACGCTGGTGGTGTGGCGTTTGCCGCAGGCGTGAAACACCACGGGCGTTCGCTTCATCGAACTAAGACGCCGCTTGGCGAGTTCGCATTCGATGCGTAGATCGTGTTCGGCTTGAGGATCTTCCTGGCGAAGGTCGACGCCATGCGCGCGTTTGAAGTCGTCGGCGATGAGGTTCAAGAGGTAATCGTCCCAGTCGCGCCCGCCCAGGCGACGATTGCCCTCGGTGGCGATCTCCCAAATTTCGGTGGGAGAAATCCTCACGATCGTGACATCAAACGTGCCGCCGCCCAAATCAAAAACGACCACGGCCTGATCTTCCATTTGCTTCCCCGCCGAATCGTTCTTGCCGCGGTACAAGCCATACGCCAGCGTGGCGGCCATGGGTTCGTTCAAGGTTCCCAAAACATCGAGCCCGGCAATCACGCCGGCCTGTTCGGTGGCGCGGCGGCGGCGCTCCACGAAAAACGCCGGCACGGTGATCACGGCGCTGGGAATGGGGCCGATCTGCGATTCGGCCTCTCGTTTCAAATGGCTGATGATAATCGCGGAAAGACTCTCCGGCGTATGCGCGTGGCCGTTGAACTCGCGTTTCCAGGGTTCGCCCATGTGGGCCTTGATGAATTGCACCGAACGGGAGACGTCGATTTTCGACTGTTGCAGCGCGACATCGCCCACCAGAACGGCGTGGTCGTCGAAATAGACCACGCTCGGCATCACGGCTTGGCCGGCGGCGTCGTTCACAACTTGCACCACGCCCCGCTTATCTAGATAGGCAAGCGAGGAATAGGTCGTTCCCAAATCGATACCCACGGCCTGACAGGCTCGCTCCGTCATTACATTACCTTATGTTTATTGGACCAGCCATTCATCGGCGCCTTCACCCAGATAGGCTTTTGCGTTTTCGGCGAAGGGGATCAGCCGGTATTCGAATTTGGCCCGCACGATGGCGTCTTTCACGGCTGAAAACGACGCGAAGGAATCGGGCCAGACTATAATAGCAATAAAATGCTTCTCCGCGTCGAAGCCGCGAATTTTCTTCTCGATGCTCGCCAGCGCGGCTGGAGCAACATTGCCTGGTTCGACAACCAGCCCGGCGTTTTTGCGCGGCTGCAAGAATGAGCCTGCGCCGTCTCTTTTCTCCTCCACTTCCAGCGGATTGGCCGCCAACGACCCATCCGGCTGCTGCACGTGGTACGACGTCAACCGCCCGTTGCGGAGGAACATCAGCACCGGCTCCTTTTTAGTGCGGCGCATGCGTGGCAACTTCGCCGACCTCGTGCGAAGCGCCACTTCTTGCTGCAACTGTTCATCGGCCCGCTGAAGATTTTTCGCCGCCGCCCGCATGGCGCGCGTTAGCTCGGCCATCAGGCCGGCAATGCGGTTGATTTCGATTTGCGCCAAGCTGGCGTCTTGGAGAAGCCGCAGTTTGTCGTCTTCCTGATTCGTTCTTTGCAACTGCTGCTGGCGGCGCTCCTCCAACAACTCCCGGATATTCTGGTCGAGAACGGCCTTCGCCATTTCCCGTTGCGCGGCCAAGGCGGCGCGGAGTGATGTCATTTCACGCCGCGTATCGGCTAGTTGTTTTTCCCAATGGATAAGATCAGCCTCGACTTTTTCGTCGGGCGGAGAAAGCGTGGTCGACGCCGCCGGAGACGTACTCAACAACACGACCACCAACATCGAAATAAACAGCACGCCGCCGAAGGTATTGCAGATCGTGTCGAGCAGCAGATCGAGGCTGGCGTTGTCGTCGGTCTGGCGGCGTCTCATTCCGAGGGCGCCCCGCGACGAGGATCGATCGCCGTTTGATCGATCGAGAGCAGCTCGTAACCCATGTCGAAATCCAACTTGCGGAGAACGGCGTTCACGTGTTGAAATTTTTCCACGCCATCGGGCTTGATGAGGAGCACAAAGTACTCCGATTCGTGATCGCGTTTTCCCTTCGCCCATTGTTGTAGGTCGTCGGCGTTTTCAAAAACGGCGGGCGGCGTTTCGACGCCGACTTGGGCGGCGAGAATGTGATCAGCCGAGATTTCCAGCAGCCAGGGTGTTTTAGGATCGCCGGGCGCGGGATTAAAAATCATGCGGTTCAGCTCTCGCAAGCGTTTGAGTTTTTCCTTCTTATCCTTGATGGCGGCCAGCATCGCGGCGACCTTTTTTCGATCATCTTCGCGATTTTCGAGTTGTTCTCGCGCCGCGTTTTCGCGATCTTTCGCTTCACGACTTCGTTCCGCCCGCCGGCTCGTTTCCTGTTCGAGCTCCTGGTTGAGCCGTTTCAGGTCGTCGAGTTGCGTTTGCACGTGCGAGGCGTCGTATCTTGCTGATTCGACAAACGCACTGGCTTGCTGGCTTATTTGATTGCGCAGCGCTTTGAGATTTTTTTCATCTTGGGCGACGGCTTCCTTCAAGTTCGCCACGCTGGCCACCGCCGCCCGAGCCTCTTCGACCGTGCGCATGGAACGCTGCTGTTCGGAGTCGGCGCGTTGGATCAATTCGATCGCCAAAATGAGTGTGATGAGAATCATGATTCCCGTCACCGAAGTGATGATGTCTTGAAAGGCGAACAGCGAGAACGGCGCGGCGTCACGACCTCGACGCGACATAACAAAACCTCATATGTGTTTCAAAAACGCGTTGAACGAATGGGCCGGAGCGGCCGCATGGCCAATCAATCGGCGTACAAGGGTGCGTGGCGATAATAAACTTCCAGCGTGCAAATTGCCAGAGCCGTCATGTAAACCCGCCCGCCCATGGAGTCGTGAATATCGCGCGGCGTCCAACTGCCGGCTTGGTGGCCTTGCGTTTCCTGCAAGGCGATGAGCGTATCGCGCATGGGTGCGTTCCAGGCCTCCCAGGGGTCTCCCTGATAATGGTGCATGACCTGCGTGGCGTAGTACCAATAGTACATGTTCGGATTGCGAATTTGCGCCAGATTTTTCGCCAGGTGTTCGACGCCAGACGCCATGCCGGGATGAATTTTCGGCCAGCCGGTGTATTGGCGGCAGAGCAATCCTTCGGCGGTCATGGTAAGACGCGCGCCGCTGCCTCTCATATAAGCGTAGCGGCCGCCGATTTTATCGGCTTGCACCGAATCGATGAAGCGCGTCGCGGCCTCCATCGTTTCCACGGGCACGTTAAGATCGGCCAAATCGGCGCTGCGCAGCGCCATGATCTGCCAGCCCACGACGCTCAAATCGCCCGGCGACCGTGGAGCGTATCTCCAACCGCCCTCGGTGTGTTGCGCGGCGACAATAAAATCGATGGCGCGCTGCGCCGGCCTTTTTAGTTTCCGGTCGCCGGTCATGGCCAGCGCTTCGGCCAAGGCGAGCGAGGCTTGTCCGTGTGCGTACATGTTGCCGCCGCCAATGCTGGTAAAACCGCCCGAAGGCGTTTGGTTCTTGACCAGCCAGTCGAGCGCGCGCTTCACAACCCGTTGATGATCGCCTTGCCGATGCGTGTGCCCGGCGCCCAAAAACGGCAACAACGCCAACGCCGTTCCCGCGGCATCGCTGTTGAGGCCGCTATCGCCGCAGGCACAGTTGTTGACCCTCTGGAAATTATCCAACGACCAACTTCCGTCGGGGTTTTGGTGTCGAACGAGCCACGCCAAGCCGGCCTTTACCGCCGCTTCACTTTCCGGCGTGCCTTCCTTCAAGGCGAGGTCGGCTCGCCGCGCCGCCGTACGACCGGCGAACATGTTTTCGAGATCTGGCAGGTCGAACTTCCCGGGCATGTTCGCCGCGGGGGCGCGTTTGAACCTCAGCAGGCCAGAAGACGATTTCTCCTCCTCGTCGAGATTGCCTTCCAGATTTTCCGTTTCGATGGCGTTGGCGTCTTCCGGGAGATCACGATTCCGCCGCGCCGCCGCGTTCTCTTGATTGTCGGCGTTTTCGGCGTTGTTTTTTTTCTCTTGCTGGGAGTTTTCAGACGCGGCGGCCGCGCTATTGGCGCCGTTTGGCGTGGTGTCTTGTGACGAGGCGTCGTTGGGTTGGCCCGCGCCATCTGTTCGAGATTCGAAAAGCGCGGTTTCATTCGAGGACGTCAAACCGCTGCGCCTCGCCACGACATCGCCATTGAGGCCGGGAGTAATGTTTTGGCAGGAGCGAAGCGGCAGAAGAAACAACATCAGCAACAACAACAGCGCGGCGGTCAGGCAGCCGCACCCGGAGCCCATAAGCAGCGGCAGACCGTAGACTCTTTTCTTTTTTCGCTTTCGCTCCGGCGGGCGATTTTCTTCTTCGGCGTCTGGTCGGGATTCGCCATCTGTTGAATCGTCATCCGCCGCCTCTTCCAGCGCCGTTTTTTCCAGCGATGCCTCTTCCAACGATGCTGCCGCTGGCTGGGTGAAAAAACCACTGAGTGTCGTGATCGGCGCCCAGTGGCCTGTTTCGCCACGGCGGACTTGATCGTGCGGAGAAATTTCGCCGCGTGACGCCAGGTACTTGAGTTCATCGCGAGAAAAAGGCCCCATGGCTTCGCCGTCGCGCTGATAATACCACTGCGTGCTCATGGGATTTTCCCCTCTCCGCCGGCGCGTCCCGTGTTAACTGGTCAGCTCCCGTTCGTAGGGCATGATGCGAAGTCGATTGACCACGTTCCGCACACAATATTCGTCGCAATCGTCGAGGAATTCTTCTTCGGATTTTTTTAGAAAAGTGAGAAAAAGTTGAATGCATAGTGCGGCCACCAAGGCTTGCAAGGTGGTCTCGAAGGCGGTTGCCAATCCGCCCGTGACGCCCTGCAAGGCGCCCTTGATTTGCGAGAGGTCGTCGGCCGATTGCAGCACGCCGCCAAAGCCGCCGATAGCCTGCGAAAGCCCCAACACCGTGCCTACGAACCCCAACACCGGTATGGCCCAAACCAGGCCTCGCAAAACGGCATAACTGGCTTCCAGCACGGAGTCGTCGTGCTGCGACTGCGAGCGGAGGATGTCGTCGACGTCGGAAACCCGGCCCAGATTCCGCAAGTTCGACAGCGCGATCACGATCCGATTGAACAAAATAAAATGGCGAGGATCGTCAACGGTTTGGTAAATGTTTTCCAATACATTGTCGACCGTCGCCGAAGAGAGCACGAAGTCGTGGTCGGCTGGAACGACATCGAGCGCGAGCGAACGCCGTTGGAAGGCCAATTTGCAAGATTTCAAAAACAAAATCGCCAATGACCAAAACGACAGAAAACAAATGGCGAAGGGCACAACGCCCCGTTCGAGAAACATTTCCGCAAAAGCCGCCGTGCCGGCCACTTGCCTCAGCGGCAACAACGCCGCCACGAAAAGAACAGTTCCCACCACGCCCAGCAGCGCCGACAAAAACATGTTCACCCTAGTGTATCGGCCGCCGGAAAAGGCCAAACGCTGCTCAATATCTTGACGGGCCCAAGACAAGGCGACTTCCGTTGGTAGTGCCACGCTGGTGCTTTCTCTTTGGAGCGGCAGATGAAAATTTACCAGCACGCGTCGGGAGTCGGGGAGTGTTTTTGGGTTCCCGCCTACGCGGGAATGACCGTTTGCTGATTCACTCGCTTGCGCTTCGTGCTTGTATTAGCTGAATTTTCATCTGCCGCCCGTCTTGTGACGACGGTTTTATATAAGAACATTACTCAATCTGGCCGATAGGCGGCCATCCGCCAAGCTCAACTCGAACTCACGAGTATCACGATGATCGAGATAACGATCACCAACAAAAGCAGCGACAAGCCCAGATAGCCCAAAACCAGCCCCGTTAACGCGCTGCCGCTCCCGCCGAGTGTGTTGCCGCTGGCGCGTATTTCGTTTCTCGCCAAATGACCGCAAACAACGCCGCCCAAAGAACCGAAAAAGGGAATACAGAAAAATCCTAAAATCGATAACACCAGGCTGGTCGTGGCCATTTTTGATTTGCCAGACGCCCCGCCCGCGAACGAAGCAGAGTTCGCCGACGCCGGCGGGAACAGTTCAGCAATGGTGTTCGCTTCGACCCAATCCACCATGCTGTCGGTCCAGAGCATGTCGTGGGCGGAAAGTTTTCCGGCGGCCAGCAGTTGTTGGAGGTCGGCCATGAGGACCGGCCCCGCCTCTTCGGCGCCTTGGGTGTAATACCACATTGCGTCCGCCGCCACTGTTTTCTCGTGCGAGGCGGTTTTCTCATGCGCCGCCGAGCCGGCTGGCTGCAAGGCGTTGTCTGACAGGGCGGCGTCTGAAACACCTGCCGACGGCTCCCCTGCTACCTCCGGCTCGGCAAGATGAAGGTCGCCGGCGGGGGGAAGTTGGGCTTGAGGCATCTGCATGGCGAGCGTCGGGAAGAGTTGCGGGTGTTTGGTCGCCCTTTCCCAAGCGACGCCATCGGTCGACACCTGGTGCAGTCGACTAAACCGCCCTCGCTTGGCCAGGTCGTGCAATTCCTCAACCGAAAAAGGGCCCTGCACCTGCCCCTTCAAACGTATGTGGTACTGCTCAGACAACCGGATACACCTCACGCGGCTTGGTTTGACACAACTTCGTCCTACAACGGTTCAACGCAACTGTTCAATATACACGATACGGCCTTCCTTAAGCGAGCCGCTGGCATCGGGCGCCAGATTCAAACGGCTGCCGGAAAACGTTCCGATCGGCGTGAACCGCCCCATACCGCCTTCATCGCCGCCGGCGTTGAGGAGCAGGTAGGCCGTGGCGCCTTGAGCGGGCGGCGCCGAGACGGGGCAACGCCATTGGTCGCGGGTGTCGCGTCTGAGCCAGCCAACCCATTGGTATTGAGGGCCGAAATTCGGCGATGCAAGCGCCGCCAACCCACGGCTGATTTCCGCCGCAACGCCCTTGGCCGGCCGCGTGAGAACGGTAAGTTTGTTCATGACCGCCTGCGCCTGCTCGCTCGCGACGCGGCCGGCTTGATCTTCAGGATTAAACCAATTGGCGGCGTCGTTGAAGCGGCCTTTCTCCAATTCCGCCAAATCGGGGCCGAATATTTTGGCCAACAGGGCGCTGCCGCGGCAGCCTTTTTTGAGCAATACGACCGCCAACTGGATCTTCAATAAAGGATCCATTTTGAAACTAGGATTCTTCTCGCCCATGTCGGTGGTCAAGGTCCAGAGTGCTAGGGCGAAGGTCTTTTCCCAGGACTTTTTTCGAGATTCGAGGTCGTCGAGGTCGTCGGTCATGAGCGCGCGAAAAGTTTGTTGGGGAGATTCCCAATTGAACTCTTTCCCACGCACTCTGGAGCGAGGTTGCTCCGCGCTGATGGCTGTTTTGGGCAGACGGTACTCCTTGGTTTTGACAAGCTTCGTATCCGTGACCGCCTCGAACACAACGATGTTGTTCATAATTCGCGGTTCTTTGCGGGTGTAGTATTTTCTCCCGCCGGTGTAGACGACGTAGAGATCTCGGATTTGCGTTTTTTCCAAGATTCCGCGAATTTCGTCGACGATGCCAACGCCAGATTCGCCGCTGCGTTGGGCCACCGTTTTCAAATAGTCGAGAAGCGTATCGAGCGTGTTATTCAGCGGGAAGCGACCGAATTGCTCCTCCAGCTCCGCCGCTTTACGCACCAGAACGGCGGCTGCGGCGGAGGTTTGTTCGGTCACGGGTTTTCGCGTCAATTCGCCGACCAGCGCCAGCCAGCGGCTGTATCCTTGCCACAGATTCGTTTCGGCGGCCAAAATCTGATCGAACGCATTGGCGCGAGACGTGCCTGGAAATTCATTCGCGAACGCGCGCAACGCGGCCGCATACCGATCGTGGTTGCCGAGGCTGGCCGTCACTTTCTGTAGCGCCGCTTCGATGCGCAGCAGCTCTTGACGGCGATCCTCCATGCCCTCGATGTTGTTGCGCATGCCTTGCGCCATATCGCGCAGTTCGGGATATTTCCGGCTGCGGTTCAGCAATAGCTTGGCTTCCTGCAGCAGCTTGGCCAGAGCGCGTTGGTCGGTAGGATCGGCCAAATCGGAACGCCGGGCAAGGTCGAGCAGCCGTTCGCGGATTTGCGTTTCCTCGGTCGCATCGAGTTCATTCAGTTTGGAGCGGAGGCGCCCCTCCAACGACTCGATATCTCGCAGTTCGTCGTCGCCGTTGGCGAGTTCCTTTTTTGTTTTGTTGAGGAGCAGAATGGCGTCTTGCACGGAGGCCACGGCGCCTTCGTCGAGCCATTGTTCGGCTTGGGCGAGCGCGGCGTCGAACCGTTGCCTCCGCGATTCCTCAGCCGATTGCAGTTGCCTCAATTCCGAGAGCGCTGCTTGAAAATCGGGCGATTGGTAAGCGGCGAGGTTTGATTCTTTCAAATCATTTGCATAACGGCCGGCTTCGGCGAAGTGCTTGCCCGCGATACGATTTTCCAGCGTGGCTACGTGCTTGGCCACCGTGGCGGAGCGCGTCTGGAAGTAGACACCCGCACCCGTGGCGCCGGCGGCCAAAAGCATGACCGCCAACACGCCAATGACGACCAAGCGCCGCTGCCGCTTCTCTTTTTCTTCGAGGTAGCGCAGCCGTTCGCTCAAGCGGCGTTCGAGCGTTTCAGAAACGCCCCACTCCTCGAACCGCGCCGCCGCGTGGTACAACCGCTCTAACTGCTCGCGTGGCGCGTTTTCGTCGAGCGCGCGTTCCAAACCGGCAATAGCGGCGGCGTGCTCGGCCTGATCTTGTTCTTGCTGGTCTTGACCTTCGAGCCATTCCAACGCGGGCGCCGCTCGTTCCAACAGTGGGTCGCTGTTTGGGAGTCCGGCCAAGGTCAGACGAGATTTCCACTGGGCTCGCCAGCGGCGTCCCTCCCGCACATCGAAATCGGTCCAGGCGGCGTTGAGCGCTTCCTCGATTTTCACAAGTTCGCTGCAAGCTTTCTCTTGGCGAAGTCGGGTGTGCGCGCCAGCCGCTTTCCTGACCAACGCCTCCGGCGGAGATTCCAGCCAGTGCGCGGCGCGCACTTCCTTCTCCAAAGCCGCCACGACTTGAAGATTCCCGGCCGACTTCGCCGCCTCGATTTCGGGGGGAAGTTGTTCCAGACGCGCTATTTCAAATTCACGTAGGTCCGCCGCCCACAGCGGATTCCCGGCGTCGGCTTCGGAAAGTTTCCGCATGACCTCGATCCGCTGGTGCAACGAACTTCCGGCCAAGGCGTGCAAACGGTGGGCGCGCATCAAACGGGAGAGCGGCTGTTCGAGGTCGTACGCCTCGTTCAAATCGGCGGCGATATCGATCAGCAACTTCGGCGGCGCCGGCAGGCGAAATTGCCGCACGAATTCAGCCCAAACATCGCGTTCGGGAAAATCGAGCACGCGCACGGCGTCGAGCAAGTCGCTTTCACCGTCGCAGAGTTGAATGGCCTCCGAACGCAGCCCTTTCTGTAGTAGGTTGTCACACTCGCGCAGGCGTTCGTTGACATCCACCACGGCGTCGACGTAGGGCTGCCGGAATTCCTCCAACGATTCGGGAGAAACGGCGGCGTCGGAAGCCAAGATGGTTTGAATTCCCACCACGATTTGTTCGTAATCTGACATGCCTTTTATTTCCGGCGGCGCCGTAAAGATTCATTCGACCAGAGGGTAATCTACAATTCCACTCCCACCGGCTCGGCCGCCTCCACGGCGCGAGTCCCGGTTTTCTCTCCGGCTGTTTCTTCTCCGGCAAACGGCGGCGCCTCGCTCGGAGCGATTGCCGGCGCCCTGGGAGCTGCTGTTTGCGGGGACGTTTCCACCGACCTGGCTAAAATCACACGTGCTCCGGGTTTCAAATCCAGAGCGAAAAGAAGATTCACCTTTGTATCCGCACAGATGACGTCGAGCGTTTCCTCCACGTGTTCCTTCCAGGGAGGCGTGTTTTGAGCCACGCGCAATCGCACATGCCAAGCGGCGAGTCTTCGTGCGGCGGTCTGGCGTTTTAAGTTGATCTCCTGCGCCTGCTCGCTCCATTTGTTGATATCCAGCAACCATTGTTCGTGAGCCGATACCTTGGCGGGGTCTGGTTCTTTCGGTTTCACGCCCGCATGCTTTCGGAGCGCCGATTCGGCCTCTCCTTTCGCTTTCTTCGCCTCCGCGACTTGAAACTGAGCCGTTTCAATTCTTTTTTTCGCGCCAAAATTTCGCAGACGCTCTTTCATCGTCGATACGCTGCTGACAACCATTCGCTTGGCGATCAGTTGGGGGTTCGCGCTGTTTAAGCCGTACGCCTCGGGGGCAAAAGCAAAAAAACTATAATGAACCTCGACGCCCGCCTCCGTCGGTTTTATCCGCCACTCCATTTCGAGGGTGTTGAAATCGGCGGGGCTCCCGGTATTCGTCACAAACCTTACTTTGCTGAAAGGTATTTGTCTTGCCAAGGCGCCATTTTTCCAATCGTTGGGGAGAGAGCTTTCCAACGCGAGCCGCATCGAAAAACGCTGTTCCAAAATGGCTTTATCTTCGGCCGAAGCATTTTTTATGAGGTTCTTCACTTCGGGCCAGGCGAGCGATTCCGGATTCCTGACCAACGAGTGATCGCCGGTCCGCCAGGTAATTCGTCCGATTTCCGCGTCGCGGGGTTCGAGGAGTTGACAGAGCTGTATCGACTGCGGCGCGGCGGGCACATCTTTTCCGGCGGGTGCGTCATTTCGGTGAGCCACCTTGATTTTGAGTGCGTGAAATCGCAACAACGATCGCTGTTGGCTGAGGTCTTTGTTGGGATACTTCGGCGCCCATTGGAAAAAGAGCGCCTCGCCATCAAGCGTGATTCGCGCGATATTCAACTGGTCTCCGCTGACGTTGGAGGAGATCGTAAAAATTTGCCAGACGCGCTGCGAGCCGCCTTTTTTGTCGTCGAGCGGTTTGATTTCCAGCGGCGTCGCGTCGCCGCTTAAAGGTCGGCGCCGAGCAGCTCCATCGAGACATTCCGGGGAGATTCACTAAAAACGAGGCCCAATCGAACTTGGCGTTCATTGTCCTGGTTTCCCTCCAGGCTGCCGCCGGATTTGTATTCCGGAATTACCAACCGATAGGGGTCTTTTTTGAGGGCGGAAAACGGGAAGGCGAGTTCTTGCTCCCGCTCCTGGGCCGCTTTTGTTTTATCGGCCGCCTCTTTGTCGGCTTTCGCTTTCACGGCTTTCGCTTTCACGGCTTTCGCTTTGTCGGAGGCGGCTTTCTCCATGGCCGCCTTTTCACGCGCCGCTCTTTTTTTGTCTGCCGCGGCCGACGCTTCGGCCGCTGCATGGGCGGCTGCGTCAGTGGCGTGAGGACCGGTTGGCTCCATAGGCGGGTCGGCGGTGGCCACGGTTTGCCTATTGTTATTACCGCCGCTCGTCACCAGATACGCCGCCAAACCAAACACCGCCACGAAGAGCAACATGGCCCCTCCGCCCATGACAAACACCAACGGCGAATTACGTTTTTTGGCCGCCGATTCCATACGACTTCTGAGGACGTCATCCGCTGGCAAGCCGCCCCGCGACGCCCTGCCGACGCGTTCGGGCGGCGCCAAGGTCAGTTCGCCCGCGTCTGGCGCCGCTTCAGGCGGCGAATCTGACGTATCCTGAGAAACAGCGCCGGCTGGCGCTGGGGCTTGTGCTTTGGGAGGGGCCGTGAGCGGCGCTATTCCCCGACGGGCCGCCAACACCAATTCGCCGTCGGGCGCCGCGCCCAAGGGCTTGCAAAGGTCGATCAGCTGCGCGTGCGGGTTCCTCCGCAACACATCCGCCTCGGAACTGCCGTCGAAGATGAACCGCCATTGGCACTCCAAGCCGGCCGGTAGTTTGGTGAAGTAGGTGCTGAACGTGACTTGCCAGCGCTGCTCTTGCGGAAGCAAGCTCAACGCTTCGACCACCAGCGGCAGCGGTTCCGCGCCGACGGGATAAATCACCGAGATCGGCTTGCCGCCGCGCGTGCGCGCGTTTTCCGCCAGCACACCGGCCCAACCTTCGTCGCCCGCGTCGCCGGCTTTGGCGGAGAGCCGCTTCCAGCGCGAACAGACCCGCGTGGGGCACGCCTCGGCGCGCAACGGCCGACCTTCCGGCAGGATTCTTGTTTCGCCGTCCCAGGCGGTTTGAAAAAAACCGGGAGAGGTCATCACCCAGGCGGGGCCGCCCGTCGCGACGAGCGCTTCAGCCGGCTCGATCGCGACATGATGCGCCAGCTTGTTCGAGCGTTTGGTGTAGTCAAAACCTGCGTCGCAAATACGAGAAAGGACGTGCAGTTTGCGCCCGCCCACCGAGGCAATCAGGTGTTGATAATTGACAGGATTATACTTGGAGCGAGGGTCGTGCGTTTCGAAGGCGTGCCGGTAACCGCTCAACGACTCCAAACGCTCCGCAAGGTTCTTAGCCATGCCCGCAGTGCTGACAACCGTGCAAAAACCCCGGCTGCCCGCCTTCAAACCTTCGGGAGCGGAGGTGTAAAGAATCTCTTGGCTCACGACCCCGTCTCCTTAATGTTCTTCCGTGGAACTTGAGCTTCCTGTTCCGGCGCCGCCCGCGGCGACACAGCTAGGTCGATGCCGCCATCGTCGGAATCGCGATCGGTTGTTTCGTCGGCAGCGCGATCGCGCGGCGCGGCCGCTGGTGAAGACTCCGACCCCGCCGGCGGAATCGGAGCGGTGGTCGGAGCGGTGGTCGGAGCGGTGGTCGGAGCGGTGGTCGGAGCGGTGGTCGGAGCGGTGGTCGGAGCGGTGGTCGGAGCGTGCGAGGACCGCGCCGCTCTCTGTTCAATAGGCCCGTCCTTAAAAGGCCCGTCCTTAAAAGGATTGCGATCGCCCGACGATTCGCCCACGCGAACCAACCCCTTGGTGGTGCAGTGCAGTGCGTAGAGCATGGGAACCTCCGCCCACTGGGGCTTGATGTTGCGCGGCCGCACTCCGAGGAAGCCGGTGTCGGGGTTGATTTCAGGATGCGTTCCCAACGCGCTGACCGGAATGTAGATCACGTGCGAGGAAAAACCTTCCGCCGCCGCCACCACTTCCGGCGCATACTTGAGCATCAAATCCTGCACATGCCGCGAGACCGCCTTGAGCATGCCGACATCGAGCGCGGCGCCGCCATTCGGCATTTTGTGAACCACCCAATCAATATCCAACGTCTTGCCGCCCATGAGTGAATTCCAAGCGTCGAACTTCGTCACCACGACAATCAAGGGCCGAGTGTCTTTTTTGTTATTTCCGATCTGCCCTTCCGAACGAACACGTTTGGCCACCTCGCCCAGGATGGTGTCTTGCCGGTTGAGCCGCACGGCGTCGGCCATTTGAGGATCGAGGTTTTCGGCGTTGGCGCAGGCGTCGCGAAAATGCACGTGTTGCGTGGGGTCGAACAAGAACAGCAGCGCCTTGGACGACGCCAAGTGCCGGGTGGTTGAGTCGCTGCCCAAGCTCCCTCCAGGCATAAACTGCTCGCCGGCGTTGTCGTACAGACACAAAGCCCTGGAAATTTTTCGAGACGCCTCATGCGCCGGGTGTTTGCTTGCCGGCTCCAGTGAAAAAACGAATGGCCGGGGAATGAGGGTGTCGCGGCCGTCGAGCTTCACCGATTGAAAAAACTTTCCGTGCTCGCCTTGCGTTTTGGGAAGGGTCGTGATGTGATCTTTCTCAGGATTCAAAAACAGCAGCTCTTCATAACTTCCCAGCAGCAGATTGGCGGTGGGGTCGGCGTCGCCGAAGCTCAAATCGAATCGATCGCGCAACGTGTTGCGCAACTGCCAGGTCATGGAGGTGAGGAAGTACGACTTCCCAGACGTCGGCGCCCCGACGATGGAAATAAACAGCGGCTCCATGTGCAGCAGATCGTGAGCCACGACCAAATGGCAATGCGGGCACGCCAATTCGCGGCAACTGGCGCCGTTGGCGTCGATGGCCTTTCCGGAAACATTGAAACGCGTGGGGTGAAAACGGAGTTGGGCGTCGGATCCCAAACGCGGATCATGCACCAAATCGGGATGCGCCGCGATCCATTTGATGTCTTCGGGAGGAAATTCGAACCAGCAATGCGGGCAAATAACCTGCTGCCGCAGTATTATCGCCGAATTCACTGATGAAGAAGTCTTTCGCGACACGCTCGTACTCCGTGTTGTTGATCAAATCCGACCCGACTCACGGTCTGGGGCTCAACCTCTTTGGCGAGCGTTCTTTGGCCAGCGCGGGAAAATGACGCCCCGATTCAGAAACCCGGTTTTTTTGAAAAAGCCGAGCTTCTCGAACGCCATTTCAGGAACGAGTGATTCCGCTTCTTAGCATATCTCTTATCGTCGAACGAAACAACGATTTTCGACGAGTCTTCGTTGCGAGGCGGGCCGCTTTCACGGCGCCTCGCGATTTGTTTTCGAGGTTGCTCCCGGCTGGCGCTGGGTCGTGTATAAACAGCAGGATAAAGGTTTGAGGTTTGAGTCTTCTTTATCCGTGTTCATCAATGAACGAGCGGGATGACGGTTACACCCGGTGGACTTGTGAATTCACCCCGCCCCGACTAGATTTGATACCTTCCCTCACATCTTGGAGCCTGACATCGCGATGAAACTCATTGTCGCCATTATTCAGCCGAATAAGCTGGAACTCGTCAAAGCCGCACTCACGGAAGTGGAAGTGTTTCGCCTCACCGTGATGGACTGCCAAGGTTTTGGCCGCCAAAAGGGCCAGACCGAAGTCTATCGCGGCCATGAAATTACCGTGAATTTACTGCGGAAAGTGCAACTCCAGATCGCCGTCAATGACGATTTTGTCCAACCGACGGTCGACGCCATCATCAAGGCGGGGCGAACCGGCGAGAAGGGCGAAATCGTAGATGGCAAGATTTTTATCCTGCCCATGGACGACTGCATTCGCATTCGCACCGGAGAACGCGGTGAAGAAGCGGTTTGATGCGACCGTTGTTTCTAGAACGGCTTCAGCGGCGATGTACCTATCCAAGAGCTATTCCGTGCAATGATGCTATGAAATTCTCGCCAAGGCGGAGGCTTGAATTCTTCCAGGATATGAAATCTAAGACGCCCGACCTCTCAGCCGTGACCGCATCCGAAAACACGGAATAGTTTTTGGACAGGTGCTATGGCGCCGCCCGCGCAAAAAAAAGGCTCCCGGAATCGACGGGTCCCAGGGGGGCAAAGGACGTCATCAATGATCCGGGAGCGATTGGTTTGTCGACAGCCGCGTCGCATCCTTGCTTGCAGCCGCCTCCGTTCGCGAAGTGATTTACGCGTCGGTTGTTGGAATCCGTTCCAACAAAACGAGCACGCGGTTCGCGAAACAAGCCACGGGGCGAGTTTCCATGCAAACGCTTTCACTTTCGCTGTGTCAAGGTCTGTTTCCACAATGTGTCGACCAACATCGAGGACGCCTTCCTCCTTAACGAGGCGGGAGAATAAGCCATTCCCGGAAAGCGGTCAAGGGCGATTTTTCACACACGGCGAAGTTTTTCCAGAACGAGTTTTTTTTCGCCGCCGTGTGGTACAATCAGCGGCCCGGCGGAGAGACTCGCCGGAACATAATGCTGAAAAAACGCGGAAGACATCCATTCCAAGAAGGCGGCCGTAGTGCTACGCCTTGGAGCGGCTGCGCTCGCTTTAAAAAACAACGGGTGCGTTCGAAAACAGGGAGCCTCTGATGATTTTTGTCGTCGCGACAATCGAACTACAAGCCGGCCAGCGAGACGCCTTTCTGGCGGAGTTTCAGAAACTGACGCCGCTGGTGCGCGCCGAAGAAGGCTGCCTCGAATATGGACCGGCGCTCGATGTCGAGACCAGTATTCCCGCCCAAAACGAACCGCGTGCGAATGTGGTTACGGTCATGGAAAAATGGGAAGACCTCGACGCCCTGGAAAAACATCTGATCGCGCCACACATGTTGGAGTATCGCCAACGTGTGAAAGATCTCGTACAGAGCGTCGCCTTGCAGGTTTTAGAACCGGCGCCGCAATGATCCGACAACCCGTGATTTAGCAGCCAACGATTTTGGTGACGGCTGGACTCATTCCTGTTTTTGATCTTCCGGGGTGAGATCCACGCCGGCGCCGGTATCGAGTAGCTGGTCAAACGAACCACCGTCGTCCTTCCTGTTGCGTCCCACGGAATAGACCGTGAAACCTTGGCTGATTTTTCTCAGAATCAGCGGCTGGCCGTTTCGCCAACCTCCAAATCGTTCTCCGCCGGTTCGTACAGCAGCGGGTTGGCTTGTTGTTCGCTACGTTTTTGACGTTTCTTTTTTTCGTGTTCTCGCTGCGCGGCGTGCCGCGCCGCTTCGTTTTTGGCCACGCCGAAAACGTAGGCGATGGGGTTTTCCACCTGCTCGAATTTCTCGTGCGAACGAGCCAGACGAAGGAACGATTCGTGCAGCACGTCGCTGGCGTCGTCATACGAACGAAGCCGGACGGCAAGGTAATGATGCACGCGGTCGGCGCAGGCGTCGTAGAGTTCCGCGAAGGCCTCGCGCTCTCCATCGGCCAATCTCCTAGACAGTTCGCTCATCGGTGCTCCGCTTGCCGGTTTCTCAAGTAATGACTCGCGCAAGAGCAGCGATTTATTGCGAAAAATCGGGCGAATTCCGTTTTTTCGAGCGAACGCCGTCGGTCCGCCGGTTGCTGGTTGGCGGGTCGGCCATTATAATTTCGGCCTCTTTAGTGGAGCGGCCGGTGGGTTTTCGGCTTCGCTTGAATCACCCCCCTTTAGGAGTTTTACCTTGGCTATTCGAGTTGCCATTAACGGCTTTGGACGTATCGGACGTTTAACTTTCCGCAACCTTTTTGCTCGCCGTGATGAATTCGAGGTGGTCGCGGTCAACGACCTGACCGACAACAAAACCCTCCGTATGCTGCTCCAATACGACAGCACGCACCGCCGGTTCGCTAGTGAAGTCACGTACGACGACGACCATTTGATTGTCGACGGCGTGAAAATCAAGGCGTTGTCGGAGCGCGACCCCGCCAAACTGCCTTGGGGCAAGATGGGTGTTGATGTCGTGGTGGAAAGCACCGGCTTTTTCACCGCCCGGGCCACCAAGGAGAAACCCGGCTACGATTCGCACCTCAAGGCCGGCGCCAAGCGCGTCGTGCTCAGCGCGCCGGCCAAGGACGGCGCCGATTTGACCTGCGTTTTGGGTGTCAACGACGACCAACTCAACGCCAAACTCAAATGTATTTCCAACGCCAGTTGCACCACCAACTGCTTGGCGCCGGTGGCGAAAGTCTTGCACGAAACGTTCGGCATTGAATCGGGGTTGATGACCACCGTGCATGCCTACACCAACGATCAACGCCTGCAAGATATGCCGCATAGCGATTTGTACCGCGCCCGCAGCGCGGCGCAAAACATCATTCCCACATCGACCGGCGCCGCCAAAGCCGTGGGCCTTGTCATTCCCGCATTGCAGGGAAAACTCACCGGCATCGCGATGCGGGTGCCGGTCGCGACCGGCAGCGTGGTCGACTTGGTTGTCAATCTGAAAAAAGCAGTCAAGGCCAGCGAGGTGAACGCCGCAATCAAAGCCGCCGCCGAAGGGCCGCTCAAGGGCATTCTGAAATACACCGATGATCCGCTGGTTTCCACCGATATCATTGGCGACCCTCACAGTTCGATTTTCGCCAAGGACTTCACGCAAGTCGTGGGCGAATTGGCCAAGCCCGACGATAAGGAAGTTACGGGTACATTCGTCAAGGTGGTGAGTTGGTACGACAACGAATGGGGCTACAGCAGCCGCACCGCCGACCTCATCGCCAAAGTGGGCGCGCTATAAGCCGTTGGCATTGCCTTCAGATAGCGGCCGAAGCGTAACACTCCAGCGCCGCGTCTCTGGCGCACCAACGTAAAGAAGCCCGGCATTTTGGAAATGCCGGGCTTCTCGTCCGCCAGTGCGGATGTCAATCGTTACGCTCTTTTTAAGCCTGCGGCCAACGGTAACGCGTCGGTCGTCATTCGGCTTTTTCGTTCTTCTTATCGGCAGCGGCTTTGTCGGCAGCGGCTTTGTCAGCAGCAGCTTTGTCAGCAGCAGCTTTGTCGGCAGCAGCTTTATCTTTTGCCGCCTTCGCCTTGGCTTCCTTGGCGGCTTTCTCTTTCGCAGCCTTTTCCTTGGCGGCTTTCTCTTTAGCTTCTTTGGCGGCTTTCTCTTTAGCTTCTTTGGCGGCTTTCTCTTTCGCAGCTTTCTCCTTGGCTTCCTTGGCCGCTTTCTCCTTGGCTACCTTGGCGGCCATTTCAGCTTCGGCTTTTTCCTTGGCGGCTTTTTCCGCAGCTATTTTCGCGGCTGCCGCTTTTTCTTGGGCTGCTTTTTTCTCGGCCGCGATTTTTGCCACGCCCTCTTTCAAGGAAACGGCGACATCCAACACGCGAATGGGACCGCCGTGGCTGCCCACGGCAACATTCTTGCCGTCGGGCGAGAAAGCCACCATCCAGACGGTGGTCTTGAATTCGTCGATACCGGCGGGCGCCAATTTTTTGATATCCCAGAGGCGAGCGGTGCGGTCTTGGCCGGCGCTGGCGAGCATGGTCCCGTCTTTGGAGAAGGCCAAACCGTCAACCCAATCCTTATGGCCGGCAAGCGTGGCTTTTTCCTTGCCGTCGAGTCCCCAGAGTTTGATTTTTCGGTCGGCGGCGCCGGTGGCAATGGTTTTTCCGTCCGGTGAAAAAGCGATCGCCAACACGGCGTCGGCGTGGCCTTCCATTTTGGCCAACTCTTTCCCGGAAGCCAGATCAAAGAGCTTGGCCGTTTTGTCGGTGCTGGCGGTGGCCAGCTTGGAGCTATCGGGAGAAAACGCGACCGCATACACGGCGGCGTCGTGCGCCTTGATTTCCTTGACTGGTCCCAGGCCATCAAGCCCCCAACTCCAAACGCGAACGATTCCGTCTTCGCCGGCGGCCGCGATGTGCGAACCATCGGCGGAAATAGCCACGCTTCGCACCCAACCTTTTTTACCTGCCATCGTGGCTCGCGGCTTGCCGGAAGCGACATCCCAGACGATCACCTTGCCGTCGTATCCGCTGGTCACGAGAGAGCCGCCGCCGGGAGAAAAGGCGACCGACCAAACGCAGGTGTCGTGGCCTTGGAGCGTGGCCACGCGAGCGCCGGTTTTTGCGTTCCAAAGTAGGACATCGCCAGCTCGGTAAAGCAGGCTCTCGCCGCCAACGGTCGCCAGCAGGGCGCCATCGGGAGAGTAGGCCAGCGATGTCACCCAGCGTTTATGCTTGGCGAGCGATTCATCTTCCGCATGCGCCACAACGCCCGCCGAAAGCAGACCAGCGATCATCACGGCTAGCGAAAGGCGGGAAACTACAAAGCGACAACAAAACATGGTGTTACTCCTTCACGGTCGCATCCCACTACGGAAAAATATCTCGCCGCAGTGTTACGACCTCGGGACCGATAGGTATGAGAACTATCCCGCAAGCGGCTCCGGCATAATTGGCAAAGCCGCTGCAAACACCCCCGATTATAGCACGACTCGAAGGGGCGGTGTCGAGAATTCAAACCACCAAAGCCGCCAACATCCCGGAAATGACAATTCCATCAAAAGTACCGGCGCCGCCAATCGAAACCAAACCCGCCGAAATTTTGCGAATATCTCGGAGGTGCAGTAAGTCGGCGCCGATGAGAGGTCCGCAAACCCCGGCGATAAAAGCGACCGGCGCCCGAATGAGGGCGTAATCGTCGTGCCAGAGGAGAAGCCAGGTGATGGCCACCGCCACGGCGGGCGACGTAAAGGCCGGCAGGGCGATTCCCAGTCCGGCGATCGGTTTGGCGACGAAGTAGCAGACCGCGATATTCACCAGCACGGCAGCCAGCAGCGCCCAACGCGCCGGCGGCGGCGCCTGGAGCATGATCGTTAGTTCGTACATCATGATCGCGAGCGGGAACAAGCAGCCGCCCACATTCACCGCCAAAATCGATTCAAAACCAGCCCGACTGGCCTGAGGCCAGCCCACCAGTCCCCAAAAAGGGCTTCCGGGAACGAATTGTTCCTCGTCGCGAGGGAATCGATACAGAGGTATGTTGATCAGTCCGCCCAGTAATACCCCCAAAAGCAACAAGGGCGCCAACATGGGGTAGAGGTGTAATTTTTCCAGCACGGTCTGCAGCATTCCCACCACCACTTGGGGAAGAATGCACATTCCCAGCAAAACCCCGGTCAACAGCAGGCAGCCCAACTGAGGCTGATAAAGCATTTCATGCGGCGGGCGCTGTGGCGGCATGGGCGGGGAATCGGGCGGCGGCATGGTCGGGCCGGAGGGACATTTCAGGCGAAGGCGGGAGCAACGACTTGCGGTTCTGCACCGTCGTTTATACACAAAATCATGGAGGCCACCTACAACGCCCTTCCATTGGCCAGTGACACCCCCCTCCGAGGCCGCGATTTTTCGGACCACCCGTACGATGGACTTCCCAGGCCGTCGGACAAAACACCATCGCCTCTGTGTCAGGCCTTTGTTTATTCAAACGCGCGCCGGCGCCGATTATGCAGACTGTACGGCCGTTTCCCCCAGAACGTCCGTTGCCGGCTCCAGGAAGACATTGCCGCCCCGCCGCCGAATTTATCCGGCGGCTTATGCATTGCCGTTTTGACTGAACTTCGATTGTGGCCTATATCAACCGTAGGAAGCTACGCGCCCACGAGCCTGCCGCCGGTTCTCACGTGGTCGCACTCAGCGATGCGCCCCTTTGTTTGAACGCCATGGAAGAACACCTCGCCACAACCACCGAAGGCAATTCGAGCGAGGCCATGCTGCGCACCCTGGAAGAACAGCAGAGCCGCGTCCGCGATATTTTTGACTCCCAAAAAGACCGCCTCGCGACCATCGATGCGATCATCGCCGAAGAACTAGCGCGTGTCTCGGCTGCGTTGGAGGACGAACGTTCCGACCTGGAGCGGCAACACCAAACGGTCGCCCAGCAACAGGAAACCGCCGCCCAGCAACAGCGCGCCACAGACGACCACCACGCCTCGCTGGAAGAAAAACGCTCCCATCTGGAAACGGAGCGTGTCCAGATCGCCTCCGAGCGAGCCACGCTTGAAACGCTCCAAAAGAGTATGCTCGCCGAGCAGCAAAGTATCGAGCAGCAGCGGGGGCAACTCTCGCAACTGCACGATGAACTCATCGAACTCCAAGCACACTGGGAGCAAAATCAGGCGGAAGTGGGAACTCGCCAAAGTGAGTTGCTGGCCGATGTCCAACAGCAGCTCGCGATCTTAAAACAACACGCCGAGGAGTCGCGAAACCGTTCGGAAAGCAAGCAGCGCGAACTGGAAGAGCAAACGCGTGCGTTGCAAGATCGGGAGGAGCAGGTGCTGGTCGAACGAACGCGATTGGAGGAGAAAAACCAGCGGTTAAGCGAAGCGGAAAAACAACTGGCCGATCGCCGGCGTTCTCAAGAGGAATGGAACGACGCCCTTTCCGAACGCGAATCAGCGCTGGTGCAGCTTGTATCCGACACCAAACGTCTGCGCAGCACAACAGCGCAACACCTGCGTAGCGAGCGCAACACGTTGCGGTCGGAGAGAGAAGCGGTCGCGCAAGCGATGGCGGAAATCACCGACAAGGAATCGGCCTTGACAGCCTTGCAAGCGCAGGCGACGAACGACAAGGAAGCGGCTCGGCGGGAATGCGAGAAACTTCGCCACGAAATCGATGAGGCGCGCCGGCAACTCGTGCAATCGCACGAAGACGCCCGCACCGCTTCCAGTGAAAGTGAGGCGGCGCAGCGTAAACTCCTGGATGAAGTTGCCCGCTTGCGCGAGGCGCTCGACCAGCGGCGGGCCGTCGCCGATCAACTCGCCGAACTGAAAATCGAGTTGGAGCGTCTCCGCGGAGTCGCCGCCGAAGGCGAAAAAACGAAGCAAGAGCTGGCCTCGCTCAAGACCGAACAGGCCGAGTTGCGCAGCAAGGCCGCTGCTGCTGAAGAAACGATGCGGCAGTCGTCGACGGAATCGGAGCAGCAGTCGTACGAATTGAAAATCGAGTTGGAGCGTCTGAAGGGACTCGCCGCCGAAAGCGAAAACACCTCGCAGGAACTTGCCGCGTTCAAAGCCGAACAGGCTGAATTACGCAGCAAGGCCGCCGCTGCTGAAGAAACGATGCGGCAGTCGCGTTCGGAATCGGAGCAGCAGTCGAACGAACTCCAAATCGAACTGAAAAAGTTAGCCCACGACCTAGCCGACAAAGACAAGCAAATTCAAGAGTTCAGCGAACTGCAATCGACGATTGACACGTTGCAAGCGGAACGAGATGAACTGCTGGAGAAACTGGCCGCTGTTGAAAGCGGCGCGGCATCGTCATCTTGTTCCGACCAGCAAGTGAGTGAATTGCAGCAAGAAATGCAAGAGTTGCTTCTGCTGGTGGCGGAAGGAGAAAAGGCCGCGCAGGAAGCGAAGCAATTAAAAGCCGAGCGAGATTTGTTGGCGACGGAGTTAGAGGCCTCGCTAAGCGCAACGGCCGAAGGTTCGGCCGTGCCGCAGGACGACTTCGAAGACCTGCAACGCCGCATGGAAATGGCCATGGACGACGTGCGCGATCTCAAGCGACAAAACGCCCGCCTCAAGGAAGACCTGGTCTCGAACGACGCCCCCTCCGCCCCCTCCGATACCGGTCTTGACTGGGAAGCTCAAAAACGGCGCATGCTGAAGAGGCTCGACGATGAGTTCGATGAAAACGACGAGGAACAGAAAAAGAATCGACTGAGCATCGAAGAGACCATCCAGAACACCAACCGCCTGATCGCCGCGAAAGACGCACAACTCGCCGAATTGGAACGTGTGTTGAAAGAGCAATCGGGCAACATCGGAGACGTTGCGGTTGGCGCCCACGCCATTGCTCAAATGTTGGATCAAGACGAACTTATCGTGCAAGAGCGAGAAAATCTGAAGGCCGTCAAGGAGGAACTAAATGAAAAACTGCGCAAGGCCGAGGTCGAGATCTCGCTCGAGCGAGCCAAACTGGCGCGCGAGCGTTCCGAACTAGACGAACAAAGTCATCAGCTCAAACTAAAAGGCAAACAGTCCGCCGAACCAACGGAAGACGCCAGCAAGAAAGCAGCAGATAAAAAAACAGCCGCCGGGCGAGGACGTTGGTTGTCGCGTTTAGGGCTCTCCGAAAAAGAAAAAGAATAACGCCCGCCCGCGCTCGAGAAGCCCCGACGCGATCATTTCTCGCCCAAGAGTTCGTGCAGTTTGAGGTCGATCACTTCGGGCAGCGGCGGCGAATCGGGGTCGGCCGAAAAGGCGGCGAACAGTTGGCCTTCCCGATCATAGATTTTGTAGTGAGGCACGCCCGATTCTATGTCGAACGCCTCGGCGCTCGCTTCCCCCGCGCCCAATGCGCTGATCAAATTATCGAACGCCGCGCCCCGATTTTTCAAAAACTTCAAAACCCGCGCCTGATCGGTTTCGGGAACGTCCAGACTCACCGAAACAACCGCTACCTCGCCCGCATATTTTTTGCTGAGTTCAACCGTATGGGGGAACTGCTTGACACAAGGCGTACACCATGTGGCCCAAAAATCGACCAGCACGATTTTGCCTTTGTGCTTCCGAATCACTTCCGCGTACTGCTGGGCGTCGGCCACGACTAATGTGATCGGCGCGATTTCGGGTTGCTCCGCGTTCTCGGCGGTGAGCGTGCTTTCGTCCGCCGCAATCTGTGGCGATGTTTGCCCAGCCGGCGTTTGCTCAGACGCCTCCGGAAGCGGGGCTGCAACCTGTTTTGAGGAGTTGCAGCCCACGAAAACGACGACCGCCAACAGCAGAACCCAACGACACAACATATCAGACACCTCAAAACAAATGTACAGAAAGAAAGCCGATCGCTAAAAGCCCGGCGTTTTGGAAACGCCGGGCTTTTCTGCTTGAATATCAAATCGGGAAGGCATTCTTCCGCGACGCCCTAGCGTTTCCACTGGATGCCGCAACCGACCGCACGCGATTTCGTTCGCTGGGGCGTTTTGCCCGCCAATACGGCGTCGACGGCGTTGGCGACGAAATTTTCCGTCGGCTTGGCCATGCTGTTGTCGAAGGCGCCAATGTATTGAACCGTGCGGTCTTTGCCCAACACGAAAATGTGCGGCGTCACGCGGGCGCCGTAACTCTTGGAAACGGCCTGGGTGTCGTCGCGCAGGTAAGGGAAATTGAACCCTTTTTCCTCAGCGCGGATTTTCATCGCGGCCAAGTCTTCACGGCGGCTGACGTTAATCGCGACGAACTTCACGCCCTTCTTGGCGTATTTCTTCGAGAAGGCGGCGAAGCGATCTTCGTAAGCCACCGCAACCGGGCAGATATTGCAGGTAAACGCCACGACGACGACGTCTGAATCCTTGAAGTCGGCTAGGCCATGGGCTTTGTCGTCGACGCCGACCAAGCCGCTGAAGGAGGGCGCTTTGTCGCCAACTTGAACGTCGGCTGCCAAGGCGGCGCCGGCGACCAACAAAACAGTCGTCAATGAAAGCAGAACGGTTCGCAACATGGAAAGCTCCTTGAAAAAACGAGGGGAGGGGTTGATTCCCGAAATGGGAGCCAGGTTTTCAGTATGCGGTTTATGGTCTAAGGCGAGCGGCGGAAAATAACTTACCCGCACGTAGCGGGAGTCCGTGAGTTTTTTTTGGGTTCCCGCCTGCGAGAGAATGACCGTTTGCTGATTCACTCGCTTGCGCTTCGTGCTTGTATTAGGGTAATCCTCATCTGCCGCACGTCTAGAAAACATTCTGACGTACGCAGCCCGCGCCGGCAAGGTTCAGGGAGCCGATATCTATTTTATGGTTTTTTTGAGGCCCCCCATTTCGGTAGTAACACGGCCGGCGGCGCGTGCTCCCGCTGGAGGTGAAGAACGTGTGGCGGTACAAAGAGTAGCGCAGAGAGATGTCTGATCTTGGAGCAAACCCAGCGTATCAACCCTCGCAGAGGAGCCGCAGCGTTATGTCGTCGGACGTCAACGATTACGAACCGGGAGTCTTGCGGATTTTCCAATCCAAAGGGGAAACGAAGGCCTATTACAACAAAATCGCCAAGGTGTACGATCTTCTGGCGGAACGCTCCGAACAGCCAATGCGGGAGAAGGGTTTGCAAAAACTGGCCCCGCGACCGGGCGAACATATTTTGGAGGTGGGATTCGGCACCGGGCATAGTCTGGTTGAACTGGCGCGGGCGGTGGGTCCGACCGGCAAGATCTTCGGCGTCGATATTTCCGAGGAAATGGTGACACTCACCAGCGAGTTACTCCAACGCGAAGGTTTGTCTGATCGGGTGGAGCTGATCTGCGGCGACGCTGAAACACTACCTTACGACGACAACTCACTGGATGGCGTCTTCACCAGCTTCACATTTGAGTTGTTCGACACCCCCGAAATCCCCCAGGTTTTGGCCGAATGGAAACGCGTGCTCAAGCCGCGAGGGCGTTTGGTGGTCGTGGCGCTCTCGAAAGAAGGCAAGCAGGGCATCACCATGAAGGCCTATGAATGGACGCACAAACATTTCCCCAACCTGATGGACTGCCGCCCCGTTTTCGTGCGGCGCGCCATTGAAGCAGCCGGTTTCGAGATCCGGCAGGTAGACCTCGAACATATGTGGGTCGTGGTCGAGATCGTGCTAGCGGTCAAGCCGTAACCTTGCAGCGGAAGCCGTTGTTTTTTTGATGCCTAGATTTTCCGATTTCAACTTGGGAGATAGTCCTGAATTTCCATGCCGAATTAAAAGCCCGGCGTTTTGAAAATCCCGGGCTTTTCTGAAGCACCACCGGTAACTTATTTCAGGACGATTCCTTGGCCGTCTTACCACGACGAACGACCCCCCCATGTTTCCTTTGCAAACGACCATTTTCGCCCGCCACGTTCCGGTTGTCACTTGGCTGATCATTGGCGTCAACACCTTGGTTTTCTTGCTGGAAGCCGACCTGTCCAAGGAACATCTCGAGCAGATCAGCTTTTTGTTTGGTCTGGTGCCGGCGAGGTTCACGCATCCCGATTGGGCGGAAAAGGTTGGCTACCCGCTGCATGCCTATTGGCCGTTTCTGACCAGCATGTTTCTGCACGGCGGGCTGTTGCACATCGTGGGCAATATGTGGACGCTGGCCGTTTTCGGCCGGAACGTGGAAGACCAAATGGGGCCGCTGCGATATCTGGTGTTCTATTTGCTTAGCGGACTTGCCGCGGGGGTGGTGCATACGGTTGTGAACGCGGATTCGACGTTGCCCGTGATTGGCGCCTCCGGCGCGATTGCCGGCGTGATGGGCGCATACTTGATGATGTTTCCGAAATCTCGGGTGATCGTCGTGATACCGATTTTTATTTTCCCCTTCTTTTTTGATTTTCTGGCAGTGTTCTATTTGGGCTATTGGTTTTTGTTGCAGTTTGTCAGCGGCTTGTGGTCGCTCTCGGCAGGCTCTGGAGCCGGCGGCATCGCCGTTTGGGCGCATGTTGGCGGCTTCCTCGCCGGAACGCTCCTATTCGCACTCTTTCTGCGGCCGCCGGCCGAGCGCGCGCCGTGCCATGCCGATGAAGATTGCGTCGAGCATGCCTGGGGCCGTGGTTGGTAAGGTAAGGCATCCTTGGTAAGGAAAAGTAATGAATACTTCGAATCTGTTTTGGCTGTTCTTCGTGCTCGTCATGATGCAGCCAGTCATTTCGAGGCGGCTGCTAGACGCAGCTCGCACGCTGCTGTTGGTTAGAATTGAGATAAAACGCAAATCCCGTGTGATTCTTCTCGCCCATCGCCAAGAGACCATGGCCTTTCTCGGCTTCCCGCTGGTGAAATATATTGATGTCAACGACAGCGAGGAGGTTTTGCGAGCCATCCACATGACCGACCCCGATGTTCCGGTCGATCTGGTGTTGCACACGCCGGGCGGTTTGGTGCTGGCGGCGCTGCAAATCGCCCGTGCGATCCACAAGCATCCTGGCAAGGTCACGGTTTTTGTGCCTCACTACGCGATGTCTGGCGGAACGCTGATCGCGCTGGCGGCCGATCAAATCGTGTTGAGTCCTCATGCGGTGCTGGGGCCGGTCGATCCTCAGTTGGGCCGTTTTCCAGCGGCGTCGCTGCTCAAGTTGGTGCAAGAAAAGCCGATCGAGCGAATAGACGACGAATCTCTGATCTTGGCCGACCAAGCCGAAAAGGCAATCAGGCAAGTCAGAGCTAGCCTGCGCGAACTGCTGGCCGATAAGTACGCCGCGGAGAAGGCCGATGCATTGGCGACCATGCTTTCCGAGGGCCGTTGGACACACGACCACGCCATCACGTATGAAGACGCCAAGGAATTCGGTTTGTGTGTTAGCGATCAGATGCCCGAAGAATTCATGAAGCTGATGACGCTCTACCCGCAGCCGGTCAAGCACCTGCCGATGGTGGAGTATTTGCCGGTTCCGCATCATTCTCCAGCAACGAGAAAACCGACGTAAGGCGAGCGGGAAATACCACAGCCATGAAATATCAAACCTTTCGGCTCAACAAAGAACGATACATCGAGAGTTGCTCGCTCGACGAGGTGCTTGCGCCGAGCAGCGGCGCCCGCGACGCCTGTTGGATCGACCTGCGCCGCGGCGACCACGCTTCGACGGAACAACTGCTGGCGTCGTTGGGAATTCATCCGCTGGCGGTGGAGGCCTGTCTCGACCCAACCCCCGCGTCGCGGTTGGTGGCTTACGGAAAATCGCTCTTTCTCGGCCTGCCCACGCAAACGCGTTGGGACGCCGAACATCATGCTTTTTTGTGGGTCGTGTGCATGCCGGGTCGGATCATCACGCTGCACGAAGAGGCCGTCCCCGCGCTCGAGATGGTGATCGAACACTACAGCGACGGGATGCGCTTTCACGGTGAAAGCACATCGGCCATTCTATATCAAATTCTCGACCACCTGATCGACCAAGGCATGGCCTTCACCCTCCGCGCTCGCGATGCGATCAACCAGTTGGACGACTGGCCCGAACAAAAAGACGAAGACGATCTGACCGAACAAACACTGTCGCTCAAACGGCGTCTCACCCGGCTGGCGGCCACGTTTGAAGATCAGCTTTATTGCGTGGGTGTACTCCAAACGATTGAATCCGAAGCGTTTAATATCGAAGGACTGAACGACTACTTCCGCGACGCCTTCTCACACCTGGATCACGCCTCGCGCTCGGTCGGCCGCCAACTCGCACACTTAAACGCGATCCACCAAGGGCGCCAACTCCAACTCCAAAATAAAACCAACGAGCGGCTGCGGCTGCTGACCATTATTTCGACGATCTTTATCCCCTTGACATTGCTCACCGGCATTTATGGCATGAACTTTCGCAATATGCCGGAACTGGGTTGGGAGTTGGGGTACTATGGCGTTCTCGCGGTCATGGCGGCAATCGCCTCGGCAATGCTGTGGGGCTTCTATCGCACCGGTTGGTTCAAGTAGGCGATTACAGAGTGTTACGGCGAGCGGCAGATGGAAATTTATCTAATACAAGCACGAAGCGCAAGCGAGTGAATCAGCAAACGGTCATTTCCGCGTAGGCGGGTAAGTTATTTTCCGCCGCTCGCCTAAGCAGTTACAGAGTGTGGGATTCACGGAAAAAAATACGCTATGGACCAGTCCCGAAATAAGTTCCCGACCGTAGCTCAAAAAAGCCCGGCATTTTCAAAATGCCGGGCTTTTAATTCGGTAGGTAATTTCGGGACTGTTCCCATGTATTTCAAAGGCGCCTTTCCCAGGCAATGGATCGCAGCCTATTGCCTCGCAATCGTATGTTGCTTGGCGTGCGTTTGGCCGTTGCCGGGTGCGTACGGCAAAGCTCCGGCGGCGTATCCTAACCGGCCCATCAAGGTGGTCGTGCCGTTCACGCCGGGCGGCGGCAGCGACACCTTCGCCCGCATTATGAAAGCGGCGGTGGAGGAACATCATCTCCTTCCCCAACCATTGGTGATCATTAACGTGGGCGGCGCCAGCGGCACGATTGGCAGCCGCCGCGTCAAGAATGAAAAGCCCGACGGCTACACCGTGCTGCTGCTGCACGACGCCATTCTAACAGCCAAATACGCCGCCAAGGTGAATTATGGTCCCGAGGCGTTTCGCTCGGTCGTGGCGACGGGCGAATCGGCGATGTTGGTCGCGGTGCGCGACGACAGCCCGTTTGAATCGTTGCCTGAAATGCTGGAAGCCGCCAGCCGCCGGCCCGATGAAATCACGTTTGCGGTCAACATGGGCGCGCCGACGCATTTCGCCGGTCTGCTGCTGCAACGCGCCTACAAAAAGGCCCGCCTGCGTTTTGTACAAAGCGGCGACGGACCCAGCCGATTCGCCGCCCTCAAGGGAGGGCATGTCGCGGTCACGACATTCTCCCTGAGCGAATTCGACCGTTTTCAGGCAGCAGGCATTCGCGCCTTGGCCATACTCAGCAAGCAGCGCCATCGCCACGCACCTAACATTCCCACGGCCCGAGAACAGGGCGTCGACGTCGTGCAGAGCATCGTGCATTACTGGTGGATGCCCAAGGATACGCCTTCCCAGCGAGCCGATGTGTTCGCACAAGCGCTCATCGCCGCCATGCAGACCACATCGATGCGCGCCACCTTGGAGGAATTCAGAATCGATCCTATCGTTATTTCGGGCGACGCCCTGCGGCGGCATCTGCAACAGGCGAACGACGAAATAGCCGCCGTCGATTCGCGCGCGACGCTCCCCTTGCCGAACTTGCCATTCTGGATTGGCGCCCTGGCGCTGCTCACCGGCGCGCCGGTGTTTTGGCAACGCGTTCGGCGCCGTACGCCCGCCACAAAGCAAGAGAACCCATCCCAGACGAAAAAAGCGAGAACCATGTTGGCGTTGTGCGTGCTCTTGGTTTCGCTGTACGCCGCCAGCGTAACGCGGCATTGGGCGCCGTTGGGCGCGTCCACCGCGTTGTTTGTCTTTCTCACCGGCGGCGTGCTCTCGCAATGGCGCCGCCGGCAGCTTCCCACGTTGGTCGTTTCGGCGGCGGCGGCGGGCGTCGTTTTTCATCTGTTGTTCACCCAGTTATTCGTCATCGATTTGTAAACGCCGACCAATGAACGCCGACCAATGAACGCCGACCTTTGAACATCCACCTTTGAACGTGTGTTGTCATGCAAGAGTTTGTGTCAGCTTGTGCGTATCTTTTTCAGCCGTGGCCTCTGGCGCTCCTGGCCTTGGGGACCACGTTGGGGATTGTCGTGGGGGCCATTCCGGGGCTCACCGGCGCGATGCTCATATCGCTCACGATTCCGCTCACCTTCCAAATGGAAGGGGCCGACGCCCTGATTTTGCTGGTCGCGATGTATGTGGGGTCGGTCAGCGGCGGGTTGATCACCGCCACGCTCCTGCGCATGCCGGGCACGCCGGCTTCCATGATGACCACGCTCGACGGCTACCCCATGGCTCGCAACGGCAACCCCGGCCGCGCGTTGGGGTTGGGAATTACGGCGTCGCTGGTGGGCGGCTTGATTTCCTGGATGTTTCTCTGGACGTTGGCCCGTCCGATGGCCGATTGGTCGACCCAACTCGGCCCCTTCGATTTCTTCGCCTTGGTGATGACCGCGGTTGTGTTGGTGGCGTCGCTTTCGGAGGAATCGCCGCTGGCCGGTATTTTCGCCGGCTGTTTGGGCGTGTTGGCTTCCATGCCGGGCACATCGCCTTTGGGCGAAGTTCGCTTGACCGGCGGTTTTGTTCAACTGAACGATGGCTTTAGCTTGCTGCCGGTGTTGATCGGCCTGTTTGCCTTGAGCCAAATCATTAAAGATGTGCTGAGCATTGATTCGCCGATGGCGCCGATTCCCGTCAGTCGGCGCGGCATGTTCCTCAGCCTGAGCCAATGGAAAGAACAGGCGGTGAACATGGTGCGTTCGTCGCTGCTTGGTTCCTGGATCGGCATCTTGCCGGGAATTGGGGCCAACATCGGCTCAGTGGTGGCTTATTCGGCCGCCAAGAACAGTTAGAAGCATCCTGAACAGTTCGGCCAAGGTTGCGACGCCGGCGTGGTCGCCTCGGAAGCGGCGAATAACGCCACCATTGGCGGTGCGCTGATTCCACTCATCGCGTTGGGCATTCCCGGCAGCGTGATCGACGCCATTCTTCTCGGCGCTCTTGTCATTCACGGCCTGCAACCGGGCCCGCTGTTGTTTACCAACAATCCGTTCGAGGTGAATACGATTATCGCGGCGTTCTTGGTGGCGAACTTCTTCATGTTCTTTTTCATGGTGGCGTCCGTGGGATGGCTGGCGAAGTTGATCTACGCGCCGCGGGCGATTTTGTTGCCCATTATTCTGGCCTGTTGCGTGATCGGCTCTTATGCGATTTACAACCGGCCGTTCGATGTCGGCGTGATGTTCCTATTCGGCGTGTTCGGCTTTATCTTGGAGAAGCGCCGGATTCCGCTTTCGCCCTTGGTGGTCGGTTTTATTCTGGCCCCGATCGCGGAGGAACACCTGTGCGCCGGGCTGATGATTTCCGGCGGCAGCTACTTGCCGCTCGTGCAGCGGCCGCTGTCGTTGCTCTTTTTGTCGCTCGCATTTGTGTTGCTGCTCTGGCCACAATGGCGGCGTTTCCGAGCGAACCAACAACGAAAAGCATCTCGTTAACATGACTGAGAAACGTCCTAACATCCTTTGGTACTGCACCGACCAACAACGCTTCGACACGATTGGCGCGTTGGGAAATCCTTTCGTGCAAACACCGGTCATCGACCAACTGGTGCGCGAGGGCGCGGCCTTCACGCACGCTTATTGCCAAAGCCCGATTTGCACGCCCAGCCGAGCCAGTTTCATGACCGGCTTGTACCCTTCGCGCGTTCACAACACGCGCAACGGCAACGAAACCTTTCCCGCTTCGCCCCCCTTGGTTTCCAAGTTGATCGCCGACGCCGGATACGATTGCGGCATGGTCGGCAAGTTCCACTTGCAAAGCTCCGGGCATCGCACCGAACCCAGGCTCGACGACGGTTACCGTTTTTGGAAATTCAGCCACGCCCCGCGCGACGATTGGCCCGTCGGGCACGACTACGCCGATTGGGTCCGGCGGAAAGGCGCCAACCTTGATGAGCTGCGCAACAGTGAAGACCGCGTGCCCACGGAGTTGCACCAAACCACTTGGGCGTCGGACCGCTCGATCGAATTTATTCGTCAAGAGCACGATGGCCCCTGGTTGCTGAGCGTGAACATCTACGACCCGCACCCGCCGTTCATTCCGCCGCGCAGTTATCTTGACCGTTTCGATATCGACGCCATGCCCGGTCCTCATTTTCAAGAGACCGATCTTGAACAACAGCATCGTCTGCGGGAGATCGATTTCCAAGGTTCGGCCCGGCGGCCGGAAGAAATCAACGCCAAGGAAATCCAGGCTAAATATTACGCGATGATCGCCCAGATCGACGACCAATTCGCGCGCATTCTCGATGTGCTCGATCAAACCGGCCAGCGAGAAAACACGGTGGTTATTTTCACCAGTGATCACGGTGAAACACTGGGAGATCACGGCTTGCTGCAAAAGGGCTGCCGATTTTACGAGGGCTTGGTTCGCGTGCCGCTGATCTTTTCCTGGCCGGGTCATTTTGAATCGGGTTTGGCGAGCGACGCCCTGGTGGAGCTGCTCGACAAAACCGCCACGATTGTGGCGCTGGCGGGCGTTGCGGCGCCGGAAACCATGCAGGGAAAAAGTTTACTGCCCATTTTGCGAGGAGAGGCTTCGCCGCATCACTTGCGCGAGTTTGTCCGCAGCGAGTATTTCGATGCGCTCGATCCGCATTTCACCGGCGGAACGGGCGTGTTCGCCACCATGCACCGCACGCGGCGATACAAGTTGGTCGTGTATCATGGCCGCGCGCTGGGCGAACTGTATGATCTTGAAGAGGACCCCTGGGAGTTCAATAATCTGTGGGACGCCCCCGCCCAACAAGCCGTAAAGAATCAGTTGCTCGCGGAAAGTTTCGACGCCCACGTGCTGCTCACCACCGACGTCGGTTCACGACGCATCGCGCCCATGTAACGCGTTGGCTGAAAGGCGGCGCGCCGTTGCGGGGAGACGAAAACCGCTCCGCCTTGCTCTCATCGCCATGCATCATGCAAGGGAACGGAATCGGAACCCGCCGCGAAATTTCCGACACACTTACTTCTTGATCAAGCGGCGCAGCGTTTCGAGGTTGATTTCGTCCCAACTGCGGCCTTCGTGTTCGCCTTTTTTGGTTTCCAGATACATGGGCGTTTCCGCGAAGCGAGGATCGTTGAGCAAGTGGCGAAAAGGCGCCAAGCCCATTTCGCCGCGACCGATGTGTTCGTGGCGATCAACCCGAGAGCCCAACGCGCGTTTGCTGTCGTTCAAGTGAATGGCCTTCACTTGGTCAATGCCGATGAGGTCGTCGAGCTCCGCCATGGTGTTGTCGTAATCTTGTTTTGACGACAGCGGATATCCCGCCGCGAACAAATGGCAGGTGTCGATACAAACGCCAACCCGCTCCGGCCGCCGCACGCCCGAAAGAATGACGGCCAATTCCTCGAAGCGGCGGCCGAGCGTCGTGCCTTGGCCAGCGGTGTTTTCCAGCAAACAACGCGTGGGCGTTTTGGCGGTGCGGCGGTGGGCTTCATTCAAACCTCGAACAACATTCGCCAAGCCTTCCTCGGGCGTGGCGGTGGTGTGCGCTCCAGGATGCAAAACCAAATTCGGCACGCCCAAATGGTGCGCTCGGCGAACTTCCTCCACATAGGCGTCTACCGATTTTTTCCAAAGCTCCGGGGAAACGCTCGCCAGATTGATCAAATACGAAGTATGCGCCAACGGATGTTGGATACGCTGCTCGCGCAGCGCGTCTTGAAACAGTTGGGCGTCCTGGTCGGTGAGCGGTTTGGCCCGCCATTGGCTGTTGTTCTTGGTGAAAATTTGCACCACGTCGCAGCCGCGCCGCCGCGCTTCCTCGACCGCCTTGTAATAGCCGCCCGCAATGCTCATATGCGAGCCCAGTAAAATATTTTTCATAGCCCGATCATACAACGGTTGCGTTGTTAGGGGCTCGTCCTGAAATAATTTTCCGAATTAAAAGCCCGGCATTTTCAAAATGCCGGGCTTTTTTGAACTACGATCGGTAACTTATTTCAGGACGAGCCCTATGGCGACGATTTTTTTGGCCCGCCGCCACGCAGTTGTGGCAACAACACCGCGATTCGGCTTTCGAGTTTCACCAACAGGCTAGGCGCCTCGGGCATGAACTGGGTATCCAGGGATTCCAATTGCAGGGCAATGTCATGAGGCGCCGCCGCGCCGAAGAACGACAGACTCCCCTTAAGCGTATGTGCCGCTCGCCGCAGCGTTTTGTCGTCGGCGGCATCCAACGCGCGACGCATCTGAGACATCAACTGCGGGCATTCGATCAAAAAGGCGTTGATCACCGATTGCAGCAATGCGTCGTCTCCGCCGGCGCCGTGCAGTGAGGCTTCCCAATCGACGATCACGGTGTTGCTCGCGGCGGCGGGCGGCGTTTGCTCGGGAGGCGATTCTTCCTCCGCAAACATCTCGGCGATGAGCGAATGCAAGTGTGCGGCGCGAATCGGTTTGGGTGCGTAGCCGTCCATTCCGGCGTCGAGGCAGCGTTGGCGGTCGCCTTTGAGGGCGTGCGCCGTCATCGCGATAATCGGCAGGCGAGCCCGGCCATGGCTCTCTTCAAATTCCCGGATCGCGGCCGTTGCGGCGATGCCATCGAGCACCGGCATTTGCACGTCCATGAGGAGCAGATCAAAGTTTTGCGTGGTGGCGGCTTCGACCGCGAGTTGGCCATTCTCGACAACCGTCACGTTATGTCCCCACTTCTCCAGCAGCCCGACGGCTACTTTCTGATTGAACAGGCTGTCTTCGGCGAGCAATACAGTAAGAGATTTTGTGGGTCGGCGTTCGGCGGCGCCCGCAGTCCTTGATTCGTCAGGCGTTACCGCGCCCAAGGCGGCGCCAATGGCGTTGAAGAGTTCGGACTGCTTAATCGGTTTGATCATTCTCGCCGCAATGTTGAGCGGCGCGGCGCGGTTTTCTTCATCGGCGCCATCGCCCGAACTGAGGAGCAGAAAGGCGGCGTCGGCGCTGCCCTTCATTTTTTGCAGTTGTTCGACCAGTGCATAGCCATCGACTTCGGGCATGTGAACATCGCACAACACGAGCGGAAAACGCTGGCCTCTCTCCCAATGCTCCCGCACCACTTCCCGGGCCTCTCGCGCATCCGCCGCCTCGACAGGTTGCATGCCCCAGCTTCGAGCAAACTCTGATAAAATTCGACGGTTGGTGGCGTTGTCGTCAACGATGAGCACCGGCAGGTCGTGCAGGCGTTGGCTGTCGAAGCCGGGCTGGGCGGGCTGCTGGTGGTCGATGGCGAACTGCGCCGTAAAATGGAACGTGCTGCCTTGCCCCAGTTGGCTGACCACCCAAATGCGGCCTCCCATGAGCGCCACCAAACGCGATGAAATGGCCAGGCCCAAACCGGTGCCGCCGAAACGACGGGTGGTTGAGCTATCGGCCTGCTCGAAGGCTTGGAAAACCGTGGCCAGTTTTTCATCGGCGATGCCGATGCCGGTGTCGCGGGCGGCGAAATGAAGCCGAACATGGTCGTCGTCTTGGCGCTCCTCCACCGTAACCGACAACGCCACTTCGCCGCGTTCGGTGAATTTGACCGCGTTGCCGATCAAATTCAACACGATCTGCCGCAAGCGGCCCATGTCGCCGATGATGCGGTTGGGAACGTCGGGGCGAATATCGCAGATCAATTCCAGGTTCGCGCTGTGCGCCCGCACCGCCAACGATTTCATCGTGTCGCCCAGCGCATCTCGCAAGGAAAACGACGTCGGCGATAGCTCCAGCTTGCCCGCCTCGATCTTGGAGAAATCGAGGATGTCGTTGATGATCAACAACAAGGAGTCGGCCGACTCCTGCACGATTTTCAAGTATTCGCTTTGTTGCGGCGACAACGGCGTATCGAGCACCAGTTCCGTCATGCCGATCACGGCGTTCATCGGCGTGCGAATTTCGTGGCTCATGTTGGCCAAAAATTCGCTCTTGGCGCGGTTGGCCTGATCAGCCGCCTCTTTGGCTTTTTTCAAGGCCAACTGCGCCTGTTTTCGCTCCATCACGCGGCCCACTTGCTCTCCGACGGTGCGCGCCGTCATCAACAGACCGTCGTCGGGCGCTACCTCATGATCGGTGAAAAATTCCAACACGGCCACGACGCGGTCGCGGATCAGGATTGGAAAACCAAACGCCCCAGTGACGCCGAGTTCAACGCCTAGCTGCTCCGAGAGCGGCGTACGGACCGGGCATTGCTCGTCGTTGAGGTTTTTGATCCAGATCGGTTTTCCGGAGCCCCAAACTCGGCCGGGCAACGCTTCGTGCTTGCGAAATTGTGTATCCAAGGTGATGCGGCGGAGGTCGTGGCGCAGCGCGGAATCGTCGACCCGCCACGATTGATCGGACACCAGCACTTCCTGGCCATCGTCGGTCGAACGGGGGAGCAGAAAATGGCCAACCGGCCAGCCGGTCAGTTCGCAGAGCGTGTCGACACAATGCCGCAGGGCTTCCTCGAAGCCATCGGTTTCAGCCGCCATGGTGGTGGCTCGATGCACGAGCCGAGCTTCCAAAGCCTGCTGGGCGAGAGCCTTTTCATTTCGGATGCGGTCGGAAACATCCCAGAACATGCCCTGAATGCCGATCACTTCGCCATCGGCGTCGTGTATCGGGCCCTTCAATGTTTGGATGTAAAGCCGTCCGGCTTGCGTTTCGATTTCCTCAATGCGTTCGAGGGTGCGTCCGGTCTGCAACACGACTTCGTCGTCGGCCCGATAGCGACGGGCCAACTCCAGCGGAAAGAGATCGAAGTCGGTTTTGCCCGTGTATTCGTCAAGCGAAAGAGAAAGCATTTCGCTGAAACGTTGGTTGCCGAACACGAGTTTGAAATCTCGGTCTTTGCGGAACACGCTCAACGGCAACGACTCCACCAGCGAAGAGTACCGGGCTTCGTAGGTTCGCAGGGCCTCTTGTGCTTCCTTGCGCTCGGTGACATCCCAAAAAACGCCCTGCACGCCGATGATAGCGCCGTTGGCGTCGCGCACGGGAACCTTCAACACTTCCACGTAAATGAGTTGGTTGTCGGGCCGATGATGCTCCTCGATATCTTGCCAGACTTTTCCGGTCGCGGCGACGCGCCGGTCGTCGCGACGATATTTCGCGGCCAACGCCGGCTCGAAGAGGTCGTGGTCGGTTTTGCCCAGCAAATCCTCCAGCGGCGCGCCCAACGTTTCACAATACCGCTGGTTGCAGAACACGATTTCTCCATCGAGATTCTTGCGAAAAATATTGAAAGGCAGGTTATCCATCACGGAGGCTTCGATCGCCTCGCTGTGGCGCAGGGCTTCTTCGGCTTCATGGGCGGAGGTGATGTCGGCGCCGACGCCCAACAAACAACGCGACGCTCCCGCAACAGCGCGTTCCCCGCTTGCTAATTCCCCGCTTGCTAATTCCCCGCCAACCAAGAGTTGAAACGTCACCCGCACCCAACGAACGTCGCCCTCGGACCCCAGCAGCCGATACTCTTCAGTGCGAGGCGTGTTCGGTTCGAGCAACTGCACAAACTGGCCGACGCGCTCACGATCTTCAACATGCACCGCATCGAGCCAGAATTCGGGCGGCGGGAGCGTCTCTTGGGCGGTGCGGCCAAACACCCGTTCCGCCCGAGCATTCATGTAGATTGTCTGGTTCGACGCCAGATCGATGCACCAAGCAAAGTCATTCGACACCTCCAACAACTCTCGGAAAAGAGAGTTGTCGGACGCCGGCAAGGAATTGGGGGAGCACTCGCGCATTACTTTTTTAACGCCGCGTTCGATAGAATATCGCTAGCAGAACCGAGGCCCCCAATGTACGGCGTCAGCTCGGGTTTCGCAAGAAAATAAATTGCCGCCGAAGGGCCCGCCGACCTTTGGGCCGGCTGCTGCGGACCTCGGAAAATGTCGCTACAATACCGTTTTTAAGGGCTATCACGACCCTCGTGTTTTCACTTGCCAGTCACCCGGGAAATGCAGGATGCAAAATTTTTTGATGTTCATGGGGGTCGCGTTTCTGGCCTTGATAGGAATCGTGCTGCTCGCCATTTTGTGGGCGCTGTGGAAGCTTCGCCATGCGCCCGAACCATCTGGAGTTGGCGTTAAAACAACTCTCGATGCTGACGTGCCGCCCTTTCGCGTCGCTCTGAGGCCGGTCAAGCACCATACTTGGGAAGAAGAATCGGAAGTTGCTTTGTCGGCCGCGTACTTGCGGTCGGTGGGCTTTGTCGAGATAGGGAATTTTGACATCCACGATACGGAATCGTACGTGTCGGCTTGGCGCCATCCGCGAGAACGCATCTACGCCTGCCTCTTCGAGGACTTCGAGCGCGGCGAGTGGGCGGAGTTGAGAACGTACTACAAAGACGGTTCCGTCGTGACGTATTCCAACGGACAGGACGACCTCGTCGATCGTCCGAATGACAAATGTTATCGTTTCCTTACAGGCGCCTCGCTCGAAAAATTGTACAAGGAGTTCTTAAAAAACCGTCCCAACAAGAAATCTCGCGACGCCGCCGCGGAAGGATTCGCCAGGCGTTTCGAATCCTACTGGGCCGAGGAAATGGATTGGCGGATAGCGCACGGCGGCCCGTCGGTGGAAAACCTTCGCAATATCTGTGAGCGCAACGGCATGGAAGCGACGACCGAAGCTATTGAGTCGATGCAAGACGATTGGCGGGTCGCGATCAATGAGTTTCACGAACAGCAACTGCAAATGAAATTTCTGGAACAGGCTGATCTTTCCGCAACGGCCTGGGAAAATCTACGAGACCGACTCGTTTTCATACATGAAGGGCTAGGACGCGATGAGCTTGTCGAAATTTACGCCGACAGCTTGAATTGGATTGAAGACGAAGACGATTTCCAAATTCAATTTGAAAAGGCTGAAGAAATGGCCGATTCCAAGAAGCCTCGTGAAGCGTTCCGCCTGCTCAATGAATCGTTGCCCGCCCAGAGGCGGTTTGAATGGAAGCTGCGAATCGACCAGCCCATCGTGGCGGATATCTACGTCGAACCGGAGAACAACGGTTAGCATGCAATTTCATTTAGAATACGGACGCACCGGACTGGACGTCGAACTTCCCGCGGAACGCATTCTGGGAACGCTGGCCTACAAGGAAACGCCGCCGCTGGCCGACCCCGCCGCCGCGTTGCAAGAGGCTTTGGCGTCGCCGATTGGCGCACCGCCGCTGCGCGAAGCGGCAAGGGACCGCAAGAGTGCGTGTGTCGTGATCTGTGATATCACGCGGCCGATTCCGAATGAACTCATCCTCACCGAAACGCTGCGGGAAATTGAAGCCGGCGGCGTACCTCGCGAGGCCATTTTCATTCTGGTGGCCACCGGCTTGCACCGCCCCAACGATCACGACGAACTGGTGGAAATGGTCGGCGCCGAAATCGTGGCCAAGTATCGCATTGAAAACCACGACGGAAAAAGCGTTGGTCAACACACGCACTTGGGCGAGAGTCCGCGCGGCGTGCCGATTTGGATTGATTCCCGATATCTGGCCGCTGAATTGAAGGTCACGATCGGACTGATCGAACCGCACTTCATGGCGGGGTTTTCCGGCGGAAGAAAGCTGATCTGTCCGGGGATTTGCGCCTGGGAGACGATCCGGCATTGGCACAGCCCGATGATTCTGGAACATCCCGCAGCCGCCACTGGCGTGCTTGAAGGGAACCCGGTGCATGAAGAAAACACCTGGATCGCGCTACGCGCCGGTTGCGATTTTATCGTCAACGTCGTGATCGACGACCAACGCCGGCCGCTGGTTTTCGTGGTCGGCGATATGGAGCAGGCTTTTTTGCAAGGCGTTGCCTTCGTGCGCGAGGTTGTCTCGGCCACGTTGCCGGAGCCGGTGGATATTGTCGTGACGAGCAGCGCCGGGTACCCGCTCGACACCACGTTTTACCAGTCGGTGAAGGGCATGAGCTGCGCGTTGCCCATTCTCAAAAAAGGCGGCGTGATTGTGTTGGCGGCGAGTATGTCGGAGGGCGTGGGAAGCCCGGAGTTTGCCGGTCTGTTTGAGAAGTACGCATCGCTCGAGGCGTTTACCGACGACATTCAAGGCCGCCCCTGCCAGACGCTCGATCAATGGCAACTGGGAAAACTAGCCACCGTGCGCCGCCAGGGCCGCGTTAAGGTTGTCAGCAATGGTTTGCCGCGAGAAACACTGGAGCGGCTGTTCGTGGAAACCGCGCCCACGGTGGAGGAAGCCGTGGCCGATGCGGTGCGGGAAATCGGCGAAACCGCCACGATTGCCGTCATTCCCAAAGGCCCTTATGTGCTTGCCAAGTTGGCCTGACGTTAATCCGCCAACTGAATCACGCGCCCCTTGACTTGGAATTCGGGCGGGTCGACCGTGGTGGGCCCGTTGCCTTCATCAATGGCGGAGCCGTTGCGTCCGCCCTTTTTGGCGACGCGCAATGTTTTCGCGGCGTGCGTTAGGCATTCGTCCAGACCTTCCTTGAAGCCGACCTCCACGACGCCGCAACTCGCCGTGACTTCTATTTCCTCGTCGCCCATGTCAATGCTGGTGGCCTGCAACGTTTGCCGAATGCGTTCGGCGGCGGCCAAGGCGTTTCTGGGGCCGGTGTCGCCGAGGAACAACACGAACCGCTCTCCGTCGATCAGCGCCATGCGGTCGAAGCCGCGGTCGTGGCGAATCAGGCTGTATACTAAGCCGGCGTACGCGTGCAGCAGCCGATCAACACACCGCGTACTCCATTTGGAATTGAGCTTTCGTACGTGGTCGATATCGATGGCCACGAGGCTGAGCGTCCGCTCCCGATTCGCGGTATCGGAATGCCATTCATCGAACAGCACCTCCAAGCCGCCTCGATTCAAGTGTTCGGCGGCGCCGTCTTTTTGCAGGGCCCGGCCAATCGTATTCAGGCGACCTTCACGGCGCACGATTGCCAGTAACGACTTGTTCATGCCGTCGCGCAAGGAATGGGCTAGATCGACCAGCCGGCCAATTTCGATCAGCAATCGTTTGCAGCCCGCTTCCACCTCGGACGTAAAATCAAGCACTTCCAAATTGCTGCACGTTGTTTCGATCTGGGCCGACTGTTCCAGAAGAATGTCTTCCAGCTCATTTCCCGTCGATTCAAGATCTCCCATTTCTCCTTTGGAGGCTGTCAGGCAGGAAGCCGCCACCGACTGTTTTTCCAGCCATTGAACATTGAGCGTCTTCACCGATTCCAGCAACAACGCCAAGTCTTCGGCGCGCGGCGCCTGCGACTGCTCTCGGATCTGATCTTCCAAATCGAGCAGGCTCTCTCGGTATTTGCCCACTTCGAGCCGCAGCACTTGCACCGAAGCTTCCACGAACGACTGCGTTTCAACCGATTCTTCCGCCAATAGCGCAAACCATTCGTCGGGGATATCGACCGGCGGTTTTTCTTCCGCTTCCGTCTCGGCGCCCGGCAGATCGTCCGTGGTTTCACTTTCTTCCAGCACAACTTTTTTGCGAGCAAAGAAGCCGCCTTTTTCCAACTCGCTGCTTTCCGGCGCACTCGGGAACACAATTTGCGGCGTTTGTGGCCTTAGCCAATACTCCCAGAAAAGCGCCAGGGAAAAACCCAGGGCGAAATTGACGACGGCAATCGTCAGAACGACGAGCACCATGATTGCAGCTCACATGTTCGAGACGAGGAAACCAGAAGCAAAGGCACGGCGCCAAAATCGCGATTCACCTCAAACGTACGACGCAGGGCAATCGAATGGGCGGCCCACAACGCCGAGAACCGGCAAACTTCAGCGGAGCCACCCTCATCCGGCCGATTGCAACGGTTGCGAGCAATGTTCGGGCGAGCGTTGGGAATATTATGCGTTTCCCTGCTTCGCGCCCGTTCACAGGCTTACCAAATCGTGAGCGAATTTTGGAAGAGGCTGGTGAGTTCGGCTTCGCCGGCGGGGATGGGCGAAAGCTTGGTCACGCGGTGCTGCGGGAGTGTCCCTTGAACCAACGCGGGGATATCGTCTTCCGTGTAGCCGACGTCCGCCAAACCGTTGGGCATGTCGAGCGAGGACATAAAAAAGATCACCCGCCGGGCCAAAATGTCACCGGCATCGGCGTTGCTGGCGCCGGAGGTATCGGCGCCCAACGCTTGGGCGGCGCGCAGGTGGCGTCGGGGGGAAGCCGGCGCCGTGAATCGAACCACCGCCGGCGTGTTCAAAATGACCGACACCCCGTGCGGAACCATGGCGTGATCGACATCGTACCCCGGCGGGCGAAACTCCCGCACCATGCCCGCCACCGGGTACGACATGCCGTGCGGAAGATGCACGCCCGCGTTGCCGAAACCGATTCCGGCAATCGCCGCCGCCAGCAACATCTGGCTGCGGGCTTCGTCGTCGGTGGGATCTTGCACGGCGCGAATCAACGATTCGTTCACCATCTCGAGCGCTCGCAAGGCCCAAATATCGCTGATCGGATTCGCGCCCTGGTACGCCGGGCGTTCGATCGGCCGCGCCGGTTTGGGGCGCGTGTCAAAAGGAATGGCGGTGTATGATTCCAAGGCGTGGCTGAGTACGTCGAGACCGGTGGCGGCGGCCACGGCGGCGGGCAAGGTGCGCGTGTTGTCGGCGTCGACGATGCCCAACGTGGGTTTCATTCGCCGATGGGCGATACCCGTTTTGGCCTTCTTTTCGACGTAATCAAAAATTGCCACGCCGGTGGTTTCGCTGCCGGTGCCGGCCGTGGTGGGAATCGCGATCAGCGGTTTGAGCGGTCCTGGAACGGGCCGCCCCCTGCCAATGGGCGCGTTGACATACTCAAAAAAGTCGGCGGGATACGTGGCGTACAGGTTGGCGGCCTTGGCGGTGTCGATCGTGCTGCCGCCGCCCACGGCCAGGAACGCATCGAACCCGCCTTCGGCGGCGACTGCGGCCGCGGCGCGGAAGCTGGCGTCGGTCGGCTCGACCGAAACGGCGTCGAATATTTCGTAATCGATATTCGCCGCCGCCAGCGATTCACGCACCACATGGCCGGTGGGCAAATCGGCCAGCGCCGGGTCGAGCACCAGCATCACGCGTTTGGCGCCGATGTCCTGCAAGTCCAGGCCGACTTCGCGCGTGGTTCCGGCGCCAAAGCGAATATTGGAAGCCGCCATTTGGAAGGCGGTGTCGTTTTGCATGCGTTGCTATCCTTGAAAACGAACGCTGAACGGAAGAATCATGGCCGCCGTAGCGTCACGGTATTGTCGGCGTTTGCCCGAATAGATTCAAGCACCCGCTTGCGTAAGGCATTCATGATCGATACGTTTTTCTCGGCAGCCCGCCCGCGACATCCCCCACCGACATCAAGGAAACAGCACGATGAAATACGCCAACGTTTGCAACTATTTCGGTGGTGGGTTCGAAGCGTTTGACGGCCCGCATTTAGACGTTCTCTCACCGCTCGACGGCGCGGTGCTTTCTCGCACGCCGCTCTCCTCGACTGCGGTGTTAGACGCCGCCGCCACGGCGGCCGATGCGGCTTTTCCAGAATGGTCGGGCCGAACGATCAAGGAGCGTTCGCAGGTGTTCTACAACTATCGTTCGCTGCTGCAACGCGACTTCGAGCATTTGGCCAATCTGGTGCATGAGGAGAATGGCAAAACGCTCGACGAAGGCCGGGCGGAAGTAGCCAAGGCGATCGAGATCACGGAGTTCGCTTGTTCGTTGCCGCAAATGACAGCCGGGGAAGTGCTGGAAGTGAGTGCGGGCGTCGAATGCCGCGTGCAACAGACGCCGTTGGGAATCGTTGCTTCAATCACGCCGTTCAATTTTCCGGCCATGGTGCCGCATTGGACGATTCCAATCGCGCTCTGCTTGGGCAACTGCCTGATTCTCAAACCTTCCGAGCAAACGCCGCTCACCGCCGGGCACACCGCCCAGCTCCTCCAAGAAGCGGGCTTGCCGGCCGGCGTGTTCAGCGTGATTCAGGGCGACAAACGCATCGTGGAGGCGATTTGCGAGCATCCTCGCATTGCCGCGATATCGTTCGTCGGTTCGACGCCGGTGGCCAAACAAGTTTATGTGCGTGCGACGGCTCGATTAAAACGCGTGCTCGCTTTGGGCGGCGCCAAAAATCACCTCATCGTATTGCCCGACGCCGACGTCGCCAGCGCGGCGGCTAATATCGTCGATTCGATGGCCGGCTGCGCGGGCCAACGTTGCATGGCCGCCGCTTCCATGCTGGCCGTGGGCGACGTACAAAACATCATCGATGAAATTTGCCAAGCCGCGCGGCGCATGATTCCCGGTAAAAATCTGGGCGCCGTCATTTCCCAAGCGGCCATGCAACGCATTGAAGGTTATATCGGCGAAGCCGAGCAAGAAGGCGCCACGTTGTTGGTCGACGGCCGCGGCGCTCGCCCGGCGGGGTGTGAAAACGGGTTTTATGTCGGCGCCACGGTGCTGGATCATGTCCGACCGGAAATGAAAATTGCCCGCGAGGAAGTGTTTGGACCGGTGCTTTCGATCATCCACGTGCAAAATCAAGAGCAGGCCCTGGCTTTGGAAAACGCTTCGCCCTATGGAAACGCCGCCACGGTTTACACCCAGAACGGGCAGACGGCGAGCGAGATCGTGCGGCGGGCGAGCGCCGGCATGATTGGTGTGAACGTGGGGGTTCCCGTTCCCCGCGAACCTTTTGGGTTCGGCGGCTGGAACGATTCACGCTTCGGCGTGGGCGATATCACGGGCAAGAGTTCGATCGGTTTCTGGACGCAATCGAAAAAGATCACCACGCGTTGGAGTTGAGCGCGCTGCACGTTCTTATTTTGTCGACTATTTTGTCGGCTCAGGCACGCTAAACATGGCGCTGATTGATTGGTCGTGATGGATTCGCTTGATGGCTTCCGCCAACAGCGGCCCGACCGGCAGCACCTTGATCTTCGGGCTGCTCTGTTCCAGATGCAAGGGAATGGTGTCGGTGACGACCAAACTGGCGATGGGCGCTTTGTCGATATTCTGGACAGCCGATCCGCAAAAGACGCCATGCGTCGCGGCGACGTGAATCTCCTTGGCCCCAGCGGCATGCACCAACTCCGCCGCGCCGCAGATGGATCCGGCGGTGCTGATCATGTCGTCGAACATGAGCGCGGTTTTGCCCTTGACCGGGCCGCCGATGATATTTTCCTGCTTGGTTTCCATAGCGCTGCTGCGGCGTTTGTCGACGATGGCCAACGTGCCGCCGAGCCGTTTGGCATGCCCGATGGCGCGTTTGATGCTGCCTTCGTCGGGGCTCACGATCACCAGTTCGCGGTCGAATTTCGCCTGGGTGAAATGGGAATTGAGCACCGGCGCCGCGTACAGATGGTCGACCGGCACGTCGAAGAAACCTTGAATCTGGGCGGCGTGCAAGTCCATGGTGAGCACGCGTTGGGCGCCGGCGCGAACAATCATGTTGGCGATAAGTTTTGCGGTGATCGGCACGCGGCCTTCGTCCTTGCGGTCTTGGCGGGCGTAGCCGTAGTAGGTAATGACCGCCGTAATGCGCGAGGCGCTGGCGCGAACGAAACTGTCGAGCATGATCAACAGTTCGCAGAGGTTGTCGTTTACGGGCGGGCAGGTCGGCTGGATGATAAAGATATCGCGACCGCGGACATCTTCGTCGATCTTGCAGGCAATTTCGCCATCGGGGAAGTTGGCCAACGACATCCGACCCAGAGGCAGATTCAGGTGTTCGCAAATACTCTTCGCCAACGGCAGATTCGCCCGACCGCTGAAAATTTTTAACTCTCTCATGCGTCTCTCTAGCAGCTAGGGAACAGCGCGGGATATATTCACGAAAGTGCGCTGCCCAACCAAGGGCGGGAACGCGCGGCAAGGAATGTCAGCAATTCAAGGGCGTGGGGCCTGTTCGGCCAGATCATGTCATTTCGCGAAGTTTCTCTTCCACGATCGCCAACTCCTCCAGCGTATTGATGCTAAAAGCCTCGCAGGGCGCCAACACCGGCAGGGCGCGCACCACTTTGTTTTCCGCAGACAAAATACCAGGGCAGTCGGTCAGGTAGTATTCGCGTTGTTCATTGGCGTTGGTGAGTTGATCGAGTGCGTGCAACAATTCCCGACAATCGAACAGGTACGTGCTCATATTCACTTCTGATATTTTTCGCTGCTGGTCGGTGGCGTCTTTTTCCTCGACAATGCCCACGAATTCGCCCGCCTGATCGCGCACAATGCGGCCCAAACCTTGAGGGTTTTCCTTGTGGAGCGTTCCCATGATGCAGGCGGGAGAGGCGCCGGAGTGAGAATTCCCGGAATCATACTCGTCAAACAACGCCCGAATGGAAGCTGTCTGGAGCATGGGGGAATCGCCCGCCAGCACCAACACCGGCCCGGTATGGCTGGCGAGTTGGTCGCGACAAACCTGCACGGCGTGCCCGGTTCCCAGTTGCTCGGCCTGCGTGACAAACGTCAGGTTGCTGCGATGCGCCAGGGCGCGGCGAACTTTATCGGCCTCGTAGCCAACCACCATGATGGTTTGGTCGACGCCGCAATGTTCGAGCACATCGAGCACGTATTCCACAATGGGCCGCCCCAACGCCGTATGCAGGACTTTCGGCAAGTCGGATTTCATACGGGCGCCCTTACCGGCGGCCAACACCACAGCCAAGCGGCGGCTCATGAGAATAAAAAACCTTTGGGCGAGGTAAGAAAAGGCCGGAGAAATCCGGCCAAAAGACGTTTTGCGCGAAAAGCTATTTTCTCAGGAAATTCGGCCCCACGCCAGGGGGCGCCGCTTGCTGAATAAATACAGTGCTGTTTTTCAACCCGAAGGGTAGCACATTGAGTCCCCCGAAAGGGCTGGTGTGTTGAGACGCGACCGAAGGGGGCCGCGCGACGAACGTCGGAGCGTCGCGCGGCCCGCGCCTCCAGGAGGAGCGCCTGGGTCAACAGCAGCGGGGCTATCGATCGGCGGCGATCAATAGCGTGCTGTCGAGCGCTCCAAGTGAATGATGGTGGATCGGTTTTGAAAGGGCACCCAATGCCCCGGGTTCAAGCCGTTGCTCACCCACGACGGGCCGTAGGTGTCGGAGAACGGCGAGGGGCTCATTTGGGGGCGAGAGGCCGAATAGCCGTACCACTTCTGTGAGTTGATGCGCGCCCGTCGAAGCGCGCCGCGTATTTCCGCGTTGCGCCGCCGAATATTTTTGGGGTCTTCGAAACGGCGCCGCTCTTGCATATAGAGCCAGATATCAGGATGCATCCTTTCCATCAATTTTTCAGTTTCAAGATCGGCATTGTCGCCATCGGCCGAACCGTGAAGATCGGAAGGCGAGGGAGGAGGGGGAGCGAGCGTGGGCGATTGACCGAGAGCTGCGCTGGTCAACAGCAATGGCAACACCAGGAAAGGGAGCGCGAACCGATGCATCGATCATTCTCCAGGAGGGTGTGTTTTGGGGTGGGAATTCGTTCGTCGGACCCAGACATTCCTCGCACCGGCGATGTCGCGCCGGGCGACGAATGTTGTACCTTAAGCGGCTGAAAAACGAGACATTTGCATCGATCGCAACGCAACTGTGTCGAGCCATGCCGCGTGAGGTTATAGCCGACGAAGCGGAGGCTACATTCGATTTCGGTCGTTCGATAGCGCCAAGGTGAGCGATTGCAACGAAAAAATCGGAGGCCTCAAAACTTGTATCGGTTACGTAAACGGCGCCGCCAAAAACACTAGGCGCTCGTGACGTTGGTCTTGACGAGCCGCCGATAACGATCTTTTTCGCCACGAAAAACCAATACAAAGAGGCGGTCGCCTTGTTGCCAAGCCGCCATCTTCCAGCCGCCGCTCAACAGCCGCACGCGCCGGGGCGGACCTACGCCCAAACCTCTAACCACCCGAGAGGTTTGCAACACGAACAGGTAGGCGTTTTCACCGCCGCCGTCATCAAGCCCGCCGTTATCAAGCCGGTAGGCCGTTGCGTGGCGAGACCATGAATTCCGCACGGCCTTGTAGCCGGTGGCGTCCACCCGAAGAAAGTGAGCCGGCGCGTCGGAGGCCATATTCTCCAAGGAACGCCAGCCTGTCGGCTCTTGAACTTGCACTAGCCAATCCACCAACTGGCCCGCTAATGCATCTTGTGAAACGACGCTGTGTTGGTCGGTCGCACTCCACCAGAAAAAACCGACTCCCCAAAACGCCAGCACCGCCGAAAGGGCCAACGCCCACCGCCATTTCGAGATGCGTCCTGTCGAGATAGCGCGGCGTTCGCGCGACGCTCTTGAGTCGCCCGCAGCCGGTTGGTCGGATGGGGTTAAGGCAATGCCCTGTAGTAAACGTTGCTCAAGGCCTTCCGGAACAGGCGGACGCACAACAGCGGCTTTCAACTCCGCGTCGAGCATTTGTCGCTGCTCGAACGTCTGCTGGGCGTTCTCATCGGATTTCAGATACTCCGCCAACAGTTGCATTTCCGGGAGGGACAAGTCGTTGGAACCGGCCCGGCAACAATCCATTTGCGTGAGAATGTTAGGATCGGTCATGACGCTTCCTTTCGCCGCCGCTCAGGTGGGTCGCCAGCACCGCGGAATCCGGACCATTCGTCGTTGGGGACGCATCGCTGGCGGGCGCCTGACGCGACTGCATACGCGCAGCCTGCTGACAAACATCCGTGCCCTGAAGCTCTTGCTTCAGCATCTGCTTGGCCCGCGACAGACGGCTCATCACGGTTCCCAAGGGCAGCTCGAGCGACGAAGCGATTTCACGATAAGAAAGGTCTTCAAAGTAAAACATCATCAAGACTATTCTGAAATCGTCGGACAGAGCATTTAATCCCAAGTGCAATCGTTGCTCGTCAATATCGGAAACAGTCGGAGAACGATCGGGCGCGTCGTCGATTGATAACTTCAAGCTGCCAACGTTCACCGGACGCCGCCGCCGGATTCGCTTCAGGAAACTGGTTCGCACAATTCTCAATAGCCAAGCCCTGGCTTTACTCGGTTCACGCAATTGGCTGAGTTTTTCATGGGCGATCAGGAAAGTTTGCTGCGACAAATCTTCCGCGTCGGCCGCGTTTCCAGACAACCGAAACGCATAACCATATACCGCCTGATGATAATTCCGCACCAAATCGGCCACACACAATGGCCCCGCGTCGCTCGATTGGCCCGCAACCCCATCGCCAATTTGCGGGGAGCCTTTCGACGGTTCCGATTGCCAGTGATTTGCCTTCGACAAAACCAAACTCGCCTCTCGTTTGTTTCCCCGTAATACCTTGAACCATTCGACGCTCGAATTATTCCCGAAATGCGGCCCCCTCGCCAGATAATTCTTACGGACGCCCGCAAGAAGGTATTCGACCGTTCGCGGCAAGTATTGGGAAAACCAAGGCCGATCACTCAG
>JAJRWU010000076.1 GCA_024276655.1 Planctomycetota bacterium
CTTGCTCGATCACACCGCCGGAACGCTGCACCGCCTGATCACGAATCCTCGCCAGGAGCAATCGACCACCTTCCCCCGGAAACTCAGCCAGAGCGGTTTGTTCTCGTCGGTGGTTGCACTCGCGCCGGCGCCGGGCGTCGTGGCCTACGCGATCAACGCCGAACCGTGGGCCGATCATGCCCTGGCCGAACGATGGGTTGCCGTGCCGGGCGCGTTGTCGATCAAGGCAGAAGGCGCCGCCTGGACGTTCCCCAAAGACTCGGTGCTCGTCACAACACTCTCACTGGCCATGAAACAGGGCGATCCCGCCAGCCGCCGCCGAATCGAAACGCAAATCTTGCACTTCGATGGACTCGAATGGATGCCCTACACCTACCGCTGGAACGACGAACAAACCGACGCCGCGCTTGTCGGCGCCGCCGGCGATGAACGCACCTTCGACATCCTCGATCCTCGCGCAACCCGCGGCGTGCGAAAGCAAACGTGGCGGTTCGCCGGCCGCGCCGAATGCCAGCGCTGCCACAACAAATGGTCAGGCCCCGCGCTCGCCTTCAACACGCCGCAACTGAACCGAGAACACAACCATGGCGGCAACGCCCGCCCGCAGCTCGACACACTGGCGCTCATCGGGCTGCTCGCCAAGCCGGTTCCCTCGGAGGAGCGGCCAGCGCTTGTCAATCCTCATAATACTTCCGCCACACTGGCCGACCGGGCGCGTGCGTATTTGCATGCCAATTGCGCCCATTGCCACCGCATGCACGCCGGCGGCGCGGTGCTTTCGCACATGCACTTCGACTTGCCGTTGGAGAAAACGAACATGATCGGCGCGCGTCCGACTCAGGGCGCGTTCGGCATCCATGCGGCGCAAGTTGTTGCGCCGGGCGAGCCGTTTCGATCGGTTCTGCTGTACCGCATGTCGAAGCTGGGCAGCGGTCGGATGCCGCATATCGGTTCGACGGAAGTCGACCGCGCGGGCGTCGAGCTAATCTACAATTGGCTCCGGCAGATGCCGCGTGAAGCTGAAACGGAAAACGCGGGCGGTCAATCGGCGGCCAAGCTGCGGACTGAGGAAGCGGCCAGTATGAAACGGCTTCTTGCGTCGGAAACATCGGCGGAACAAACAACGCTGGTGGATCGTCTCTTGAACACAACCACCGGCGCGATGCGGTTGCTGCGGTCGGTTGATCACAGTGAACTGCCGGCAGGCGTAATTTCGCTGACCATCGAAAAAGCCGCCCGGAACGGCAACGTGAGTGTTCGAGATCTGTTCGAGCGGTTTCTCGCCCCGGAAGATCGCATCCAACGGCTGGGAAGTGTTGTGCAGGCGGAGCAAATTCTTTCGCTCTCGGGCGATTCCGCGCGCGGCAAGGAGGTGTTTTTCGAAACTAGCGGCGTGTCGTGCAAGAACTGCCACCGGATCTCGAAAGACGGCAAGGAAATCGGGCCGGAACTGACCACCATTGGAAAAAAACAGACACGAGCACAACTGCTGGAGAGTATTCTGGAGCCGTCGAAACTGATCGACCCCAAGTTCGTCACGTATCTAGCCGAAACCACCGATGGCCACCTGTTGACCGGCCTTCTGCTGCAAAACGACGACCACGAAGTCGTACTCAAGGACGCCCAGGATAAAATCAGCCGGATTCCCAAAGCAACCATTGAGCAACTCGTCCCGCAGCGGCAATCGCTCATGCCCGACCTCCTGCTCCGCGATATGACCGCCCAGCAAGTGGCCGACCTGTTGGCGTATCTTGGTTCGCTCAAGTGAGCCGCACACAATGAGATGAATGCCTTGACCAAGAAATCATCAAACAACCTATCATCGCCCAACACATCTGGCGCCACGCGCCGCGACTGGCTCAGAGGCGCTGCGGCGAGTGTTGCCTGCGGTAGTTTGCCGTGGCCTTCCGCCGCGAATGCCGAACCGCCAAGCAAGCAGTCGATCAAACCGAAGTCGGTCGCGGCGGTGCTCACGGCCTACGAACACGGCCTGCATGCCGACGTGCTCATCGGAAAAATTCTCGAAGGTTGGAAACAAGACGGCGGCCCTGGCCCGGCCTTGAAGCTGGCCTCGATGTATGTCGATCAGTTTACCGACCGCGACCTAGCCCGCCCGATGTCGAAAAAGTATGGCGTGCCGATTTTCGACACGATCGAAAAAGCGGTGACCGTCGGCGGTGAGCATATCCCGGTCGAGGGCGTGATCAGCATCGGCGAACACGGTAGTTATCCGTCGAACAGCAAGGGGCAGGTGTTGCATCCTCGGCGGCGCTTCTTTGAGGCGATCACCGACGCGTTCCAGAAGTATGGCCGCGTTGTGCCGGTGTTTAGCGACAAACATCTGGGCCCGGTTTGGTCCGACGCCAAGTGGATGTACGACCGCTCGCGGGAGATGAACGTTCCGTTCATGGCCGGTTCGTCCATGACGGTCGGCTATCGCACGCCCCATATTTCCGTGCCGATGGGCTGCGAACTCGAAGCCGCCGTGGGCATTGGTTACTCGGGCCTCGATATCTATGGCAGCCACGCCTTGGAGTTTTTTCAATGCCACGTCGAACGGCGAAAAGGCGCCGAGCGGGGAGTGAAGTGGGTGCAATGCCTGCAAGGCGATGCGGTCTGGCGCGTGCTCGACGACGGCCTGATTCCGCAAGCCGTGTTCGACGCCGCAATCGCCGCCGTGCCGCATCAGCAGCGAAAGATGCGCGAAAGCAAACAGGCGACATTGTTTCTGTTTCAATATCAAGATGGCCTGCTAGGCGCCGTGTTTATGTTGCCGGAGTTCGCCGGCGGTACGTCGGTCGGCTTGAAACTCAAGGGCCAAACGCAGGTTCTGGCCACGCGTTTCGACGAACGAACGGAGCCTCGTTATCCCCACTTTGCCTGGCTGCTGAAAGGCATCGAACGCATGATTCACACCGGCCAACCGAGCTACCCGGTGGAGCGCACGTTGCTCACCAGCGGCATTCTCGACCGAGCGCTCACCTCGCGCGTTCGCCGGAACGAGAAACTCCTCACTCCCGAGCTGGCGATTCACTACCAGCCAGTCGACTACCCCCATGCGCCGAACCCCCGCCTCGATTCCGATCCAACGCAATCGTGAACAACGAAGCCGCCGAAGTAATGTTTATCTGAATATGAAACATATCAATTTCCTGATTCTCTCGTTTTTGGTTGTCTTGGGCTTCGCGACTACAATCTTCGCACAGAGTTCCGCCGGAGTTTCGGCGCGCCGGTATCGTGTCACGATAACCGTTGCCGAGAGCATTCCAAAGAATGCGCCGATCGCGGTAACGATTGATTTCCGCGAACTACTGGGAAGCGATACCGCCGAGATACAGCGAAGTTCGATTCGTATCAAGGCCGGCAACGCAACGCTTCCCTGTAGTGTGATTGGCGACTTGGAAACCCAGGGCGCGGCCGCCATCGCTTGGCGAAACGCCAACCCGGATCGCCGCGAGTATAAACTCTGCTTCACAACTAGTGATTCGAAGCCGGAGGTGAGCGTCGCTGGGCAACCGGCGCCGGTTCGCCACTCAGGACCGATCGGCATCGGCGACACATTCCACTACAACAACGGAGAACCGGGGCCGGCGAACATCACGCCGCTCCACTCGCAGTTTGTGAGTGTTGACTGGGACGGAGACGGGCTGCGCGATCTGCTCGGCTGGGGATATCGTGTTTTTACGCACGGCCAGAAACTCGAAAAACGACTTGGCAACGCGGTCTACTTCCTCAAAAACATTGGCGACAACAAGACGCCTCTCTTCGCGCCGCGGCGCCGCCTCCAAAACAGCGAAGGCCATTTTCTGCGATCCGATTTACTCCCCCAGAACGGGTTCGTCGGCGATTGGGATTTCGACCATGACCCCGACGTTTTCGGCTTCGGTCCCGCCCTGTGGCTGACCTGGTGGGAGAACACCGGCAACCGAGACGCGCATGGATTGTGGATTCTCAAGCCGGCCGAGAAAGTCGTGCAATTGAAGGAGGAGTCGGAATTTCGCCAGAGCCGGCCGGGCGTTTTGCGAAAGCGAAATGCTTGGGCGCCCCGTGGCGTGAGGCGGGTCGATTGGGAAGGCGATGGCGATCTCGACTTGATCGTCGGCTATCGAAAAGCCAGTCGGCTGCGCACCGTCGACGCCAGCAAGGGCATCGCGCCGTACGGCTCCGCAGTGATGGTGTTTGACTTGCTGGAGAACCTCGGCGTTCAAGATCACGGCGCCGCCAAGTATGCTCGCCCAGTAACGTTGAAAGATCTTAACGGCATTGTCATTCACGGCCGCGGACACGCCAACGGCTCGGTGGAATATGTGGATTGGGACGGCGACCTTGACTTCGACCTTTTGTTTCACAGCGAAACCGACAGGCCCTTGGAAGGCGGTCGGTTGATGTTTTGCGAGAATCGCGGCAGCCGCGCCAAACCGCTATTTGCCGCCTCGATTCCGATCGGCGTGAAGATCGTCGACTCGCCGTTTCTGGTCGATTGGAACAACGACGGTCGGCTCGACATGATTTCCAATGGCGAGTTTTTCGAAAACGTGAATCCTAAATCCCGCGCGAGGCTTTCCCTAACACACTCACCGCCACCCTCGAAGCCGGTGCGAAGCCGAACGGCGGCGGGCTCGCGTCTTTCAAAAATCACGACCTACCCCAAGCTGCTATCGCGCGGAATCGCCAAGCAGGTGGATCCCGAAATCATGACCTACTTCACGATTTCGGTCGATTGGGAAAACGACGGCGACCTCGACCTCCTGGGCGGATACCACACTGGCGTGCGGCTCTTCAAAAACCGTGGAACGACGCTAAAACCCGTATTCGATTCGCCTGTAATGCTCAACGCCGGCGGCAAACAACTCGCAATGCCGAATTGGCTCGATCCTCAAGCCGGAGAGCCTTCCGCCTACGGACCGCAAGGGCCAACCGAACCCCTATTCGGCTGGCTGTGCCCCACCAGCGGCGATTGGGATTCCGACGGCGATCTCGATTTATTCGTGACCGGCCAACGCTGGGAGACCAAATACTTTGAGAATACGGGCTCGCGCCAATCGCCCGTTTTCGCCAACGGTCGCACCGTGACCGTAAACGGGCTGCCCGACGAATTGGCTTGGCGCTCCAAGGTTTCCATCGGCGACCTCAACGCCGACGGCGCCATGGAGCTGGTGATCCATTCCGATCGCGACAACGCCTTTTACATCTGCAAGCCGAAAAACGAACAGCCCGATCCGCTCCGCTTTGATTTTACGCGTGGGGCGGCGCTAACACTCGAAAATGGCGAGCCCGTGAAAGGCTGGTATGGCGGTCAGAATAACAACGGCGACAACCACACTCTGCTCGTTGATTGGGATTCCGACGGCGACCTTGACTTGCTCAACGGAACCTTGTGGGCTGTTTTCTATTATGAAAACATCGGCGGCCCAACCACGCCCCGGTTTAAGGCCCACGGGAAATTCCAATTGAACGGGCAAGACCTGCACGTTTTTAATCACGCCGGGTCATTCGACGCAGCCGACTGGAACAACGATGGCCGCCTCGACTTGGTGCTCGGAACCGAATGCCCGTCCGACCAACCGCAGGGTTCGGTATTACACTTGTTCGACCGACGCTACCTGGAAGGAAAACTGCCCGCCGTTTCGATTGGCAACGTGGAAGAATTGCTGAAACGCCAGTAGGCGAGAATTCGTTGCTCAATGTTTCGAGGCGCCGCTTTCATAGAGCCACTCAACGGGAAAGCTCGTGATTTGGGTCAGGTTCAGTCCGCCCGTGCGACGATCGCCGGCGCAATGCCCCAACAAAACGCGGCCGTTGATGAAATCCATCGCGATATAGCAATACCAGCCGTTGGGGTCATCTTCCAGCGTTCGGTCCGCCGTCCAGGTTTTGCCTTCGTCTCGCGAAATGGCGACACAAAGAGGCGTTCTTTTTCCCTTGTGTTTTTCATCGACGTTCTCATGATTATTCCAAACCAGCAATAAGTCGTTGGTCGAGGGAATGCGTTCGATCGTGGCCGGCGAGACGGGCGAAATGATATTGGAGCGTTTCGCCGCCGACCACGTTTCGCCTCGGTCCTGGGAGTAAGAAAGCAATTGGCTTCCGGCGTCGGAGCGGATGAACATCATCAAGCGGCCGTCTTTCAATTCGACCAGTCCGGGCTCTTGGGCGATCAGTCGTTTTCCTTTCTCGTCAACCGGCGCGAGCACCGATTCATTTCGCCGCCAGGTGGCGCCGGAATCGTCGGAAAGATAACACATGATGTGTCCTTTCCAGTTTGGCTTGGCGTAACTCTTCAAGTTATGCAGGGCCACCGCCATGATCAGCCGGCCATCGCGAAGTTGAATGACGCGGTCGTTGTTGAGCACATAATAGCCGATTTCGTCGCGAATACATTCAATGGGGGCGCCCCAACTTTGGCCCTCGTCGGTGGAAATCCTCATGACCGGGCGGCAGTCGAGCAACGAGTTTTTGCGATCGTAAAACAAGGCGATATTGCCGTTGTGCAATCGCAGCAACGAGACCGACATATCGTTGAACGCACCGCTTTGCGGCAGGATAACAACATCTTCCTTTGTCCAGGTGAGCCCGCCATCGCTGGAATAGCGGCCCGCCAAATGCCCCGCCGCATGATCGCTTCCGCCGCCGGTGAAATGGGAGTACACAAAGAGAATGCGGCCGTCCTGGAGTTGCATAAAATCGCCCTCGCTGTTGCGGGGGTTGCCGGGGCGGGGCGGAAGCAGGCGGTTTTTGACCACGCCCGCCACTTCTTTCACGACGTACGGAGGGTCGAGTTTCAAGTAGCTTTTGAGTTCGGGAACTTTCGTTGGGAGTTCGTCCGCCACAAGGCGAGAAATATCTTCCGCGCCGCGGCGCGTGAAGTGCGTGCGATCATTCGCGGACGGATTGAAATAGCCGCTCCTGTTCTCGCCCAACCGGTTGTGGAGTTTCACGCTGCTGGCGTGCAAATCGATAACGGGCGTTTGTTTCTCTTGGCCGACGGCAATCATCGCTTCGGCGTACGGTCGTAGGATGGTCGCGATTTTTCCATCGACGAAACGACGGCGCGTCATGGGAGTAACCAGAACAGGCTTCATGCCCGCCGCCCGAGCTTCATCGATGTAGGTCCGCAGGTAGTCGCGAAAATCGGTTTTTGCGTCAGTCGATTTTTCTTCATTGCGGTGGCTGTCGTTGTGGCCAAATTGAATGAAGAGATAATCCGCCTTCACTTGAAGCGATTTTTTCCAATGCCCTTCGGTAATGAACGATTTGGCGCTGCGTCCCGAGATGGCGCGGTTGACCACGGTTACATTTCCATTGAATTGGTCGGCAAACACTTGGCCCCAGCCTGTCAGATCGGGACGATCCCGCGGTGGATTCGCGTAAGCCGCCATCGTGGAATCGCCGATCATCAAAATGCGAATCGGCGGCTGCGGCGTTTGCTTCTGCTGCGCCGCTCCAACGGCGGGCGCCAATAAAAACAGCACGGCGGCGCCTATTGCTGGCAGGCTCTTGATGGTTTTCATGATGTTCATTTTCCTCGGGAATGGATCTTTGCTTGGACCTTCGCCGCACTCCAGGATTGTAATATGAAGAAGCGGCTTTAGGTGAGCGGCAGATAACATTTTACCAGCCGCTGCCAACACGACGGGCGCTCCTGCCCGTCGAAAATGCTCAGACGGGCAAGAGTGCCCGTCCTTACAAAGATTGCGTTTACGTCGTGGGATTGGTATGGGCGAATGTGAACGTCTTTTGTCATTGAAAAATCCACCCTAACTCCGCGGTTCGTCGTCGGGCATGTTTTCGATGCGAGGATCTTGCAGAATCCAAACGGTCATCCAACGCAAAAACAAGGCAACAGCGGCAATCGCGACAATACCAACGGCGCCGCCAAGGAACGTCGATTCGACCAACCGATTTTCGTAGGATGTAGGAAGCGTCGCAGCGCCGAGAAGGAGGCGATTCAGTATCGAGGCCAGAATCGCCATGGCAAACACAGCGATCACGCCGCCGGCAATCATCACCGCTTCGGCGCCGGGCAAGAGCACCAAAATGAAGGCGGCTCGTCTTCCTGGTCCGCGAACACCCGCTTCGGATAGCGCTTTCACGCCTCCCCACCAAATGGCGGTGAAGGCAATGAGGAGAAGCCAGAAGATGAACCAAAAAGCGGCGCCGGCGGCGCGGTCGACGTACGAAACGACAAATCCCATGGCGAGTTGCAGTTGCAGAAACAGACAGGAGAAATCCAGTAGCGTGAACTGCACGCGGTAACGCCCGCGTTTGGCTTGTTGGGTCAGCGGTTTGAGAATGGCGTTTCCCAGCAACACCGGAACCGAAATTGCCACGAGCGCCGCCACTAACACGTAGGCTATTCCCAAGATCTGCATACCCGCTCCTTTTCGCCCGCATGGCACAGGCCGCCGCGAGGAATCGAACGCAACGGCTGGCGTTTCGCCGCATGGTCGAGAGTTATTCTACGAGTGCGGGTTGCTTCGGCGCGGCTGAGAAGTAATGTACCGGTTATTGCGAGGAAAAGCCCGGCATTTTGAAAATGCCGGGCTTTTAGGTGAGCGGCGGAAAGTAAAATACCCGCGAGCAGCGGGAGTCTGTGAGTTTTTTTGGTTCCCGCCTGTGCGGGAATGGCCGTTTGCTGCTTCACTCGCTTGCGCTTCGTGCTTGTATTAGGAAAATTTTTATTCGCTCCAGAAGGCCATCTTGCTCCAAAAACGAGACCACCCGCTTTCACTCTCGTCTTCCTCTTCCCAGTCTGGCGGGGAGTGCTCTGTTGTTTCGACACGGTCGCCATACGAATAAAACAGATTGGGCGTTCGCGTGGCGACGTGAATTCTCGTTTGTTCCGATTCGCCTTCCGCATGGTCGCCAGGGGAGCGTTTGATAACGCCGCGTTTGGCCGTGGCGTCGATGATAACTCGCGTATCGAGCGCGCCTTGCGCCTTGGCTTCTTCAATGGCTTGCACCAAATCGGGGTATCCGCCTTCAAGCTCCGCGATCGTGCGAACAAGATCGGCTAGTTGCACGGAGCATTCCAGAACGCGGTCGTCTTGACCAGGAGAAAAACGACTCAAACGCAAGCGTTCCGGACCGATATCCTTGATCACGATATCCTTTCCGGCTGAAATCGAGAGCGGCGTCTTGAGCGAGACGTTTCGACCGAAGATGGCCACTTCGGCTACGCGCGAGCGCGTGAAGTGAATCATGGGTTCGGCCATCGAATCGATGACATGCAAGCGAAATTTGTCTTCAAAAACTTCGCCTCGAACGAGCGGGTCTTTCGGGTTTCTGGCCCGCAGTGCGCGTAGGGCCCCATAGCGAGTTGCAGCACTGGGCACGTGCAACAATTCGGCCAATGCGTCGTAGGCGGCGATGTCGTCGAGCACGCACAGGGCGGTGAGGGCGTGCCAGCGGAAAGCCGGTTCGTTTTTCGCCGCGTCGGCCAAGGCGGCAATAGCTTCTGGTTCATCAAGATAAGCCAAGGCTTCCGCCGAATAGAAACGAACTTCAACATCGTTCGAGGAGAGTCCCGTTTTCAAGACCGATATTGCCTCTTTTCCAATACCTTCCAAACGCAGGGCCGTTTTGGCGGCGGTGCGCGGCTCCAGAAGTTGCTTCTGCAGGGAATCGAGCCGGCGAGCCTGATCGGAAAAACTTTCCTTGATGGCGATCGCGCGAACGACCGAGAAAAATCGCAGTATGTTTTGTTTGTATTTGTCCGGCAACAAGAGATCGATGTAGTGGTTGTCCTTGGGCGTCGCGACGCCGCGTTTGACGCCGTGGTCGTAGGCAAAAAAGCGGCGATTCACCGCGGCGCTAATTTTTACCGTGGTTTGATCGGCGAAGTGATCGGAACTGACCACCAAACCCAGCGTGCGGTCGAGCATCGAAACGCCCCCGCCAAGCACTCGGCCTCGCGTCTTCAGAACTGGATCGCCTTCGGTGGAAAAGATCGACTCCACAAGCACCGGCCCCTTGCCAATGCCCACCACATGGCCCGTGCGAACTTGTTGCTCCAAAACTTGCATTTTTCGCAGCCGATTCGACATCACCCAACCACCATGAAGGCTGGTGGTGTCGGAGCGGCGCGCTGTCTGGACGATCAGATCAAAGCGTTCTCCCTTTTTTATGGCCGGCGGCAGAAAACCCTGAACGATGACCAACGAGGTTGATTCCAAGGCGAGAATGTCGTCGGGGTGTTTGATGCCTCGCGCGAGCATGTCGTTTATCAGCATCGTGCGGCGCGAATTCGGCGATGGGTCGCTTCCCGTGCCTCGCAAGCTGGTCATCAGCGCGATGCTCTCGATTTTTTGCGGCTTGAGGCCCGTCGCGAGAGCGATATCGCCGATGTAACGAATTTCGGAATCGGGGTCGTCCGTGTGGCTGACTTCCAGTTCGTGTTCGCTCTCGAGAAAAGGATTGGAGCAACCCGGCGCCAGCAGGCAGCCGGTTGCCAGCAGCAACGCCCAGGCAACTCTCTTACACCGGATCAAATGGATAATCGTCATGACGATGGCTGCTCCAGCTACTCTGAACAAATGGCTACTCTGAACAAATGGCTACTCTGAACAAATGGCTACACGGAACGATGGCGGCGAGATGTGAATTTTCGCCGCCAGACCGGCGGCGCCAATAGAAATTCCGGCCGAGAGTAGCGAATATGCGTCCGCCCGACAAGATCATTCGTCAAAAGCTGAAAGTCGAAAAAACGAGGGTGCGTGTCGGCTTTTGTAGTGGCCCGGGTTGGCGGAAAAAAATCAATCGGAGAATTGGGGAAGTTCAGTACTGGTTCTGTGGCGTCGCTACGCTCAGCCACCGGCTAATGGCTGCCAAGCCTCCGGCTTGATGAGAATTCCATAACACCATTGCGCGGAATAGATCTTGGACTGTTTTGCCCCAGTTGGACGTTGAGTTTCTTGTCTGGAGGATAAGCTAGTCGCTAGAACGAGCACTGCGGCCGGATAGCGCCAGGAATGCACCGCAATTGAATCAAAGTCCCTTGCTTTTGGCCTAAATGCGAAAAACGC
>JAJRWU010000077.1 GCA_024276655.1 Planctomycetota bacterium
GCTAGCGGGGTTCCAAGGGGGCGGCAATGAGCCCCCTGGTCTGCGTGAACGCAAGCAACAACGCGGCGAAGCCGCTCCACCAATCACTAACCACCGAGAAGAAAATCAACAGAATTTACAGAACAACGGTTGCTCAATCTATGGATTGATTGGCCAGCGGAGTGTCACGGGTTATTATCCTCGCCGCAATGACGGCTTCTGAAAGACTTCCGAACACTCCGCTGACTTCGATCAAAGAGGGATCACTTAGCTGTCGCCAATAGGCTCCCTATAAGGTTTCCGCAGATCGAAGCCGGCCAATCAATCGCACTACCATCCTTTCCGGGTATGAAACCAAATACGCCTAGCCTCAGCCTTGCTCGCAGCTGAAAAATACGGAATGGGTTTTGGACAGGTGCTCAGGAATCGTCCCGAAATAACTTCCGCATTTCAACTCGGACCGAGCGGGGTGATAGCGTTGGGTTATTCTTGCCAAAAACACCGCGCAGATCCGCCGGAACGCGCGAGCGTCTGGATCTCCGCGAATGCTGGTAACCGTGAGCTAGCGCTCATCGGCTGAGGGCTCTTATTTCGAGACTGGTCCTAATCACCGAAGCACCAGTTTCAAGGCCGGTTTCGAGGGCCGGTTTTTTGCCCGGCGGCTTGTTGGCGGATCTCGAATAACAATTGTTGGTAGGTGCGGTCGTCGGGGCGCAACTCCAAAAGACGCTCGGCGTAGTCGAGGGCTTCCGGCCAACGCTGCATTTTCTGATAGAGCAGCGCCACGGCGAGCGTGAAGTCGGGCGTTTGCGGCGCCAAACGAGCCGCCGCCAAGAGCGCCGCTTGCGAAGCTTCCAAATCGCCCTGCAAATACAACGCCAGTCCATAACGATATTGCACCGCTGCAATGCCCGGCGCCAGGCGAGCGTCGCGCGCCAACCAGGGAAGTTCTTCGTACCGTAGGCGTTCCGATTCCTCGCGGTCGGGAAAAGCGCGCTGGAGAATACGCATGGCCTCTTCCCGATTACCCTGCACCGCGACTTGCTTGGCTTGCGATTCCGCCGCCTTCCAGCGTCGCTCCAGCACCGCCGCCAAATTCGTGCGAGGACCAGTGACGGTCGGCTCCACGCGAATGGCCGTTCGATAGGCTTGGATCGCCCTTTCGGTTTCGTTGTGGTTTTCGTAGATGATGCCCAGCGTGGTGTGCGCCGCGGCGCGATCGTTGTTTTGTAGCAAGGCCGCGCGCAATTCATTGAACGCCGATTCCCAAGCCCGGCGTTGCGAGCCGGTGAGTTCGCCGGCGGGCGCTCGCGCCACCACACGCGCCGCCTCCGTTCGGACCGAGCGAATGGGATCTTTCAATAGCGGAGTGACGTATTTGATCAGTTGCGCAACCGGCGCGGCTTCAAAGCTCGCCGTGGCCGCGGCGCGCACTTGGGGGTCGTCGTCTTGGAGGAGTTTGGCGGCTGCGGCAAGACTTTTGGCGTCGGCGAAGCGAGCCATCTGCGATGTCAGGCTGGCCCGCACCATGGCCGATAGTTTGCGCGATCTGGCCAAACGGATGAGGTCGTCTTCCACGGTTTGGTCGCCCCGCCAGACCGCCGCCAAAACATTCGCGAAGTTCGATTTGCGATCGTTCTTCGGTCCATACCATTTTTCGCAATGCTCGTTGGACCAGAGGTTGAGTCGATCGAGCGCGGCCTTGGCTTGTTGATCGCCTTCAGCAGCAACGCGCAGCCAATCGGCGTATTGCGGCAACTTCGAGCGCTGTTCGGCGGGTAGTAAGTCTTGCTCCATTTTCAAATGGCATTGCGTGCAGGCGTTCGGCACGCCCAGATCGATCGAAAGATCGGGCCGCGGCACGCGCAGACTATGATCGCGCCGAGCATCGACCTGCATATACGTGGTGTGCGGCATGTGGCAATCAACACACGAAGCTCCGGCGCCGCCCGGCAAATGATTGTGGTGCGCCGGCGAATCGTACTTGCCGGCGGAGTGTTGGTGGCAGGAGGTGCAGAGTTTATTGCCCTTGTGTTTCACGCGCGTGGTGTGAGGATCGTGGCAATCGGTGCAGCGAATGCCCTTACTATACATTTTGCTCTGAATGAACGAACCATAGACATAGACTTCGTCCAGTATTTGTCCATCGGCGTGGTAGGTTTCGCTACGCAGCAGTTCGTTGGCGAAGTCGTCGTAGTAGTTGTCGCCGGCGTAATGTTCAGGATGCACCACGCGGCGCCTTGAATGACACGGCGCACAGGCCTGAATTTCATCGTGCGAGTTTTCGGTTTTCAGTTTGGCCAGACCGTAACCCAGTTTACGATCCCAAAAAACAGACGTTGCCTTCGCCAGTTTGACGTGCGTTTTGCCAGGACCGTGGCAGGCTTCACAACTGACATCGATCTCGGAAAACGTGGTGTGATAGGTTCTGGTGTTTTGGTCGAAATTCTTTTCCAGGTGAGTGGAGTGGCAGTCGGCGCACATGTTGTTCCAGCGTTGGGCGATGCCGGTCCAATGCAGGTCGTCGTCGGGCTCTAGTTTTTCCGCCACGTCGGGCGGCGCCAGATAAAACCACTTCTTGTTTTTCGTGTCCCAGGAAATTCGCAACACTTGCACGCGGCCGATTTCGTTTTCCGGCAGATCGTCGGGCCGATCGAATTCGACCATGTATTGCTGGAGCGGCGCGACGCCAAACACATACTTGATGGCGAAGTCTTGCATTTGGCCGTCGGGGCCTTCGGTGTTGATCATGAATTGATCGCGACGGCGAAACATGCGGCTGGTGATGTCGTGATGCGTCAATTCGGCATCGTTGAAATCGGCCAATACGGTTTCCGCGGTGGCCAGATCCATGGCCAGGTCGTGGTGGGAGCCTTGCCAGGCGTCGTGTTGGTTTTGGTGGCAGGAAACACACGACTGTCGGCCGGCAAACACGGGGCGCGCTTCGTCTTCGGGCAGGCAAATCCACCAATCGGCGAACAGCGCGCCGCTCAAAACCAGGAGCACCACGGTCGGCAACACGATTTTCAACACCTTGCCGATTCGCCCGCCGGCGGCGGGCGCGGAAGGGGGTTCGCTATCTACACGCTTTGTCATGAACGATCGTACTCAACACGCTAATACCAGGGAGCCGAAAACAAATACCAGGGAGCCGAAAACAAAAAGGGTGAATCTTTCAGCCTATCATGCCAACGCCGGTAGCGACAGTTGGCGACTACGGAGTGTACTGCAACGGCTCACCATTTGCGCGAGTGGCCATGGCGGAGTAAACAGCATGCTCGATGTTGGAGGGGAGCATTTTAACGGAGCCGTCGCCCAAGACAAAATGCGCGCCAGTGGCATGAAAACTGCTGAAATCGTCGAAATGGCCGGCGGGGTGGTTCGGTGTATGATCTGTCGAGCCTACGATGCGCACCATGGCCTCTTCGGCGGCCGAGACGACGCCTGTCCAGGTCGACCCGTCGATTCTCGAACCTCGTTCGCCAACAATGATCGTGTTGCTCAGGCCATCGAGAATGTCGGCGAATCGAATGCGGCTGTTGTGGAAGAACGCACCGTCGCTGGCGCTCGGCGTATCTTCGATCGCCAACGTCCCAAAGACAGACACATAATTCGACCGAGCGACGGGGAACAAAGTCCCGCCGTTCTCCCGACGGAGGTTGACGAGTTTCTCGCCAATATCTGAAGGACATCGATAAACCGACAAAACGGTTTCCCTCGCTATTCGGTTGGCGGGGGCGTCGACCGGCAACCCCGTTCGTATTTGGTCGTACGTATTTTGCTGTTCAAGGTACGGAAGAATAGCGGTTGACCACGCCCAGCCAGGATCGCCCAAAGGGCTGTTCGCCAGCCAGCCTGGGGGAAGCCTGCGTAATGAATCGTGGTAGGTATGGAGGGCCAGTCCGATTTGTTTTAAGTGATTTCGGCAACTGATCCGCCGCGCCGCCTCGCGCGCTGCTTGTACGGCCGGCAACAACATCGCGACGAGTATTCCGATGATCGCGATAACAACAAGCAATTCCACCAGCGTAAACGCGGATTTATGGGAGCGATAACTGCGCATGATAGCTTACATACCTTCGGAAAATGCCGAAGCGAAGGATCTTCGGCGCTGAACTTCTGAGAAAGGCGCGCAGCTCGATACGACCTAGTCACCTTGGGCGTAAAGAGGCGCGAAACGGTACATCCAGAAGATCAGTTTTCGGGCGGGCCGCGGAGGGAAATGCAAGGCGGTAGGGGCGATTGAGGCGCATCGGGAACAAAGGAATTCCGTCCGCCGCCGAGATACGGCGCGGAGGCAACAGGCGCCGCCGAAGCATCCAGGACACCCTGCTCCGACACTAAGTGGCAGAGCGTGCAATCGTCATCATGGTGGACAGGCGCCTTCCCGGAACCTTCATGAGAAGTATCGCTTTCCCCTGAGTGGTGGCGGGCCTCTGAATGCTGGTGGGCCTCTGA
>JAJRWU010000078.1 GCA_024276655.1 Planctomycetota bacterium
AAAAGACGGAACGCTTCCCCCCATAGCCTATGTGCATGGCGAACTCTTTGGCGCCAACGGCTTGACGGTTGTTCCCGATAACCCTCGCGGCGCGCGGAGCAAATCGTTTGAAAATCGCTGCAAGGGCAAGGGGCAATGGAATGTTTACGACGTGGTGTTTGTCGACGGCGTGGTGAAACTTTCGGTCAACGGAAAATTCGTCAACGGCGTTAGCCAGTCGTCGGTCCGAAAGGGATACCTGTGTTTGGAATCGGAAGGCGCGGAAATCCACTTCCGCAACATTCGCATCATGGAGTTGCCGCCGGGCATCATCACACCCGAACAAATAGCGCCGCTGGTTGGGCGGGGCGGATAGAAGAGAACCATGCTTCTCTTGCCGCCAGGGTCGCTCTGGGTTCTAATATTGGACTGCGTAATGTCAGGGATTCATTCAGGATGATGGAAGACAACCAATGGCGGCAAGCACAAAGGCCGGCGCGGCGAAATCGCCTGCGTCCGGCAAGCGTAAGGGCAATGTTTTTCATCAGCGGTTGGCTTCGTTAACCTACTACCAAGCCTGCCAGTTGTTGGGAGATTCCGGCGCCGATTTAATGCGGCAGGGCGAGCGGGAGTTCGAAATAGATTGCGATCGAGACGTCTTTCTCGGCGGCGACTTATTCCGCGTTCGTCTGCCCGATGCCAACCTGCCCGACGGATTGGCCATCGCCACCTTCACTCGGCAATCGGGCCGCTCCAAACAGTTACAACCCAACTGCGATCATTGCGAAGGACCCTGCCTGCACCAAGCAGCCGCGCTGGCCTATTTGCTTGATGCCAAAAGTGTTCTCGGCTTGGCCGCGCCGCCCGATGAATCGGTGCCCTTGGAACACCTCACGCACGACGAACTTCACAGCCGCGCGCTGGCCGAGCGACAAAAGCGCGCCGCCGAAGAACGTATGACGGTCCGCAGCACCGACACCTCCCGCCCCTGGACCGATTACATCCTGACCAGCGAAGCTTCGGGGAAAACATACCGCGTGGCGCTGCGCGGCCGGGAGGCGGGTCAATCGTACTGCTCCTGCCCCGATTTCCGCACCAATCATTTGGGAACCTGCAAGCACGTTTTGCATGTGCAGGCCAAAATCGAGAAACGGTTTTCAGCGGCGCAACTTCGGTCGCCGTATCAGCGAAAAAACATCTCGTTGCGTTTGCACTACGCGAATCCCTTGGGCGTTCGCTTCAACATGCCGTATAAACCCGACGCCAAAATCGAAGAGATTGTCGGGCCGAGCGCGGAACAGTCGATCACCGACGCCGCCGAAGCCATGCAGCGCATTTCGGCCCTGGAGCACGCCGGGCGCGATGTGCATGTGTACCCCGACGCCGAAGATTTTTTGCAGAGCCAACTCACCCAGGTTCGCCTGAAAAAAGAATGCGATGCAATTAGCCAAAACGCTCACAATCATCCCCTGCGCAAGGAGCTGCTCAACGCGACCTTACTCCCCTACCAGCTTGAAGGCATCGCCTTTTCGGTCGGCGCCGGGCGGGCGGTTTTGGCCGACGACATGGGCCTGGGCAAAACGATTCAGGGTATTGGCGTGGCGGAACTGTTGGCCAAATTGGCCGACATCAGCCGCGTGCTCATCGTCTGCCCGGCTTCCTTGAAAGGCCAATGGCGCAGCGAAATCAACCGCTTCAGCGGCCGCTCGACCCAACTCGTTTTGGGCCGCGGCGACGAACGCTCCGAACAGTACCGCGGCGATGCGTTCTTCACCATTTGCAACTACGAACAAGTGCTACGCGACCTCACCGCGATTGAAGCAACACCCTGGGATTTAATCATTCTCGATGAAGGCCAACGGATCAAAAACTGGGAATCGAAAACGAGCAACATCATTCGTTCGCTCGAAAGCACGTATCGTTTGGTGCTCTCCGGCACGCCGCTGGAAAATCGGCTGGGCGATCTTTCACCGTGGTTCGATTCGTCGACGAACAACGGCTGGGGCCGGCCTACCAGTTTTTCCATAAACATCATGAGGTGGACGAACGAGGTAAAACGATCGGCTACCGGCGGCTGGACGAACTTCGTGAAACCCTCCGGCCAATTCTGCTGCGCCGTAAACGCGATGAAGTCGCCAAGGACTTGCCCGACCGGACGGATGAAGTCGTGCGCATTGCGCCGACCGCCGAACAACTGGAAATTCACGACGGCAAAATGGCCGTGGTGGCGAGAATCACGGCCAAGAAATTCCTCACCGAAATGGACATGCTCCGTCTGCGGCAATGTTTGCAAGCGGCGCGCATGGCCTGCGACAGCACTTTTTTGGTCGACAAGGAAGAGCCCGAATACAGCACCAAATTGGAGCGGCTGGGCGAATTGCTGGAAGGTCTGATCGACGACCCCACTCGCAAAATTGTCATCTTCAGCGAGTGGCGCGTGATGCTCAACCGCATCGAACGGCGGCTCGACGACATCGGCTGCGACTACGTTCGGCTCGACGGCCAAATCCCGCAAAAGAAACGCCCGGCCATCGTGGCGAAATTTCAAGACGACCCCCAGTGCCGCGTCATTCTCATGACCAACGCAGGATCAACCGGGTTGAATCTGCAAAGCGCCAACACCGTGATCAATGTCGACCTGCCCTGGAACCCCGCCATTCTGGAGCAGCGTATCGCCCGCGCCCACCGCATGGGCCAGAAAAACCCGGTGCATGTTTACAAGCTCGTTACCACCGACACCATTGAGGAGAGGCTGCTCTAAACGTTGGCCTCCAAGCAAGAGTTGGCCGACGCTTCGATCGACATGAACTCCGACGTCGACTCCGTGGCGATGGTCAGCGGCATGGAGGATTTGCGCCGCCGCTTGGAGAAAATGCTCCAACCGCCGATTGCCGCGCCGGTCGACGAGAGCCAAAAGCGCCGTGTGGAGGAGCAAACGCAGTCGCTCGCCGCTCGCCGGGAAAAAGTATCGGCCGCCAGCGGCCAGTTGATTGGCGCCGCGCTGGCCTTGGCGTGCGAATTGATGCAGAGTCCTGGCGATGCGCCGCCGGCGGAGGCAACCGTCGACAAACTCACCAAACGGTTGGGAGAGTGCATCGAAACCGATAGCCAAGGTCGGCCGCAATTAACGATCAGCCTGCCCGATCAAGGCGCGCTACGCACACTTGCCACCACGCTAGCCAAACTACTGGAATCGTAGAACCGCTAATGTTTGGAGCGCGCGTTTAACCTTCCGCGGGGCGGCCAAAAAACATATCTGAATACAGGCCGTCGGGAACGTGCAGCGGATCGGCCATGCGGTAGCGATTGATTACTTCAGGATCAAGTTGAACGCCCAAGCCCGGCGCGCGGCTCAGCGATAATATACCGTCTCGCACGGTGAGCGGCTCCAGCAGCAGGTCGGTCACGAACGGATTGCCGGTCTGATCGATTTCCACTGTCAGGCCGTTTTCGACCGCCGACACCACCTGTGCATTGGCGATGACCGTGACGGCGTCGCTCCAACTATGCGTGGCCACTTGCAAACGCTCCGCCAAGGCCAAATCAGCCACTTTTTTTACTTCGCTGATTCCGCCGCAACGGCTGGCGTCGGGCTGCACGATATCGAGCGCCCGGGCGCGAATCAACTCGCGAAAGCCTTGCAGGCCAAATTCGTTTTCGCCCGCCGCCAACGGCACGGAGATTTTCGGCCGCAACGATACAAAGGAGTCGATATCTTCCGGCTCGAACGGTTCCTCCAACCAGAAGACGTTCTGCTGTTGCAGCATGGCGGCGAGTTTTTCGGCGGTTGGTACGTCGTAGCGCATCGATCCGTCGACGATCAGATCGTGCCCGCTTCCAATCGCCTTGCACACCGCGCGGACGGAAGCTTCATCGCGCTCCAGGCCGCGGCCCAATCGCATTTTCACTCGGCGAAAACCCTGCTCGATCAAGCCGCTCGCTTCTTCGGCTTGGGCTGCGGGCGGCTTCCACAACAACGCGCTGGCATACGCCGGGCAGGCCGGTTGCCGGCCGCCCAATAACGACCACACTGGTTTATCGAGCGATTTTCCGCGAAGATCCCAAAAGGCGGTGTCCAAGGCGCCAAGGGCCGACATCGCCGCGCCTTTGCGTCCATACCACCGCGTGAGTTGATACATTTTTTTCCATAACCGCTCGACGTCGGTCGGGTCTTCGCCGATGAGTACTGGCGCCAGTTGGTGTTGCACAATCAAATAGACCAAGGCGGGATGCGAATAAGCCGAGCCAATTCCCACTTGCCCCGTGTCGGTATGCACGAGAATGAGCGACGTCAGTCGGCCGGTGCATTTGCCGCCGGCGTACTCGAAGCCGTTTTCATATTCAAACAGCAGGTTGATCGTTTCCAGATGGTCAATTTTCATCAGTTGCTTTTTTCTTTATCAAAAGTCGAAACACGCCGCTTATGACACATTCCATCGCCATTGGCTCGATTTTTATTGAGTGCAATCATTTGGGCGGCGCTCCCGCCGACCTGGAAACCTTCCGGCGAACGCAGTTGGATTACGGCTCTTCCGTTGCCGAACATGATACCGGAACCGTGGGCGGCATGTTGCAGACGTTGCGAGAAGCGTCGGCCTCAATTCACTCGCTGTTGGTTGCCAGCGGCTGCCCCAGCGGTTCGCTGACGGCCCGTTGTTACGACCACCTCAAAACAGAGTTGCTGCAACGATTGCAAGCTGCCATGCCGATCGATGGCGTTGTGTTGGCGTTGCACGGAGCGGCGTCTTTTGAAAAGGCTTCGTTTGAAAACGGCGCCCCTGAAAACGGCCCCGGAGATCTGGAAGGCGACTTGCTCACGGCTGTTCGCGCGGCGGTCGGCGAGAACACGCCCATCGTGGCGACGCTCGATCTGCATGCGCATGTCAGCGAAGCGATGGTGCAAGCGGCCGACGCGCTCATCGCCTGGGAAACCTACCCGCACCAAGATGCCTGGGAGACGGGCGTCCGCGGCGCAACCGCGCTGCTCGATATTCTCAACGGCTCACTGCGGCCCACCATGGCGCTGGCCAAGGCGCCGGTGTTGGTGAGCGGCGTTTTGGGCCATACGGAAGGCGAAGGTCCTTTTGCCGAGGTGATGCGGTTGGCGAAGTCGTTGGAACGCGAAGACGATGTCTACTCCGTGAGTGCGTTTTTGGTGCATCCTTACCTCGATCTCCCCGACATGGGCGGCGGGGGCGTGGTGATCACCAACAACAACCCGCAAAAAGCGGAACAGCTTGCCGCCAAAATCGCCCAAACATATTGGGAAAAGCGATTCGCCCTCGAACCTGCGATCGTTTCACCCGCCGCCGCCATCGCCCAAGGGCTGAAGCTCGACGGCGGCCCGATCATCTTGGTGGAAACCGCCGACTGTTGCGGCGGCGGGGCGGCGGGAGATAGCGTCGCTACACTCAAAGCGCTATTGGCGGGCGGCGGGTCTGGAAACAGCATTGGACCGGTGGTCGATCCGACAGCGGCGGCGGCTTGTCATGAGGCGGGAGTGGGCAACCGTGTTCCGTTACGGTTGGGTCATCGGATCGATCCTCAATGGGGAGAACCGCTTGAGGCTGATGCGGTGGTGTTGCGATTGAGTTCGGGCGAATTTCGATACCAAGGCGGCATTTGGAGCGGCCAGACAGGCGACATGGGACCCACCGCCTTGGTGCGACTATCTGATGCGGTTCACGCGCTGATCACCTCGCACGCGACCTACGAATGGCGCGATGAGCAATTCGCCTCGGTGGGCGTTAACGCGTTGCAATTCAAATTCATCGTGGCGAAAAATCCGATGAACTTCCGCCTCGCGTACGGCCCCTTCGCCAAGGCTGCTTTCATTCTCGACACGCCGGGGCCAACGCCGCCCACCCTCAAGCATGTGAAGTTCCACAACCTACAGCGGCCTTATTTTCCACGGGACGAACACATTCCGCATTGGGCGCCGCGCATTGTTCGCTCTCGTTCGCGTTTCGGGTAACGCTGCGTGGCTCCACGCGCCGTTGGAGTTCATGCTTTAGCATGTTTTCTTCCTCGACACACTTCAAAACACGCGAAAGCACACACTCCAACGGCGAGCGGCAAGGTACGCTGCTGCATCTCTTCCTCACCACGACCAACCGGCGCGTAGTGAGTCGTTCACGACGCAGCCTTCGGGCCAGCGGCCAGCGTGGAGTTCGGCCACGCAACGCGCGGCAATTTCGCCCATGTCGGATTGCGATTGTCGGTCCAGGCCGCCCATGTGCGTGCAGGCCACGAGGTTGTTTAATGTCAGGAGCGGGTTATCGAGCGGCGTGGGCTCTTGCTGGAATACATCGAGAGCGGCGCCTTTCAAATGGCCGCCGTGCATGGCGGAATAGAGAGCGGCTTCGTCGACCAGTCCGCCCCGGCCGGTGTTGATGAGGATTGCGTCGGGCTTCATTTTCGCCAAGGTTTGGGCGTTGATGATTTTTTCCGTCGACGGAATACACGGCGCGTGTAAACTGACGACATCCGACCCGGCGAGCAAATCGTCCAGACTGCAAAGTTGAATGTTATTGGCTTGGGCGTATTTTTCGTCGGCCACCGGGTCGTAGGCCCGCACCTGCATGCCGAGGGCCTGCATTTTTCCGGCCACCGTTTTTCCGATGCGGCCCAGACCGATAATGCCGAAGGTTTTGCCCTTCATGCGCGGCCCGGCGTCGCGGGCCCATTCACCGCGGCGAACTTCGGCGTCGCGGCCGACCAAATTACGCGAGACGGCGAACATTAGCCCGATGGTGTGTTCCGCCACCGATTCCTCTACCGCGCCGGGGGTGATGGTCACCAAAATACCGAGATCGGTTGCCGCCTCGACATCGACCGAATCGTAACCGACGCCCATGCGCGCCACCACGCGCAACGTGGAACCGGCCAGAATATCTCGCGTGAGCGGATCGGTGCTGGCCAACATCGCGTCGATGCCCTGTAGATTCTCACGCAAAACTTCGGGCTGCATGGTGTCGGCATCTTGCGGCGGATAGACCACGTCCAGGCCATGCGATTCCAGCAACCGCGAGTAAGCGCCGGGAATATTCCGGATCATGGGTGTCGTGACAAGCACTCGGGGCATTCTGGAACTCCTGAAAAACGAACCTTCGCCGACAACAACAACTGCCAAACGTTCTACCTGCAAAGCCGCCGGCCGGCAACCTCCGGCGGATGTCTATCGTTTGTGTTGCGAAAGGCGAGCGGCAGAAAAAATTCGTAGCAGGTAAGAGTTCGTTACAAGCCGGAGGCTTGGCAGCCATTAGCCGGCGGTCATCGGTTGCGTCCCATTGCCGGAACGCCGCTGGCATCCCTCCGGGATGCGGCGTTTCCGCGATTCGAGCCTCCGGTGGTGTTCGCTGCGCTCGACCACCGGCTAATGGCTTGAATCCCTCCGGGATAGGTTTTCAGGCGAACGCCGCCGCTTGGAGGACCTGCGGAGCCGGCGCCGAAAAAGCTTATGTATAAACAACAGGGCGGGCCCTCCAAAAAAACTCTCTGACTCATGCCGCGTGCGGGTAAGTTATTTTCTGCCGCTCACCAAAAATCCCGCCATTTTGAAAATGGCGGGTTTTGACAAGTTGTTATTCGTTTGCGTCGGCCATGATTTCGTCGACGGCGCGCCGTGGCAGCCAACCTTCGGGCGACCAACCTCGCGTTTGGTTATAGGCGACGATAGCGGCTTGCAGGCTGCTGGCGGAAAGCGACGCACGGGGGTCGTCGCTCAAGGGCGTTTGAAGAAAACGCTGCGGGAGTGTGTCTTCGCTGGGCGACCAACCGGCTTGTTGGTTGAACAATTTTTTGGCGGACACGATGCGCCGCGCCGTTTCTCGAAGTTCGTCGGGGCTGATCTCCCAGCCGGTGGTGTTTTGCAGGATGTGGGCGATTTCACTGTGGAAATCGGTGAAGACGCCGCGCAAGAATTTGCAGAGGATGAGGGAATCGATTAGGGCGGCGCGATCTTCTGTTTCCACCGCCAGCGGCGCCGATTTTGGGGAGAGTGCGCGTCGGTCGGCCTGTTCGGAAAAGTCGGCTTCGTAGGCCCCGCTGCGGTTGTGGTCGGCCCCGCGCGAACCGACGGCGAACCCCAACGCCATGGTTTGCAAGGCGCGAGGTTCATAGCCGGGAATTTCCAGGCCCTTGACTTGCGGCGCGAATTCGAGGGCGCCCTGGCCGATACGCTCCGCCAATCGCCGGCTGCCAGCGGCCAGTTGGTCACCCAAGCCTTCTCGCCGGCCGATCAATTCCAGCGCTTTCAAAACGGCTGAGCCATCGCCGAACCGCAGCCACGGCGCGTCAAGCAGTTGGCGCTCAACACACTCCATGGCGAAGGCAATCGTGCCGCCCGCGCTGACGGTGTCGATGCCCAGTTCATCGCACAACCGCGACGCCGCCAACACGCTATCGGCGTCGCGGACGCCACACAGGGGGCCCAGCGCGAACAAGTTTTCATATTCCAGACGCACGGTGTCATTTGGTTTGTCGTTGGGTGCGTCACCGCTGTTCTGGGCCTTCACCGGGTAGATGTGCTCGCAGCCAATCGTGCAGGCGACGCAGGATTGACGTGTTTTTTTTCGATCGGCTTCCAGCGTCTCGGGCGATAAGTCGACCGCGCCGGCGAACGATCCGGCTTGAAAGTTGCGCGTCGGCAGCGCGCCGAGGCGATTGAACGCCAGCAAGTTGGAGGCCGTTCCCAATTCGCGATACTTGGCCGTCGCGGGCCCCCACGACTTCACCGAAAGCTCTTTCGCCAGAGCGGTCAGGCTGCTGGGGTTGGACCACGTGCAACGCCGCTCGCCGCGCACTAACACCGCTTTGATATTCTTGGCGCCGAGCACCGCGCCGGCGCCGCCCCGTCCCGCATGACGGCCGGAATGTGAAATTGTGGCGTAACGTACGCCACGCTCGCCGGCGGGGCCGATGACGGCGGCGGAAAAATCGCGTCCATATTTTTTCAATAACGCCGCTTCGGCCTCGCGGGCCGATACGCCGGCAAGTTCGGTTGCCGGCTCCAACACGGCCCGTCGCCCGTCAAGAACCAACACCGAGAGCGATGCCGCGGCGCCGTGCAAAACGAGGGCGTCGGCGCCGGTCTTCTTTCCAGAAATGGCGAATCCGCTGCTGGCCAGGGAGTCGTTCAGGCGGTCGGTCAGGGGGCTCTTATGCACCACGGCAAATTTTGCCGACGTGGTCAGCGGGCCGCCCACCAAGGGGCTGAACACGAATGCTAACGGCGCGGCGGCTGATAGCGCCTCGCACTCCGCGGCGCGTTCTCGCAACATCAGATGCACGCCTAGTCCGACCCCGCCCAAATATCGCCGCAACACGGCCGCGCTGAGTTGCACGAATTCGACCCGCCCATTCGAGACGTCAATTCGCAAGTAGCCGCCGTGGTAACCGTGCAGTGAAGGCATTGTCGGAACGCGTTTTTATAAAAAGGCTAGCCGCCGGCATCGGCCGACATGATGAGCAAGGACTGTCCGTCCAGAATTTTCGCCCCCACATCTCGGACGAACGCCTCTCCGTCGCGGTTGGCCGTGTAGCCCGATGCGAGCCCAGCCTCCAGAATACACTCTCCCGCCAAATTCGGGAACATTCGCACCAGGGCCGTGAGCACTTCGCCGAGCGATGTTTGGTCGTCGGGAAATTCCAAATCCACTTGGGACACGCCAGCGCGGGCGCGCGGAACGCCGAAGAGTTCTACCTTCACATTCATCGCGGGGGGCGTTTCTCTTTCCGTGGTCGATTTTTTCGTTTAACGGCAAGCCGAAGGCGACTGCGTTTTTCTGCCTTGCCAGTACGCGTGGGCTCAAAACACAGCCGCCTTCGGCTTGCCGTTAAACGAGCCATTGCCAGCCGCCTGAAGTATAAGAGGCGTGTCAAGGCTGGAAACAGGCGGACAGAATAGCCAGCGCGTACATGCAGAAAAAGCCGAAGTAGACGGCTCGATGCTTGCGAGCGTCGGGTAGGAAAACGCTGCCGCAGAAAATGGCGAGAATAGTCACCACTCCGATGAGTCCTGCAAAAATAGCGGCTGGCATCCACGATGCGCCCGCCAGCCCGACTGAAGCGAACACCGTTATGACGCCCAATTCTTTCAGCGTCCATTGGTAGTATTTGAGCGGCGCGGCTGGCGCCGATGCGTCGGGCGAATCGCTTTGCAACCGGGGCGTCAGGCGGGCCGCGATAATCTCGCGAGACGGGCCAAACAGTGGAGCGAGCGAGTCGTATTCCGGCGCGGCGTCGTTGCCGGACTCCGGGGCGGCGTCTTCAACGCGTTGAGCCAGGATAAAATCAGCATCGGGCGAAATGGGGGATATATCCACCGGCGAAGATATTTTCATCGGAATCACTCCAGCAGACGGCTACAAAATACCTTCTCCAAAGCCGCTTTGTTTGGGACGCGCAGGTCGTCGGGTGGACGATTTTTGGTGAGGCGTGCGGGGTTCGCCGGCGGTTGTCTCTTTTGCCTGCCCGGCAGTTGTATCTTTTGCTTGCCCGGCGGGCGACGGCTTCCCAGCGGCTGGGTCGGTGCGAATGTGCGTGGATGTGTTAGTAGCGGGAAGCTCGGCTTCGACGTAATCGTCGTTATAACTGGGTATGTAGCCCGGTTGACGGGCGCGGTCTTTTTCCGCTCGGAACTCTTCGATGACCTTATTCTGGATCATCTCCCGGCAGGAGGAATTTATGGGGTGGGCGATATCCGCGTAGAGTTTGGCGCGGCCTTCCTGGTCGCGCAAGGCGCGGTCGTCTTTGAGCCGGAGCCCACACTGGTTGCAGTGCGCGGCCCGCAGATGGTTTTTCGCGCGGCATTGCGGGCAATGGGAGGTCAGCTTGCGGCTGGGCATCGCGACAAACGGGCCGTTGGTGCCGTCAATGATTTTCAAATCTCGGACGACAAAGCAGTCGTCGAAGGTGATCGAACAAAAGCCTTGCAGGCGGTCGTCGTTGTCTTCGGTGAGTTTAACCCGGACCTCAGTGATTTCCACGGCGGTATTCCTTACACGTTGCTCATCTGATGACGGTACAAGTAGAAAATAAGTTGCCCCAACCTCTGCAACGCAACCATCCGGCAATGCGTCTTGCCTGCCGGGCGTTGCGACAAATTCCGAAATAGCTTGATCCGCTGCCGCTCATTTGGTGTGCGTAACAGTCGGTTTTGTCAAATTCGCTTTCTAGTTTTTGAATCCAGGGCGAAATTTCTTTGGCTGGCGTTTGTAATCGATTACACATGGCGCGGGCCAAGGCTGCTTTGTTTCCCTGTTCGGCGCTGCGCAGCAACGGCTCCAAACTGCGCGGCGACTCCGCCGGACGACAACGTTGAAAAACCGCCGGCGTGGAAAGACCTTCCGGCGGCCACACCACGACTACATCCAGGCGGGGGAACTTGGCCAATCGCGACACCCGTTCTCCCCGACCTCGACAAACCGCCGCGTTCTTCTCTAAAAAAAACGGAACATCACTCCCTAGTTCGCCGGCTAACTCCGCCAATTGTTGTTTTGACCATCCTAATTTCCAGATTTTGTTTCCCGCCGCCAGCGCCGCCGCGGCGTCGCTCGAAGCGCCGCCCAACCCAGCGGCGGCGGGAATACTTTTCACAATGCGAACGTCGACTCCCTGCCCCGCGCCCGACCGCTTCCGGAGTTTCGCCAGGGCGGTATAGACCAAATTGTCTTTTCCTTCGGGCAACGGACCCAAACCTCCATTCGCGACAATACTGCCTTTTGTTGCGTGAGCGCCTTTCGTTTCACTTGCGCAATGGCCGGCTTGAAGCCCGGAGCGCCACTGGCAGGCAACCCGAATCGTTCCTTTGCTATTGGGGGAAAATAGTAAGGTGTCGTTTATATTGATGACGGCCATCAGAGTTTCAATCTCGTGATAGCCGTCGCTCCTGCGAGCTAAAACCTCTAGAAAGAGATTGAGTTTTGCCGGCGCCTGAACAATTTGCAACGCGTTGGCTGCGTCCGCATCCATTCGATAATTGGGGTTGAGAAAAGAAATGAAGCAGTATGCAACACGTTCATGACCTTTCGGTGCGCATACTATAACCCATCATTGGATATCTTAGGGATGTACGAAACTTGGTCAAGAAAATTCCGTGAATAACCTAAAGACACATACCTACACACCCCTTTTTTGTGAGCTTGCGAAGTATGGGTGGTTTGCGTTACTGTTTTTCGTTCCCGACGGCCCAACCTCTTTCCAGAATTGATGAAACTGCTGGCGAGGTTTGTCTTTACGCACAGGCCGCGTTTTTCTAGGATACGGGCCGAAACGCGCCGGCATGGGGTTGCGCAGCCCAAGAATATAAGTCGGCGACACACCCAGGGAGTGCATGTGATGAACGGAATCGCGATCATGCTTGTCGCCGCGACAGTTGGCGTCGACTACGGTTGGCAGCCCCGCGAAGACGGAACGCTGGAATACATCATTCAAATCGAGCCGGAACTCTACCAATCGTTGCGAGAGGGCGGGGAAATTGTTAGCGAAATCCACCCCGACGCCCGCAATGTCAGTCGCATTCGTATTCGCATCGGTCGCGAAGAGCTGCCCCGCGTGAATGCGGAACAGACGCCGGCGGGCGCGACAATCATCGATGCGCAGGTTCGCCCGGCTTCGTTGGAAACCGATGTCGGTGCGGCTGGAACCACTGCGGAGCCAGCGGCTGATTCTCCAGAGTCGAATACTATTCGCGGGCAGTCGCCGGCCGCCAGCCGCGCATTCAACAGTTCGCGTTATGGACAGAACAGCAGCTCCGCCGGGGGTTACCGTACTCCAACTATTGGAGTTCCGAGTTCGCCAGCGAACACGGGTTCGTCTACTGGCGGTTCGTCGGGCGCGGCGTCCAGATACGGCGGCGGCTCAATAGGACGGCGTGAAGCGTCTGCCGGTGTGGCTGTGGAGTCGCACGACGGCGCGCGTACGCCAAGGTCTCTGAATCCGCCTGACTACGGGCGCCAAGGTGTTGCGCACGTCGGGCATTCCGACGAAGGCAGTCTTCCGCCGAAAGCGACCGCTCCTCCGCTCTCGGCGGACGCAGCGTCAACAAACCCGACATTAACATCGCCAACTTGGCGGCGGGGCGAAACGACAACTTCGCGCCAGCCTCCTACCACATCATCATCCGCCACTGCACGGCAACCACCCGCCAACGCTCATTCCACCGCTGCGCAAGGTGGCCAAAACGACGTCGAACTGGGAGACCTCAAGGCGCCAGAGCCTCACAGCCATGCCGATGGAACGGTTCATGAATCTTCAGCAGACCTGCCGGTTTATGGCCGCCGCCCGGAGCGTCCTGCCGCTGCGCCGCCGCGGCGCGACGAATACGCGACGCCTCCACCGCGACGCCCGGATTATCGTGAGGCGGACCAGCGTGGTTACGCCGCGGCAGTGACGCCTCCGCCGCGTCCAGCCCCGAATCCGCCAGTTTACACGGCTCCTTATCCGCAGGCTGCTCCGCCGCCGGGGTATGTGTATCAGCTCGCAGCCGCCGTGCCTGCTGCTGCTCCGGCAGCTCCGGTTGCAGCGGCTCCGGTTGCTTCTGCTCCAGTTGCAACGGCGCTGGATGATCATGCGCTTTCGCACCACACAGCATTGGAAGAGGAGGGCGAAAAGCCGTGGCCCACCTTGGTTTTCACCATTATTCTGCTCTTCGCTTCGATTGGCGGGAACCTATACCTGGGCTGGATTGCCTGGGATTTCGGCGAGCGTTACAAGTCGATCGCCTCGGAATTACGCGGCATAAACCTAGCCGCCGGATAAGAACCTAGGAACCGTCCCCAATTTAGGTACCGAAATAAAAGCCCGGCATTTTGAAAATGCCGGGCTTTTCCGAGCTACAACCGGGAACTTATTTCGGGACTGCTCCCTAGCCGCCGGATAAGGCGCGATCGGCATCGCGCCCTCCAACGACAATGGACAAATAATGAGGGGCGGCGCCTGCACATCGGCGCTCATTTTCCGCAGCGAATTTGCTCCGCCGCGTACAAATACTCGGCCGTCACGGGGTAGTTGCGGAAGCGAATCGAATAGAACTGCTCAAACCAGTCGCTAATATCGTCTTCAATGCCGGGATCGTATTCCGGGGCGATGTGCAGTGTTTTTCCCTGGGTTGGTTGGCGCAGGTCGCCTTCTTCGACAATGACTTCTCCGGCCTTGATCACATAACGCGGCAGTTCAAACATGGTTTGTTTGTTTTCGTGCGGCGTGTAGATCGTGATATCGGCATCGGCGCCGGGGTTTAACCGCCCCTTCTTTTCCAGGCCCAACATTTTGGCCGGCGCGGCGCGCGTGATGATGCAAATTTCGTTCAGCGTGTATTCGCGATCAAGGTCGTAAAGATTCGAACGCTCGCGAACATGAGGATTCACCGTTTTGAGCATGTCGCGGCGGTAGGTGCGGTCCATCAACAGGCGAATGATTTCGGGATACGCCAGGAACGATCCGCCGTTGGGGTGGTCGGTGCTCATGGCCACGCGCCAGGGGTCTTTCATCATCAAATACCACTCCAAGCCGATGGCCCATTGCAACGTATGCACTAGGCTCTTGTTTCGATATTTGATCGGCGCGATGCCACAGCCCGATTCCATTTCCGTATCGGCGCTGAACCATTTCGTGCCATAGATATTGGAGAGGAAATATCCCAGCGGGCCGTCGCCGGTCATGCTAGTGGTTTCGCCGAACAGCACCTGGCCCACATCGACCGTAATATTCTCGTGTTCGTTCACGTACTCCACCAACTGGGCCACTTTTGAGTTGAAGGTGTTTTCATCGGCGTCGCCCCCGCCGTAGCTATGGAACTGAATATGAGTGAGGTGGCCGCGATGCCCCTCCAAGGCGCGCATGGTTTCCAACGTGGTTTCCCAGTTGCCCGGCATGCCCAGGTTGTTGCAGTGGATATGCACCGGGTGCGGGGCGCCGAGCGCGTCGACCGTGGCCGCCATTTCACGAATGATTTGCCGCGGGGTGACATCATAAAAATCGACCACCGAATCGAGCCCGCTGACATTGCCCGCCTGATGGTGTTTCCAAACCTCCACCCCGCCGGGGTTGACCAATTTCGCCGCGTAGCCTTTCGCGGCGCCCAGCAGCCAAGCCGTAAACGCCTGAAGTTTTTCCGGGTCTTTTTCCTGGATCGACTTCATCACGTAATGATTGTTTCCCATCAATACGTAGAAGCCTTTATCGATGCAAGGCGTATCGGCGAATTCTTCGTGCGTATGGCGGGCGGAAATAGGAGGAACGGCGGCATCGAAGGCGGTGGTGTAGCCCATTCCGGCGTATTTGTAGCCGGTGGCGAACGTGCTGGGCACGCTACCCATGGTTCCGCTGTGCGTGTTCGCCGTGCGCATGACCGGCGCCGCCCGCCGCTTCTCTTCAGGACGCATCTTTCGCGCCGTGTTCACTTTGGGGCCGGCAATATGGCAATGCATGTCGATGCCGCCCGGCATCACGACCAAGCCCGCCGCGTTGAGCGTGCGCGCGGGGCGAACGTCAGGATCGGTCGGCGGCGGTACAATCGAACCGCCTTGAATCCAAATGTCGTGCGTTTGGCCGTCGCAGCCGTTGATCGGATCGTACACATACCCGCCGGCAATTTTGAACAGAACGTCAGTCATGGAGGATGGCCAGTGTCTGAAAAAAGAGGATCGGTAGGGAATGTCGCATTCTTCGTTTAACGGCAAGCCGAAGGCGACTGCGTTTTTGGTCTTGTTTGAACGCGTGGGCGCAAAACGCAGTCGCCTTCGGCTTGCCGTTAAACGAGCCATTGTGAACTGTGTGAAGTATATCATTCTGCAATGCAGATGCTTGAAGTTTGACGCTCCCGAACACAACCCACAAGGCCCCGACGCTACTGGCTTGCGCGCGTTGCGTGGTGTAAAAAGTGGTCTGATGAAACCCGTTCGCATCGTTTTGAGGGAGTCTTGTTTGGTGTCTGATCCCGCATGCTTGGTGAATCCTCCCGTCCGAATTCTTCTCGGTCCTGGACCCAGCGATATTCCGCCTCGCGTTCTCTCGGCGTTGGCTCGACCGACCGTCGGCCATCTCGACCCCTATTACCTGCTCCTGATGGACGACCTGCGCGGCAAGTTGCAGACCCTCATGCGCACCAAGAACGAAATGACGCTGGCCATTAGCGCCACCGGTTCCGCCGGCATGGAAGCCACGGTGGTGAATCTGATCGAACCCGGCGATGCGATGCTGGTTTGCGTGAACGGCGTATTTGGCGGCCGCATGGCGGATGTCGCGGGGCGGGCGGGCGCCGAAGTCGCGACGCTGGAGCGTCCTTGGGGCGAAGTATTTTCCCCGGCCGATATCAAAGCGGCGTTGGCCAAACATCGGCCGAAAGTGGTGGGTATCGTGATGGCGGAAACATCGACCGGCGCTTGGCAGCCGCTGGAGGAGATATCGGAACTCGTCCACGACGCAGGAGCGCTGCTGCTGGTCGACGCCGTTACTTCGCTGGGCGGCGTACCCGTGAACGTCGACGCCTGGAATATCGACGCCCTCTATTCGGGTTCGCAAAAATGCCTCAGTTGCCCGCCGGGGCTGTCGCCGGTGAGTTTCAGTTCGGCCGCCATGAAGGTTATTCTCGGCCGCAAAACGAAAGTACAAAGTTGGTATCTTGATGTCTCGATGTTGGCCAATTACTGGGGAACCGAGCGGGTGTATCATCACACCGCGCCGATCAACATGACGTACGCGTTGCACGAATCGGTGCGCATCATTCTGGAAGAAGGGCTCGACGCCTGTTTCGCCCGACACGCCTTGAACCACCAAGCGCTCAAGGCGGGCTTGGCCGCGCTCGGCATTGAGTATTCGGCCCAAGAAGGGCATGCCTTGCCGATGCTCAATGCCGTGAAAATTCCCGCCGGCGTGGACGACGCCCGCTTCCGTCGCGATTTGCTGAACCGTTTCGGTATTGAAATCGGCGGCGGGCTGGGCGCCTTCAAGGGCCAGGTTTGGCGCATCGGCCTAATGGGCCACGCCTCCCGATCGAAAAACGTGTTACTGTTCCTCGCCGCCACGGAGCAGCTTTTACAAGAGCAAGGCGTATCATTCGCACACGGGGCAAGCATCGCGGCGGCCAATGAAGTTTACGCCGCCGCCGGCTAGAATTAGAACCAAGCTGGCTGGCTGGGGGCCAAACCGTGCTAACGAACGAACAAATCAAAAATCTTCTGCAAGACATCGAAGCCGACAATGTGGAGCGGACTGTCTCGACGAACAATACGAACAAATTCTGTGAAGCGATTTGCGCTTTTGCGAATGACATGCCAGGCCATGCGCAGCCGGGTTATCTCATCATTGGCGCAGAGGACGGAACCGGAAACATTGCCGGGATAGATATTACCGACCAACTGCTGCAAAATCTCGCCAGCCACCGGGATTCGGGCCAGACTGTTCCCTTGCCGTCGCTCGTCGTGCAAAAGGCATCCTTTCCGGAAGGCGATGTCGCGGTGGTGGAAGTGCAGCCGTCGGATATGCCGCCGGTCCGATATCAGGGGCGGGTTTGGGTTCGGGTCGGTCCACGTCGTGGTATCGCAACCGAGCAAGAAGAACGAACGCTTACCGAGCGGAGAATCCATTCGGCAAGGACGTTCGACATGCAACCCTGCCTTGGCTGCGGACCGGAACAGATTGTCCATTCGCTTTTTGAAGACTACCGAACTGCGGCAATCGCACCGGAAATCATCGAAGAAAACGACCGCGACCGGCTCCAGCAAATGGCGGCTCTAGGGCTTTGGGATACTCGGAACGAATGTCTTACCAACGCGGGAGTCCTGTTGTTCTCCGAATCACCTCAAAATTGGCTGCCCGGAGCGCATCTCCAGTTCGTGCGATACGAAGGGAGCGGTTTGGAGTCTGCCGTTCTGGACGAACGCGATTTCAGCGGTGACTTGGCCACCGCGCTTCGAGAACTGGACGCCTTTCTCAAAACGCTGTTTCCGTCGCGCCCCGTTCCCGATTCCGCGTTACGAGAAAAGCAGGTCACGCCTTATCCAACCTGGGCCGTTCGCGAGCTGTTGATGAACGCCGTCATGCACCGCGACTACCAGTCGAATGCGCCCATTCGTTTTTATTGGTTTTCCGATCGGATCGAAATCCAGAACCCGGGCGGGCTTTATGGCAACGCCACGAATTTTCCTGATCAGAACGACTATCGAAATCCCAAGATTGCCGAAGCGATGAAAACACTTGGCTATGTCAACCGCTTTGGCCGTGGAATCGCCACGGTTCAAGCCGAGTTGAAAAACAATGCCAACCCGCCCGCTGAGTTCAACACGAGCCAAACAACATTTTTCCTCGCCACGGTGCGGGGGGCCCAAGTATGAAAACCATTGCCTTTTTTAATAACAAGGGCGGCGTGGGCAAGACAACGCTGGTCTATCACATCGCCTGGATGATGACCGAGTTGGGGTACAAAGTGCTGGCGGCCGATCTCGACCCGCAAGCTAATCTTTCCAGTATGTTCCTGAAAGAAGAAACGCTGGAAACGTTGTGGCCGGATGAAGACGACCATTCCAGCATTTTCGCCTCGGTTTCGCCGATTCTCGAAGGAACCAGAGACATTGCACCCGCAGCGACACAAAAGGTGCATGAAAACCTGTACCTGATTCCCGGCGATCTTGGCTTGTCGCGGTTCGAGGACAAACTCTCGGATAGTTGGCCTCGCTGCCTGGATGGCGATCCAGCTGCGTTCCGCGCGATCACCGCATTTTATCGTATCGTTGAGGGCGCGGCCGACGCCGTCGGCGCCGAAATTGTCTTGCTTGACGTTGGCCCGAATCTGGGCGCGATCAATCGATCCGCCCTGATTGCCGCCGAGCATGTGATCTCGCCGCTGGCGCCCGACCTCTACTCCCTTCAAGGACTAAAGAACCTGGGGCCAACGTTGAAGAATTGGCGCCGGGGGTGGAAAAAGCGACTCGATGAAAAGCCGGAGACCCTCAACATTCCACTTCCGTCTGGGAGGATGAACCCGGCCGGTTACATCGTCATGCAGCACGTCGAGCGAAAGAGCCGGCCCGTGAAGTCGTACCGAAAATGGGTGGAGAGAATCCCCGAAACATACAGAAATTATGTACTCGACGAGACGGTCGACTCCATCCCGGACGAAGATCCCCATTGCCTGGGCATGGTGCGCCACTACCAAAGTTTGATGCCGATGGCGCAGGAGGTGAGAAAACCGGTGTTCTTTCTCAAGTCTGCCGATGGGGCGATCGGCTCCCACGCCCAGAGCGTCAGGAAATGCTATCTCGACTTCAAACGGATGACGGAAAAAATCCTGCAATCGACACCGCCGGAAAGCGGTGGTTAATCCATGTTTAAATACCCTAAATGTCCCGCCGACAATGCCGCCTAGATAACTTGCCTTTGTCTTTGTTTGTCTAACGTAATGGCGCTCTATTGAATTCTCCGTTGCTGCGATCGTCTGGTTCTCTGCGGCCCATGCTTTGGTTGGCCGGACCCGTGTTATTGGAGCAGTTGCTCAGCTTGCTGGTCGGCTTGGTCGATACCTGGATCACGGCCGCAATTCTCGAAAAAGATGCGCACCTCGCCGCGATTGGCCTTATGGCTTACGTGCTGTGGCTCATTCCGAGCATGTTCGCCGCAGTGGCCATTGGCGCTACGGCGTTGGTGGCCCGGTTGATTGGCGGCCGCGACGCCGAAATGGCGAACCGGGCCATGCATCAGGCGGTGCTTGTCGGCGGCGTGTTTTCAGTGTTCGCCACGTGCGTCGTCTACTGGGGTGGCGGCTGGTTTGTTCGCGCCATGCAGTTGCAGGGCGAAGCGGCGCCGTTGGCCACAACCTACCTGCTGATGCTCGCGCCCGTGGTTCCGGCCATCATGCTGGAGCAGGTGGGCATCGCATGTTTGCGCGGCGCGGGTGACACCGTGAGCGGATTCGTGGTGATGTCGTGCGTGAACGTGGTCAATCTGATCGTGAGTTTGGGGCTGACCACCGGCTGGGGGCCGTTTCCTAATTGGGGCTGGCAAGGGCTGGCTATTGGCACGGCGTTGAGCCACGCTCTGGGCGGTTTGCTGATTTTGTTGCTGCTCTTGCGTGGCCGCGCGGGGCTCAAACTCCGTTGGCGGCAAATGTTGCCCGACGCAGATCTTATCAGCCGGCTGCTGCGAGTTGGCGCGCCGGCGGGCGTCGATATCATGGCCATTCTGTTTTGTCATTTGTGGTTCGTGGCCATTATCAATCGCTTGGGGGTTCTACCGGCGGCGGCGCATAGTTTGGGCATTCGCATTGAATCGTTGGCCTATCTTCCGGGAACCGCGTTTCAGGTGGCGGCGGCCACGCTCGCCGGGCAATTTCTCGGCGCGGGGCAACCCCAGCGCGCCGGGAGAAGCATTCTGCAAGCCTGCGCGGTCGGCGGCGGCGTGATGGCAGCCGCCGGTCTGGTGTTTTTCTTCGGCGCCGACGCGCTCACGCTCATCTTTCTGGGCAACAACCGTCCGGAAACAACCCAGTTGACCGTGCCGCTCTTGCAGCTCGTGGCGTTTTCCATGCCCTCGTTGGCCTTGACGATGATTCTCACCGGCGGTTTGCGCGGCGCCGGCGACACCCGTTGGCCACTGGCGTTCACCTTCATCGGCTACCTCTGCATTCGCATTCCGGGCGCCTACTGGCTGGCCTGGGAGGAAATCCCCATTCCCGCCACCGGCCTTGTCATTCAAGGTTGGGGCTGGGGCGTATTGGGCGCCTGGGTTGCGATGGTGGCCGATGTCAGCCTGCGGAGCCTCCTGGTGACCGCCCGTTTTTGGCAGGGCGGTTGGAAAAAAACGCGGGTTTAGCGCTCACCGCTCAAGCGATCCAGGAGCAGGCCCAGGTAACTGCGGCGTTCAGGATTAGCGAGCCCCAATTGTTCGGCAATCGCACTGACGCAATCCTCGGCGGCGGCTAATTCATTGGCGGCGGCCAGTGTTTCTATCTCGACAAACGAACCGACCGATGCTACTTCGTCGAGCGCGAATTCCACGTCTCTATCATGCAGAGTCACGACGGCGGTCCGCCGCTGTTTTTTCACGACGGCTACCGGCTGGAAGCCCAATACTTCGAGCAACGCCTTGAACGCATCTTCGTTTTCCAACTGGTATTCCAACTCACGCCGCGTCTTCGCGCCATCGCCAAGACGCGGCCCCTTGTAAGTGACATAAGCAGCATCGTTGCTGCTGCGAATGCGGAGTGCTTCGTCGGTAGCGGCGAAATCGCGGCAAGGGTGTTGGAAGTAGCAATCCAATTGTTGCACGGCTTCACCGAACGACGCTCCCAGTTGGCGAAGCCGCTCCATCAACGCCTGTTGATCGTGGACGGGAAATTTCAACTCCACTTCAAAGGCGGCGTTATCGAGGAAATCGGAAGAGCCAGCGGACGGTTGTTGCATCGGGTGATGTCTCGAAGAAATGTTCGTGATTCGCAGCCGAAATGTTCATTCCAAAAAAAGGGCGGCGAAGAAAAACCGCAACCGTTCGCGGGTTTGAACTCTTGGACATATTACTATCACAACTCCATGCGACCGGGGCGGAAATCCAGACATTGCCCAGGGTTTGCCGGGTGAGCGTTTTAACGCGGAGGTCGCAAAGTCGCGGAGGGCCGCAGAGAAGAAGAAATGACGAAACGAAAGCTCGGCGATGGTTATCGGCAGTGCCATGGAATCGCGTTGTCAACTCAGTTCGAGATGACTGGATTCTGTCCTCTGCGGCCCTTTGCGACCTCTGCGTTTCCCTTCTTCGCATGCGTTTATCGATTATTCGCTGCCGGACAGATTGCGATCACATTTCCCACGTAACCGGGCGGCGAAGAAAAATCCTCGCCGCCCGGTTGTTTACGTTTTGCTCGTGTTTTCCGGCGGGCTTAAACCTGCGGCTCCCAGCCCGGTTCGTAGGCGCGTTTCCAGAGGGCCATGGCGGCATCGTCGCCGAGAATGTGGCCGGTTTTAGGATCGCAATTGAGCGTGCGTCCGGTGCGCTGCGCGATATTCCCCAGGTGGCAAAGCAATGTGCTTTTGTGGCCGATTTCAATTTCAGCGTTCAGTTCGGTGGGGTCGTCGTTGCGAATGGCCGACACAAAGTTTTGCAAGTGCTCGGTATCGCCCCGGTTGGCGCCCTTGCCTTCGCCGGTTTTTTTATTGCGAGCGTCGAAAATGGTGTAGTTTCCGTTGCCGTCGAGATCCATCGAACCGCCATCGCCGTAGAACGAGACGAAGCCGCCTCCGTGCCGGTTGCAACTCAAACCTTGCCACGTGATTTGCGAGCCGCCTTCAAATTCATAGGCCACGACTTGGGTGTCGGGTGTTTGTTGGTCGTCGTCGAAATAATAGCGGCCGCCGCTCGAAGTGACGCGCGTGGGGTAATCAACGCCCAGTCCCCAACGGCAAATATCGAGCGTATGCACGCCGTTGTTGCCCAGTTCGCCGTTGCCCCATTGCCAACGCCAGTGCCAGTTGTAATGCACCAGGTTATCGACATACTCGCTGCGCGGCGCGGGGCCTTGCCAGAGGTCGTAGTTCAAATTCGCGGGCACGGCGGCCGGTTTGCCCTTGCCGATCGAACCGCGCTGGCTGTTGTACCAACTACGCACCGAATGGATGCGGCCGATGGCGCCCTCGCGCAGCTTTTGCACCGCCTCTTGGTGGCCGCCGCCGCTACGGCGTTGCGAGCCCATTTGCACGGCGCGTTTGTTTTTGCGGGCCGCCCGCACCATGAGTTCGCCTTCGTAGGGGTTGTGGCTACAAGGCTTTTCCACATACACATGCTTGCCCGCCGAACAGGCGAGAATGGTGGCCGGCGCGTGCCAGTGGTTGGGCGCGGCGCACACCAGGGCGTCGACCGATTTGTCGTCCAGGATGCGGCGAAAATCTCCAATAGCTTCCGGCGTTTTGGCGCCGGCGCCTTCCAACAGCGTGACACCCGCGCCGGCGCGGGTGCTGTCGACATCGCATACGTATTTCACCTCGACATTCGGCAACTTGGCGAACCCCACCGCCAACGAGCGGCCCCGGCTCAAGCCCATCACGCCGATCACGACCTTGTTATTCGCGGCGTTGGCCGCTTTTGCGGCGTTGCCCAGGGCCAAGGTTGCCGCGGCGCCAGTGGCCGCCGCGCCGCCGATAAACTTTCTTCGGGAGACAGATTCTGACATTCTTGATGGCTCCAGGTTAGGGGAGGGATATAGTGGACGGAGGGAAAGAGCGAGTGGCGGGAAATAGTTGGGCTGGTTTGTTCGATGCGAGCGGCGCTGTGGCGCGCTCGCCTCCAAGGAACGAGTATAGTCGATTTGGCGGCGGGCGTCTGCCATTTTAAGCCGCGGCGGGAGGGGCCGCTAAGGCGAGCGGCGGAAAACAACTTACCCGCACGTAGCGGGAGTCCGTGAGTTTTTTTTGGGGTTCCCGCCTACGCGGGAATGACCGTTTGCTGATTCACTCGCTTGCGCTTCGTGCTTGTATTAGGTAAATTTTCATCTGCCGCTGGCGGGAGCGTCTGAACCGAATGCGGCGGTGGTGCGTAGAACAGCCTGCGGTCGGGTGGCGTCGCCAGCGGCCGAACATGTTATGTTCTTGGGGCGGGAGCCCTACAAGACTGTGAGTTCTTTTATAGACTCCGTACGATGCCCTTGGAGGGCCGTTGTGCAAAACTCTCAGCCTCGGAATCGCGAACTTCGTCCTTGAGCCCGCCGCCCTGAACCGCCAGGCCACGATGTTATATCTGCAAGACGTCAAAAAATCGTACACCGAACCCGATGGCAGCGCGTTGCCGATTCTGGATATTCCGAAGTTTCACCTGGCCGTGGGCGAACAGGCGGCGATGCTGGGCCGCAGCGGCTGCGGCAAGACAACGCTCCTGCATGTGATCGCCGGCATCAGCCGCCCCGACAGCGGCGTGGTTCGAGTGGCGGGGCGCGATATCACGACGCTTTCCGAAGTCGGTTGCGACCGTTGGCGGGCCGAGAAAATCGGCTATGTCTTTCAAACGTTCAACCTGCTCAGCGGGTTTTCCGCGTTGGAAAACGTGATGCTGGGAATGGCGTTCGCACGTATCGCTCAGGCCGAGAAACGGGCCCGCGATTTGCTTGACCACGTGGGCCTGAGCCACCGCCTGCAACACAAACCGGCGGCCCTTTCGGTGGGCGAACAGCAGCGTGTGGCGGTGGCTCGCGCTCTGGCCAAACACCCCAAGTTGCTGCTGGCCGATGAACCGACCGCCAACGTCGATCCAGCGAATCAGCAACATATCGTCGACCTCATTCGCGATACCTGCCGCGAGCGGGAAGTGACGCTTCTGATGGTGACCCACGCGAGGGAAATCGCGGAGCAGTTCGAGAAGGTCGTCCGATTGGAAGACGTCAACCAAGTCAGCGAGCAAACGACGGCATCATGAATTTCTGGAAAATCGCTTGGCGGAGCATCCAACAGCGGGCGTTGGCGTCGAGCCTGACTTCTTTCTCGATGGCCTTGGGCGTGATGCTCGTGGTCTGCGTGTTGGTGGTTTACAATTTGGTGTCGGTGTCGTTCCGCAACAACGCCAGCCTGGGCTACAACATGATCGTGGCGGCCAAGGGCGGCCCGCTGCAGGTGGTGCTCAACACGGTGTTCTACCTCAGTTCGCCGGTCGAAAATATTCCTTACGACTACTACTTGGAATTCAAGGACGCCGAAACGCGCGCGGCTGCTTTTGGCGAAGACAATTCCGACGGTCAGCGCGACGGGAAATTCGCCGCGTTTTCGAAGATCGCGATTCCCGTTTGCCTGGGCGACTATTTTCATCGGTTTCGCGTCGTCGGGACCACGCCGGAACTGTTCGACGATCTTCGCTTTGGCCCCGAAGCCGACCGCCAATATGCCTTCGCCGAGGGCCGCAACTTTGTCACGAAGTCGGCCGAACATGGCTACTTTGAGGCGGTCGTGGGTTCGATCGTGGCGGCGGAAGTCGGTGTGCGGGTGGGTGATGAAATCGCGCCTTCGCACGGCGCGCCCGACGGCCACGGTCACGAACAAAAATTCACCATCGTGGGCGTTCTCGCACCTTCCGGCACGCCGAATGATCGCGGCGTGTTCATCAATATGGAAGGGTTTTATCTGATGGCCGACCACGCCAAGCCGGTCAAAAAAGATGCCAGCAATGGCGAAAGCGAGTCGGCGCCCGCTGCCGCGAAGGGCCACGATGAACATGCCGATCATGATCACGCGCATGACCACGATCATCACCACCATGGAGAACTCAAGCCGCTGCCCATTGAGGAGCGGGAAGTGACGGCCATTTTGCTGCGTACGATCAGCCCGTTGGTGACGCCGGGCTTGAAAAACATGATCAACGAAGGCAATCAGGCGCAGGGCGTGCTTCCCGTTCAAGAGATTTACACGCTGTTCGACCTGTTCATCAAGCCGGTCCAGACCGTGCTTCTGGTGCTCACCGCCATGATTTGCGTAACATCGGGCATCAGCATATTGGTGAGCATTTACAATTCGATGAACGACCGCCGGCAAGACATCGCGATCATGCGGGCGCTCGGCGCGGGGCGCTCGACGGTCATGGCGATCGTGTTGGCCGAAGCCGCCATTCTCGCGCTCGGCGGCGGCGGACTGGGCTGGCTGGCGGGGCACGGCATTATCGCCTTGGCCGGCCCCACGATCGAACAGCAAACCGGCGTGCTGCTCCGGTTTTTCGACTTCACGTCCGCTGAACTGCTGCTGATTCCCGCGCTCATGCTGTTGGCGGTGGTGGTGGGCCTGCTGCCGGCGTTTTCCGCCTATCGAACCGACGTCGCCCGTTCGCTGTAGACGGTTTACGTCTGGGCGATTTGTTGGCAAGTTTGTTTGGCGGCGGCCACGGTGCGGTCGATATCGTCTTCGGTATGCGCGGCCGAAACGAACAACGCTTCGTACTGGCTGCAAGGCAGGTACACGTTGCGGTCCATCATGCCCCAAAAATACTGGGCGTACCGTTGGGTGTCGCACTGGGCGGCGACGTCCCAATCGGTTACCGGCTGGTCGTGGAAGAATAAGGTCATCATGCTGCCCACGCGGGCCAAGGTGTGCGGCAAGCCGGCTTCAGTAGCCGCCTCTTGCAAACCGGCGGCGAGCCGCGCGGCAAGCTGTTCCAATCGCTCGTAGGGAGGATGCTCTTGCAGTTCCCGGAGCGTGGCGATGCCCGCCGCTGTCGCGATGGGGTTTCCGCTGAGCGTGCCAGCCTGAAAAACCTTGCCCGCCGGGAGGATGTGGTCCATGATTTCGCCGCGTCCTCCCAGGGCGGCGAGTGGCATTCCGCCACCGGCGATTTTTCCCAGGGTGGTGAGGTCGGGGTCGATTGGCCAGAGCGATTGCGCGCCGCCGTAAGCCACGCGGAAACCGGTCATGACTTCATCGCAAATCAGCAGGGCGCCGTGCTCTCGCGTGAGGCTGCGGAGCGCGGCGAGGAAGTCGTGTTGTGGAATCACACAGCCCATGTTGCCCACGACCGGCTCGAAAATCACCGCCGCGATGCGTTCTTCATGCTCGGCGAAAATAGCCGAGATCGAGCCGACGTCATTATAATTCGCGATCAAGGTATCTTTCGCGGCGCCGGTGGTGACGCCTTGCGAATCGGGCGCGCCGAGCGTGGCCGCGGCGCTGCCCGCCGCCACCAACAGGCTATCGACATGGCCATGATAATTGCCGGCGAACTTGACGATCAAATCGCGGCCGGTGTAGCCCCGCGCCAGCCGGATGGCCGTCATCGTGGCTTCGGAGCCGGAATTGACCAGTCGGACTTTCTCCACCGACGCCACCGCGTCGATGAGCAGTTCCGCCAGTTCGTTTTCGGCCAGCGTCGGCGCGCCATAGCTCGTGCCGCGTTCAATGGCCGCCGTTAAAGCCGCCACCACGCGAGGATGCCGGTGGCCGAGAATCATCGGTCCCCAAGAGCCGATGTAGTCGAGGTACTGATTGCCGTCGAGATCGAACAGATACGCACCCTCCGCCCGATCGATCACGATCGGCTCGCCGCCCACGGCTCCAAACGCACGGGCCGCGCTATTCACCCCTCCGGGCATCAACTCCTTGGCGCGAACAACCGCCGCGTGGCTTTTTTCTCGAATCATGGTGTTGCCTCGGGTCCAGTCGTTATGAGTTGTACGATCCTAAGCCAGCCAACGGGCGACGTCGGCCGCCCAGTAGGTGAGAATGATTGTCGCGCCGGCCCGCCGAATGGACAACAAAGCTTCCAACACAATGGCTTGCTCATCCACCCAGCCGTGGGCCGCCGCCGCCTTGAACATACTGTACTCGCCGGAAACGTTGTAGGCGGCCAGCGGCGTTTCGGGAAAACGCTCCGCCACGCGGCGGATGATATCCAGATACGCCAGCGCCGGTTTGACCATCACGATATCGGCGCCTTCGGCTATATCCAACTCCACTTCGCGCAAAGCCTGCGCCGCGCCGGCGGCGGGGTCCATCTGGTAGGCGCGGCGGTCGCCGAACTGCGGAGCACTTTCGACGGCGTCGCGAAAGGGTCCATAAAAAGCGCTGGCGTACTTCGCCGCGTAACTCATGATCGGCAAATGCGAGAAACCGGCCGCGTCGAGCGATGTGCGAATGGCGCCGACCATGCCGTCGATCATGCCACTGGGAGCAATCAATTCCGAGCCGGCCTGCGCGTGGCTGACCGCCTGTTTGCCGAGCAGTTCGAGTGTGGCGTCGTTGTCGACATCCAACCGCCCTGTTTTTTCATTGACCACGCCGCAATGGCCATGGCTGCTGTATTCGCAAAAACAGACGTCGGTCGTGACCAACAACTCCGGCGCGGCGCAGCGCACAGCGCGAACCGCCTGTTGAATGATGCCCTGCTGCTGGTAGGAATCGCTGCCGGTGTCGTCTTTCTCGGCGGGCAGTCCGAAGAGCATCACGCCGCCAATGCCCAAGGCCTGCAACTTCTCCGCCTCTCGGCAAAGCGTATCGACCGACAGTTGGAACTGGCCCGGCATCGAACCGATGGGCGAGCGCACATTTTCGCCCGTGACGGCGAACAGCGGAAGAATCAGGTTCGCCGGGTCGAGGCGATACTCTTGAACCAGCCGGCGCACGCCAGGATGATAACGCAAACGTCGCATGCGCGTGGCGGGAAATTTTGATGGGAGGTTCATGGGGTGCTCTATTTCTTCTTTGCTACAATACTTCGCTTGGGAAACGCGGAAAACTACTTCGCATCGGCCTGAAAATAAGTGACGACTTGGCGGTTTTGAATTGTTAAACTCATTGCCGTGCAACCGCGTAATTGTTCTTCATTTCATCTAGTAATTTCAAGAGCGACCCTAACCGTGCAATAAATGAACCACGGATTGCACGGACCACACGGATGAAGAAGAGTCGTGGCTGCCGGCATCCGCGCCCATCTGTGTTATCCGTGGTTAAAATACTTCATTGTACTGGTTCAGCGTGACGTTGAGTTTTGGTGAATCGCTAGTCGTGAGTAACAAAGCGGACTAAAGGCAGTATTTCTGGGTTGCGTTTTTCGCATTTAGGCCAAAAGCAAGGGACTTTGATTCAATTGCGGTGCATTC
>JAJRWU010000079.1 GCA_024276655.1 Planctomycetota bacterium
CCCATGGTAATCTCCTTGCAATTCCCTTGCCAAAAAACCTAAACTTCCCAAACACCGCCCCATCCTACATCCAACCACCAAAATCACCCACCCAAATTTCAAATCGCTACAAACCCGCCGGAGCCGGTTCCTGCACCCCGGGCATTGGGTGACGCGAAACGATCTTGCGGCGTCGCCTCAAAGTAGGTACAACCCTCGTCGCAGCAATCGATGTGCGGCGTCTAGGAACGTGTTTTGAAATGCGTCCCACCAGATATGACGGCCTTCCAAGGCCGTCTCGCGCCTCGAACCTCTGCTAAATCGACGGCCTTGGAAGGCCATCGTACTTTCGTTTCAAAGCACGTTCTAACAGGAATTCGCGATTTTACCGCCAGTGGTTTGCTTCAACGGATTGAAACGCAACCTCAAATTCAGGCCACTTGAGATTTTGCAAGGCTACCGCCCAAAACGTGGGGCCCTGCATGTGGGAAAGGATGCCCATGAGTCTTACTTTGTGCGAAATTACCGCTTTGGTCGATGGCGCTTTGCATGGCGCTGATGTCGAAATATTTGGCGCCGCCACCATCGACTCCGCTCAGGCGGGCGACATCACGCTGGCCAACGATGCCAAACTTTTGCCGGAATTAGCCGCCTCTGGCGCGACGGCGGCGATTGTAACCGCCGAAGTGCGGCCAGACGGAATTCCCTTTATCGTGGTGGACGACGTGCATGCGGCTTTCACGAAAGTGCTGCTGCAATTGCGACCGCCGCGAACGCCGCGGCGCGGCGGCGTGAGCCCGGCGGCGCATGTCGATCCCTCAGCCGTACTGGGCGCTAACGTCGAAATTCATCCTGGGGCCGTGGTCGGGGAAGACGTCCAAATCGGCGACAACGTCACGATCCATTCCGGCGTGCAAGTGATGGCCGGTTGCAAGATTGGCTCGGGCTCGGTGCTCTGTCCTAATGTGGTGCTTTACGAAGACGTACAGATTGGCCGCCGCGTTCTGATTCACGGCGGCGCCGTGATCGGCGCCAACGGCTTCGGCTACCAAATGGTCGGCGGCCGGCATGTGCTTTCCGCTCAATTGGGTTGGGTCGAAATCGGCGATGATGTTGAAATCGGCGCCGGAACGACCGTCGACCGCGGAACCTACGGACCAACCACCATTGGCGAGGGGACCAAAATCGACAATCTGGTGATGATCGCCCACAACTGCCGGATCGGCCGGCATAATTTGCTTTGTTCGCAGGTCGGCATTGCTGGCAGCAGCAGCACCGGAGATTATGTCGTGATGGCTGGCCAGGTTGGCGTTCGCGACCATGTTCACATTGGCGATCAAGTCATGCTCGGGGCGATGGCGGGCGTCAAGGACGACCTTCCCGATTCGGGCCGTTATCTGGGCGCTCCGGCGATTTCGGAACGAAAACAAATGGTGCTGCATGCCGCGATCTCAAAACTTCCCGAACTGAGGAAGCAGGTAAAGTCTTTAACGCGCCGGCTGGAGCAACTATCGCCGGAACTACGGGACGCCGCTTGAACCTTCCTTCAGAGGCCTGTGTTTTTTTGTGCGATGGCCTGCCAAGGTCGTCGGTCGGAAACGGAAAGAGGAAATGACGTCATCCGCCCCACTGCAACCGGGAACGCGCGTGGGGCTGGTTGCCGGTTGGGGGCAGTATCCTTTTGTCGTGGCCGACGCGCTCCGCCGGCAAGGCTGCGAAGTGGTCGGGTTGGGCGTCAAGGATCATGCCGACCCCGCGCTGCGCGAGCACTGCGACGTCTATCATGAAGTGGGCATCGCGAAGCTTGGCGCAGCGCTGCGATATTTCCGCCGCCGCAACGTAACGCTGGCCACCATGGCCGGCAAGATTCACAAAGTGGCCTTGTTTCGCCGCTTCCACTGGCTCAAGCACATTCCCGACTGGCGCTGCTTGAAAACGTTTTATCCTCATTTCGTGGCCACGGCGAAAGACCGCCGCGACGATACGCTGATCCAAGCCGTGATCGACGCTTTCGCCGAAGACGGCATTGTTTTCGCGCCCGCCACCAACTTCGCTCCGGAGTTACTCGTGAAAAAAGGCTTACTTAGCGGCTCGCGTCTGTCCAAGGCCCAGGAAAAAGATATTGAATTCGGCTGGCGGTTGGCCAAGGAGATGGGCGGGCTTGATATCGGGCAGAGCGTCGCGGTGAAGGGGCGGGCGGTGCTCGCCGTGGAGGCGATTGAAGGCACCGACGCCTGCATTCGCCGCGCCGGCGAACTTTGCACCGCCGGCGGATTTACCGTCGTGAAGGTCGCTAAGCCGCAGCAAGACATGCGTTTCGACGTGCCCACGATTGGCGTCGGCACGATCCAAACGTTGGCCGAAGCGGGCGCCAAGGTGCTGGCCGTGGAAGCCGGAAAAACGATCATCATCGACCAGGCGAAGGTCATGCAAATGGCCCAGCAACGAAAGCTGACCGTCGTGGCGCTCGACGCCGAAACCCTCGACGCCCCAGCGTTTCAAACGGTGCGAGAAGCTGCTTGAGCCAACCCTATCGGTGCATGGACTATTCGCCCGATTGAAATCATGTCTCGATGGGATGGCGTTCTTTTCGGCGATCGTCGAGACTCAATGTCGTTTACCGCTTTCTTGCCGGTTTAGGCGAAATAGACTTGCCTAACCGGCATATAATTTGTGACAACAACAGAGAGACGAGAAGTCTACTCGCGACCGACCACAAGAAAAAAACACGGCGGCGGCGAACATACACCAGCAAGTTTCACGAAAGGACAACAAAATGGATCGGCAACCCTTGATCGATAAACTGAACGAAGGACTGCGCCACGAATGGACGGGAGTCGCCCAGTATTCGCAAGCGGGTTTCGTCGTGGCCGGATTATGGCGCGAAGTCTACTCCAAACTTTTCTTCGATAACGCCAAGGAATCGTTCGGCCACGCAAAATTAGTGGGCGAAAAAATCGTCGCCATGGGCGGCGTTCCCACGATTGAACGCAAGTCGGTGAAACAGACCGACGACCTCATGGAAATGCTGCAAAACGCACGCGCCTTCGAGGCGGAGGCCGTTGGTATTTACCAAGCCGCGCTCGACATGGCCGAACAGGCCCACGACCGGCCCTTGGTTATCTTCCTGGAAAACATCCTGCTTGAAGAGCAGGAAGGCGTGGAGGAATTTGAAAAAATTCTTCGTCAACAAAAAGGCGCCGCCGAAATGAGTGGGTCCGCCAGCAAGGCAAGTTAATGGAGCACGGCGCGTAAGAAATCTGTTCCAAAATATTTGCTCGCTAAAAATAAAAGCCCGGCATTTTTGAAAATGCCGGGCTTTTTTGCTGTGTGGGTCAGGCAATCACTTACGTTCGACCAAGTTTCGCCGCTCGCCTTGGTCGGGTTAGATTTCGTTGGGGTCGTCGCCCACGACTGGCGGAAGAACCGGCGCCGCTTCCAATATGGGGGGAGTCGTCGGAACCGGGACGCCACCCGGAATAGGAACGCCCAGTGAGGCGCCGCCATGGCTATGGTTGTGTCCGTCGCCGGAAGCGTTTTGCGAGTTCGCCCCGTGGTTATGCCCTGCGTGACCATCGCCCTGGAGAGCGGAACCGGCGGCGTCTAACGCAGGGGCATTGAGCGCGGGTGCGGCGTTGGCGGGCGGGACGCCTCCGAACCGCACGATCAACTGCGAAGCTAGGCGGTCGCGTTTTTCCAACTCGAGCGCTTTGTTCAGATCGCGCAGCGCTGATTCTTGATGACCGAGAAATCCGTGTTGGTAACCGCGCACAAAATAGGCGTACGAGGCGTCGGGCGTTTTCTCGATGAACGTGTTCAGTCGCGACATCTGATCGACAAAATCGCTGCCGCGATAGAAGGTCCGATAATTTTCCACGACATAGCCCCACTGGCTCTCATCGAGCAACGCGGTTGCGTGGTGAATTGCCGCGGCCGCACTGCGGTAATCGCCCACGGCGAACAAAGTTTGCGCCGTGAACAGAATAAGCTTTCCATCACTTGGCATTTCAACCAACGCATGATTCGCCAGACGCGCGGCGCCGCCAAAATCGCCTGAGCGAAACGCTGCTTCCGCCTGTTGCTGGTACTTCAAGCCTTCCGCCGTCGTGACTGGCTTAGCCGCCGTTCGCGGCGCGGGGGTCGGTTGCGGAACGCCGGTTGCCGAATCTGCATGGCTGTGGTTGTGGCCGTCAGACGCTCCAGCGGCGGCGGCGTCATCAATGTAGCCATCGTCATCGTAGCCATAGCTATAGCCGTAGTAGTAAGGGCTGCTGTACGACGAATAACCGTAGCCGAGATACCACGGAGAGTAATAGAAGTCGACGTGAGGGTAGTAATAATGGCCGTATCCGTAGTGTCCGCCGTAACCATGTCCGCCGTAACCATGTCCGCCGTAACCATGTCCGCCGTAACCATGTCCGCCGTAACCATGTCCGCCGTAACCATGTCCGCCGTAACCATGTCCGCCGAAGCCATGTCCGCCGTAACCATGTCCGCCGAAGCCATGTCCGCCGAAGCCATGTCCGCCGTAACCATGTCCGCCGAAGCCATGTCCGCCGTAACCATGTCCGCCGTAACCATGCCCGCCGTAACCATGCCCGCCGTAACCATGCCCGCCGTAACCATGCCCGCCGTAACCATGCCCGCCGAAGCCATGCCCGCCGAAGCCACCATGCCCGCCGTAACCGTGTCCGCCGCCGCCACCATGCCCGCCGAAGCCGCCGTGACCGCCGCCGCCATGACCACCGCCGCCATGACCACCGCCGCCATGACCACCGCCGCCGTGCTGTGCGAATGCAAGCGATGCAATCGCTAGAAACATGGCTAGGCCGAAAAACGAACGAACAAAGAATTGGCGTTTCATGATCACACCTTTTTTACCTTCTCGGCATGGCGGCCCGTCGGAAATTTCCATAAAGTTTATTCCAGAACGTACATCCTGATATTGATTCCGGCGACGCCATTCCATTATTTCCCACCACGGAGCCCCGGCAACCCCCTCCGGGAGGCGCCTAGGCATGTATTGGATCGATCGCCTTAGGAGCAGTTCTGAAATAAGTTACCGGTTGTCGATCAAAAAAGCCCGGCATTTTCAAAATGCCGGGCTTTTAATTCTAATTCGGCATGTAAATTCGGGTGTGTTCCTTAATGTCCGATCTGGAGACCGAAGCTTGGCGTCGAGATACGAAGACCGCCGCCGTGACCGTAAGATCGATAGTAGTTGTGTCCGCCATAGGCCGGCGCCACATATCCATGTCCGCCGTAGGCTGGCGCTGCGTAACCGTGACCGCCATAAACCGGAGCGGCGTACCCATGCCGAACAACGCCGTATCCGTATGCCGGAGCGGCGTACCCATGCCGAACGACGCCGTATCCATGCCTCGGCGCCGCATACACGCCGCCGTGGCCCCCATACCCGGTTGCGTAGGAATTGTGTCCTACCGTTGCATGGACTCCGCCCGCGTTTGCCGCCGCGGCTCCAAATACTGCCAAAGATGCGAAAACCGTCAGAGCAATTGCGAAGCGTTTCATGATTGATCCTTCTTTTGAATGTGCCGGATTAGACGTACTTGTTTTGATATTTCTGTTCTCCTTCTACTTTATCGCCGGAGAACAGCATCATAGTAAAGCATCTTTCGTGCCAAAAGTCGAAGTAAATCCGCAAACACCTCTCTGAATGTTCCTAACAGCGTGCAGAAATTCCAAACGCGATTCACCATGCATTCGAATGTAGTCGAAGTGATGGCGCATCGTATCAATATGAGCACGTTCCCTCGCAATTGCCGTTCAGATTCCTTCTCGGTCGACCGATGAAAGAACGGAACCACTCCAACTTCCTCATGGGAGGCGAGCAAAGGATTGCTCATCATGCGGATCACCAGCAACATCGCGGTACGCACATTACTTTGGCTGGCAGCCTTGGCGCTGCCGGTGCAGAGCGTTGCGGGAGCTTTGTGTCGGTGTGATGGCGTAAACAGCAAGAGCCACTGCTCAGGATCTGAAGAAACTCGAAGCTGCTGTTGCTCGACGACGTTAGCCCCGAAAGGCGGATCTTGCTGCGTCGCACGCCCCGAGATTTCGGCTGGATCTTGTTGCGAAACAGAATCCGCTTGTAGCTGCGGCGGCAGTTGCCAATGCGAAACCCTTCAGCCGCTGGCGCCATTAACTCCCCCGGCGGAAGACAACACAGCGGAGAGCCTGACACGCACCTCGGTTTCGCTGTCTTTTGTCTGGGCTGCTTCTCCGCTTCCAATGGCGCGCAACCACTCTCGTCGGTCGTCTACTTTTGAGGCGCTCGGCGCGACAGATCGTTGCGTATCTCTCTGCCGGTTCACGCTTTGAACCAACTCCGCTAGCACCTCCGTGCGCTCGTTGCATCGGTTGCGATTGCATTGGAGCGTATGCGGTTTGAAGCGATTTTCACCGAAAATACTTTCGCTGAATTCGTGATCATTCGGGCGAAGTTATCACGCGGCTCCCCACGTCCCAGAATTTCGACGTTGCCGCGCCGCACTGCAATGGCGCCATTGGGGTTGCCAACAGGCCACGTATCGGCATTCACTTACAAAGCCGGCACAAGATTCCGAGAAAGGCGATGTTCATGTCGTTCCGCAATTTCACACTCACGCAATCGGGGGCCGCCGCCTTCTTGGCGTGCCTGCTTTCGGCGGCGCCTATTTGGGCGCATGGCGGCTCCCATGGTTCGAGTTCCCAGAAGGGGTCGGGCTCGCGCAGCACGCCGAGCGCTTCGGCGTCGAAACGGAGTTCCAAAGATTTTCGGCCGGCAACCAATTTGAACCTTGCCTCCGATGATTTTCAGCCGCTACATGGCGGACAGGTAACCGCCACGAAATGGCATTATTTTGAAGTCGTTTATCTGCCCCGAGAAACCCGTCTTTATGTCTACTCGGCATCCCGGCGGCCGCTTCACGCCAGCGCGGTTCAGGGCGAGATCGTGATGACGGTCAATGGCGCCCCGCAACAGTTCCGCTATCCGCTGCAGACCGTGATCGACGCTTCGCCGCTGAAAAACGATAAGGGATACGCGGCGGCGGTCGTCGACGTGAGCCGCGTTCGTGATCACGATATGCAAGTCGCGTTCGATCTGAAGCTGGCTTCCCGCGAAGAGCCGCGAACAAAATTCACACAGGTGTTCGCTTTGTATCGGCAGCCTGTTTCGGTGAGGGTTGTCGCCCTGACCGAAGCCGACCGACCGCTGGTCGAACTGCAACGCGACTGCCCAGTCATGGATTCAGGACTCAGCGATCATGGCCAGCCGATCAAAATGATGGTCGGCGACCAGCCGTTATTCGTGTGCTGCGAAGGATGTATCGAAGATGTGCGGGAAAAGCCTCGCCATTTCCTGCAAAAAGCAGCGGCGGCAATGCAGGCCAACCGGCAGTCGCTCGCGGCCCAAGCAACGACGGCCCGGCAAGCGCCCGCCGTGCAACAAGCAACCGCCGTGCGCCAATCCGCGCGTCCGCAAGTGGGCGTTTTTTGGGCGATGCAAACCGACGACGCCGCGATTCGCGTTCAAGGCAAATGCCCCGTAATGGACGAACCGTTGGGCGCTCACGGGCGCCCCCTCAAAGTTGTGATCGACGGCCGGCCGATTTTTGTCTGCTGCGAAGGCTGCATTGACAAAGTCGTGCGAGACCGCGAATTCTATTTCCACAAGGTTGCCGGCGCCGCGCCAAGACGTCTGGCGCCGCCACCTCAAAACTCGCGGCATGCGCCGCGGCGCCGCTTCGAGGTCGATTACGCCACCGACGCAGACCGAGCGGCAATAAAATTGCAGGGGGTTTGCCCGGTTTTGAACCAGCCGCTAGGCGGACATGGCGCGCCGATCAAAATTTCGAGCAACGGCCAATCGGTGTTCGTGTGTTGCAAGGGCTGCGTCGATAAGGTGAAGCAAAACCCTGAAAAGTACTTGGGGCTTGTCGTTCGCGGGCAGCAGCCCGAACCGATGGCCGAGCAGGAAAATCAGTATTACCAACCGCCAATAACAAGCCCGACCTGCCCAGCGGCGGATAGCTCCAACTCCTGTGGAGCCAATGGTAAGAGCGACCCGAGTTGCCATTAGTCGAGGCGATTGAGGAACAAATCGGCGGCCCCGTTGAAAACCCACATTACTTCACGACCATTGCCAGGAGAAAGAAATGCCTGCACGCACTATCCGCTTAATCATGTTGTTTGTCGCGATTATCGCTACGACCGCCACAGGCTGCCAGAGCATGGGCGGCGGCGGTTCCGCTCCGAGTAATTCGTCGGGAGGAAGTTGTTCAAGTTGTAAATAAAGGTATGAAAGTACTGGGTTGTGGCATCCGCCGCATGAGGGGTCAGTCGCACGAACAATAAGGCTGTAATTACATGGGCATTAAGTCGTTTCTTCGGAATCCAATCACCAAGGGAGGTAACGCCATACGGAATGTGCGCCGCTTGGGGCTGCTGGGCGCTCTCGATCTTTACAGCTATCGCCTTCGCGAAAAGTATCGCGATTGGCGGCTGGGTATTCGCAGTTCAGGATTCCATGACGCAAACGACTTGGGACACGTGCCGGAATGCCACGCCTATGAACCGATCGACTATCGCTGTCTGGATATTATTTTCGGCCATTTGAATCCTGACGCCGAAACCGACGTATTTCTCGACTATGGCTGTGGCAAGGGCCGTGCGGTCATCACCGCCGCCACGCATCCCTTTAAGCGCGTGCTGGGCGTCGAACTATCGCCGGAACTCAGCGACCTTGGCCGAAGCAATGTCAGCCGAGCGACGCGCAAACAGCGGCTGCAAAGCACCGAGATCGAAATCATTACGGCCAATGCCACCGAATACGAAGTGCCCGACGACGTCACCGTGATCTTCTTTTTCAACCCTTTCTCCGGAAGCGTGTTGGCCGCGGTGCAGGGTAAAATTCGCCAGTCGCTGCAACGAGCGCCGCGCAGACTGCGCGTCATCTATATGCACCCCGATAACCACCCCAACGAATTCGAAAGTTGCGATTGGCTGGAAAAACCGTTCAGCCTGCCGATCGGAGATTGGGAGAAAGTACAGTTGCTGGCCTACGAAAGCCGCGTCGTTGCGGAGCGTCTGCAAGACGACGTATTGGCCGGCGCGATTGAGTCGTGAGTTTGTTTGCGGTTTCGGAGGATCCGACCGCTTTTACGCCACCCATTTTGAGTCATGGAGGACCTAAAATGACACGCCTTGTTTTTTGTTATCGTTGTCGGTACCCTTCGCCCCGGTATTACGGAGAACAGTTACAACAACTCGCCCATTAACCATACGGGTGTCAATCAGGTTCGCCAGAGCCTACCGAGATTCAGCTTGACACGTGTGGCCTTGGGTAATATAAGGAAAGACTAACGTCTCTTCAGACCGGTATCGCGATGCTTCGTTCCCCCCCAAACTCCCTTGTTTCCGTAGTGTTGATCGCGGCGATGGCTTTCGTGAGCCTCGTTTCCGCGACCGGCGTCTGCGAAGCCAAGGGCGCCAAGTGCGGATCGAAGCAATGCCGCAGCGCCTGCTGCACCCCTTCGGGCGAGGCGGCATCGCCTTGCTGCTCAGCGCCGAAGATTTCGCACCCCTGCCGGTGTTCTGTCGAGAACGAGCGTCCCGCCACTCCACAGGAGCGGCAAAATAGCGGCCAACGAAACGGCAGCGAGCAAAACGACGCTCGCCGCGCCGAAAACTTGGCGATTGTGGCCTTCGTCGGCGACGGCGAATCTTTGCTGCAATCCACCGCAGACGCACCTCTCTTTTCATTTCTGCCCACGCTGCAACGGCAAGCCGTTCTCTGTCGCTGGCTGACCTGATCTCACTTGCGTGATGGTTTTCGCGCGGTTCCTTGCGCGCGAATTCGCTCAGAATCGATCCATCCGCGTGAGATTTCCCAGACGCTCTTGAAGTCTTCGCCGTGAACACATGGCGAGAACTATCGTGATCGGCGTCGATCGCTCTCTCTCGACACATTCAGGTTGATTGCAATTTAACCAGTGAGGCTGTTATGAACGAATCCGAAGACACTGCAGCGCAAACCGCTGAAAACGGAGTTGAGGCGGAAAATGTGAACCCGCAGCCAGATGCTGCGGAGGCGGCCGCAAAGAATGTGGTCCAGGCGAAAAACGAACGTTTGGAAGCCCGGCGTTGGTGGACCAAGCTATTGATTCAGCCGGCCTTGCTTTTGGCCTGTGGCGCGGCGTTGATAGCCGGGCTTGGCGTCGCCCAGCGGCTGGATTTTATTTCGGCTGGCGGCGGCGGTGAGAGCCATGCTTCGGCCGGCGGCGGGCAGTCGACGCGATACATCTGCCCAATGATGTGTACGCCGCCGCAATCGGAGCCTGGCCGTTGCCCGGTGTGTGCGATGGAGCTTGTGCCATCGACAGCCGGCGGCGGAAATTCAGATACGCGGTCCGTTCAAATCGACCCGGCGTCCCGCCGCGTGGCGAATATCCAAACAGTGGCCGTGACCTCGACGCCCATGAAACGCACCATTCGCGCTATTGGCGAACTCTGTTACGACGAAGGCACGATGAAAACACTTTCGGCTTATGTCGATGGGCGGCTTGATCGTTTGTACGCCGACTACACCGGCATTGTCGTCAAGAAAAACGACGATTTGGCGCTCGTGTATTCTCCCCGCCTCTATTCGGGGCAGATCGAGTTTCTGCTGGCGAAGAAAGCTCATGAAAACAGTCGCACCGCAACGCTCGCCCGCGTGATTCGCTCCAGCACCAACCTCTATGAAAGCGCTCGGGAGCGACTGCGGGAACTGGGTATGACTTCGCAACAGATTGCGCATCTCGAAACAGACGGGCAAGCCACCAGCCGCCTGCATTTATCGGCTCCGATCAGCGGCACCGTGATCGAGAAGTTGGCCGTCGAGGGCCAGTACGTGAAGGAAGGCCAAGCCATATACAAACTGGCCGACTTATCAACCGTCTGGCTGATGTTGGAGTTATTTCCCGAAGACGCCGCCACGATTCGCTACGGGCAGAAAGTCGAAGCCGTGGTGCAGTCGCTGCCCGGCCGGAAGTTCACCGGCCGCGTGGCGTTTATCGACCCCAACGTCAATGAAAAAACACGCACCGTGGGCGTGCGCGTCGTGATCGAAAACAAAACGGGCTTGCTGCGAATTGGCGACTACGCCAAAGCCACGATCGACGTTCCGCTCAACGGAACCGCCGACCAACAAGGCGGCATCTACGACCCCGAATTGGCCAATAAGTGGATCAGTCCTCGCCACCCGCACGTGATCGAATCGTCGGCCGGCAAATGCCGGGTCTGCAATGTCGATCTGCGGCCCGCAGCCGATTTTGGCTTTGTCTCGAAACCGGGCGCCAACGGCGAAGCGTTGGTTGTGCCGCGCGACGCCGTACTCATGGCTGGCGACAACAGCGTTTTGTATGTCGAAACCGAACCGGGCCGATTTGAAATTCGCAATGTCGAATTGGGCGCCTGCTGCGGTAAACAGATTGTCATCCTCAACGGCGTCGAGGAAGGCGAACGGGTTGCCACGCGAGGCAATTTCCTGATCGACTCTCAAATGCAACTGGCCGGCAACCCTTCGTTGATCGACCCGACGAAAATCCTACCGAAACTGGAGGAGGCCCCTTCGGCTGAGCTGATTGCCGTGCTGGAAAAACTCTCCGAGGAAGATCGCGGCTTGGTGGAAAACCAACGCATTTGCCCCGTGACCATGATGGCGCTCGGTTCGATGGGCTCGCCTCAAAAAGTTGACGTCAATGGAAAACCCGTGTTCATCTGCTGCGAGGGGTGCCGGGCGAGTTTGCTGGAGGAGCCGCAAGTGTATCTGGCCAAGCTGGATGCCGCGAAAACGGCGCCCAGTGAAGAGTCGCTCGATATCCCCTTGCCGCCCATGGGCGATTTTCAAGTGATTGAGCCAGCGAGTGAACTCCCCCGGATCGAGGCGCCCATGGAAATCGTGGCGCCCGATTCGGAAGTCCGTCAAACTCCGAACCAAGGAACCGGTCCGGTTGTTGCATTACCCATGGAGGTCGTTCGATGATCAGGAAGGTACTCGATTTTTGTATTCACGAGCGGCTTATTATTTTGATCGGCTCGGTCGCGTTGATCGCTTTTGGCTGGTACTCCACGAAGAAAGTGCCGCTCGATGCGATTCCCAACGTCGGTGAAAACCAAGTCATCGTGCTCACCAAATGGCAGGGGCGGTCTCCGAAGGACATCGAAGACCAAATCACGTACCCGCTTTCCATAGCGCTGCAAGCCGTGCCCGGCTCCAAAAGCGTGCGCGGAAAGAGCATGTTTGGCTTCAGCTTTGTGCAGGTGACCTTCGGCGACGAAACCGATTTTTATTGGGCCCGTTCGCGGGTTGCCGAGCAACTCACCACCGTTTCCGGCGCGCTGCCCGATGGCGTCACGCCGGTGCTCGCGCCCGACGCCACCGCTCTGGGCCAAATTTACTACTATGTGCTCGATGCGCCCGAAGGGATGGATCTGGCTGAACTGCGGTCGAAACAAGATTTCTTCATCAAATATGCGCTGCAGTCGGTCGAGGGCGTGGCGGAAGTGGCTTCCATTGGCGGTTATGTCCGGCAGTATCAGATCGAAGTCGATCCCGACAAACTGCGGTACCACAACGTCCCGCTGAGCACGGTGATCAACTCGGTGAAGGCGGCCAATATCGACGTCGGCGCCAAGACCGTCGAATCGGGCGGCATGGAGTTCATCGTTCGCGGCAAGGGCTTTATCGGCTCCGGAAAAACCGAAGCGGAAACCATCGAACAGATCGACCGCACGGTTGTTGTCAGCCGCGACGGCGTGCCGGTTCGCGTGCGAGATTTGGCCCAAGTGCAAACCGGTCCTGCGTTTCGCCGCGGGGCCCTCGATTTCAACGGGCAAGAGGCGGTTGGCGGCGTGGTCGTGATGCGTTACGGCGAGAACCCGCGCGACGTGATCCAACGCGTGAAAGCCAAAATAACCTCGCTCGAATCGGAACTGGCCGGCATTAAAATCAAGGAAGTCTATGATCGTTCCATATTGATCGACGAAACCGTGGCCACGCTCACCGAAGCATTAACCCAAGAGACGCTGATCACGATTGCGGTCATGGTGTTGTTCCTGCTGCACGTGCGCGCCAGTTTGGTGATCGCGATCACACTGCCGATGGCGGTGTTGATGGCTTTTGGCGCGATGAAAATTTTCGGCGTCGACGCGAATATTATGTCGCTGGCGGGCATTGCCATTGCTATTGGCACGATGGTCGACATGGGCATTATTATTCTGGAAAATATTTACGGTGAACTGGCCGATTGGGAAGCCCAGGGTTCGCCCGGCGGGGCTAGGCGACGGCTGGTCGTGATTCGCGAAGCAGCCGCCGAAGTGGTGCCGGCGGTGATTACGGCGGTCAGCACCACGATCGTCAGTTTCCTACCGGTATTCTTGCTCACCGGCCGCGACCATCGGCTGTTCGCGCCGCTGGCCTGGACCAAAACCTTCGCGCTGGTTTCCAGCCTGATCGTGGCCGTGGCCGTGATTCCCATGCTCTGCCGCGTTTTTCTACGCAGCACCAAAATGCCCAAATGGGCGAACTTGGCTGCTGGCGTGGCGGCCGCCACGCTCTCGGCCTGTGTGTGTTTTTTGGTGTGGGGCGAACAGATCACGCAACATACGCCGCTTAGTTTGCCGGTCGTGACGCTGATCGCGGCGGTGATCGGTTTTTTAGTCGGCTGGTGGATGACTCGGGAAAAAATCCGCTCCATGGAAGAGAACCCAACCAGTCGTTTTGTTCGTTTTCTTTACGCCGGCCGGCTCAGAATGGCGCTCAACCACAAGGCCTTGATGCTCTCCTTCCCGGCGTTCATCGTGGTGGTTGGGGTCGGCGCCTGGATCGGCCTGCCCACGGTATTAAAACCTGTTGAGAAAGTCGTCGCGATGTTGGGCGCCGATTTGAACGAAGTACCAGGGTATGTGACGGTCAAACACACGTTCACCGGTTTGAAAACCGACGACTGGATCGCGCTCGATGAAGGTAGTTGGTTCTACATGCCCAGTTTGTATCCGGCGGCGAGTTTTTCCCAAGCCATGGAAGTGCTGCAAACGCAAGACGCCATGATCAAGGAAATTCCCGAAGTTGAAAACGTGCTGGGAAAAATCGGCCGCATCGATTCCGCGCTCGATCCCGCGCCGGCCGCGATGGTCGAAACGTATGTCATGCTCAAACCGCGAAAACAATGGCGCGAGGGCATGACCGAACGAAAAATTTGGGATGAAATCAACACCGTCGCCACGTTGCCGGGCGTCACGCCCGCCTCGCCGCTGCAACCGATCGAAGGCCGCGTCGTGATGCTGCAAGCCGGCATAAAAGCTTCGATGGCGGTGCGCGTCTATGGCGACAGCCTGGAAGGTTTATCGAAGGCCGCTTTGGCGGTGGCGGAGCACCTGAAAAAGAACCATTTTGTCAACGCCGGTACGGTCAATCCTGATATCGTGATGGGCAAACCGTATTACGAATTTGATGTTGATCGCGAAGAAGCCGCGCGCTACGGCATGACCACCATGATGGTCAATCAAATTGTCGCCGCTGGGCTGGGCGGGGTCGATGTCACGACCACCGTGGAAGGCCGGGAGCGGTACCCGATTCAAATTCGGTATGAACGCAGCGTGCGCGAAAGGATCGACGAATTGGGCAAAGTGGCGGTGGTTTCACACACCGGCGAAGTGGTGCCGTTGGAGCGTTTGGCGGAGGTCACGACAACCTGGGGCCCCGGCGCCATCAATAGCGAAGACGCCCGGCTTGTAGCGCATGTGGCTTTCTCGCCCTCGGGCGCCGCCGGCGATTTGGAAACGGTGGAAGAGGTCATGGGTTCGCTGCGAGCCGCGCGAGAGAGTGGTGAACTGAAATTCCCTCCGGGCAATTTCGAATTGCAACCGGTGGGGTCGTTTCAAAATCAAATCGAGGCCAATGCACGCTTAATGTGGATCGTGCCCACGGTGCTGTTGGTCAACCTGATGTTGATCTATTTTGGCTTTCGCAACCTGCCGATTTCGGCGGCGGTGTTTTCCGGAATTCCGGTGGCCTTCGCCGGCGGCATGATCGCCGTCGCGGTGATGGACGTCGGCATGAACACGGCGGTTTGGGTGGGGTTCATCGCGTTGTTTGGCATTGCGGTTGATGATGGCGTCGTGATGGCGACCTACATCCAACAAACCTTGAAACGCCGGCGCATTCGCAGCGTCGAGGATTTGCGCGAGGCGATCTACTACGCGGGCCTCAAACGTATTCGGCCTTGCGTGATGACCACCCTCACCACGATCTTTGCACTGCTGCCGGTGTTGATGTCGACCGGGCGCGGCGCCGACGTGGCTCGTGCGATGGCGCTGCCGGTGTTCGGCGGGATGTTGATCGAACCGTTCACCACGTTCATCGTTCCGGCGGTGTATTGCGGCTATATGGAATTGAAAATGCGAGCCGGTCTTCAAGATTCAGTCTGGACCGAACAAGAGGAGGAGGAGGATTGCCAAGAGCAAAGGCTCGCGGCTTAAGAAGTGTCTAACTCACTCCAGCGTTGGAGTGAATTGTGTTTTTACGTTCGTTTCGTTGCTAATAGTTCTAGAAGGAGAGAGACATGCGAGTTGTAAAGTTGTTTTTGGCGGTGGCGTTGATTTTTGGCGCGGGTCAGTTCGTTAATGCCGACGATGGGCATGAAGGGCACGACCACGGTTCGGCCAAGCGCGATCAATTGCGTGTTGCGGTGCAAGGCATTTGCCCCATGTCGGGCGAAAAGCTTGGTGAGCACGGCGCGCCGATCAAAGTCAAGGTGGGTCAGGAAACGGTTTTTGTCTGCTGCAAGGGTTGCCTCAAGGACAAGATCGATCCCCAACATTGGGCCACGATCCACTCCAACATCGCGAAGGCGCAAGGCATCTGCCCGATCATGAAGAAGGCGTTGCCGAAGAATCCGAAATGGACTTTCGTCAACGGTCAGATTGTGTTCGTGTGCTGCCCGCCCTGCACGAAGAAAGTCGCGGCGGCGCCCGAAAAGCACCTGAAGAAAATTGACGACCTTTACGCGGCGTCGTTGGCGAAAACCGCCGCCAAATAACGCACGGCAAGTGTGCTGATTGCTAGCCACGGGCGGCAATCAGCTCGGCTCAAAGCCTGGGTGACGAACGCGCCATTGCGGCGCGACGTTGCTCAGGCTTTTTTGGGTTCTTTATGATCAAGCGGCGTTTTCTTCACACTTGCTGAAGATCATTCTTCCGGCGCTGGTCTGGAGTACGCTCGTAACGCTCACCTTGACCGCGTTATTAATGTGATCGCGGCCGCCTTCAACCACGACCATCGTGCCGTCTTCGAGGTAACCCACGCCTTGCCCGTCTTCCTCGCCCCGCTTCACAATGCGGACTTCAAACTCCTCGCCCGGCAAGAAGAGGGGCTTCAGCGCATTGGCGATATCGTTGAGGTTGATCACGGGAACATTATGAATGCTGGCGACCTTATTCAGGTTGTAGTCGCCGGTGATCAACTTTCCCTCCAGGCGTTTGGCCAAAATCACGAGCTTCATGTCGACCGGCTGCCCGGCCATTTCCGGCAGCGTGCGATCATAAATTTTTAGGTCGACATTCCGATTGCTGCGCAGCCGATTGAGGACATCCAACCCGCGACGTCCCCGCGAGCGGCGCAGGCGGTCGCTGCTGTCGGCGATATTTTGCAACTCATTGAGCACAAAACGCGGCATGATGAGTTGGTTGTCGAGGATATTGGTTTCGATCACATCGGCAATGCGGCCATCGATCACGACGCTGGTGTCGAGCACGTAGGGTTTGAGCCCCTTGACTTCTCGGGCAAACTCAACGTAGGGAATAATGAAGCGAAAGTCGTCCTTGGTTTGCATTAGAAAGCTAATGCATATATAACACAGGGTAATTCCAGATACTAGAACCACCGCTTCAAAGTCGACGCCTTTCCGCTCGGCAAGCAACGGGGTGAGCGCGGCGCGCACCACAAATGTCAACACCAAGCCGATGACGATGCCGAAGTAAACGCAAGAAATGGTGTCGATGCGTTTGCGTTTGATGACGATATCCAGAATCACGCTGGAAATCGCGATTGCCATCACGCCGATAAAAACACCCCAAGGCGAGCCTTGGAAGTCTTTCTCGTTGATGAGCGAGACGCCTAGTCCTGCAGCGGCGATCAGGAAGATCGCTCGTAGAATCCATAACGCCATGTGTATTGTTAGTGGTGGCGAGGGCCACCAGCCTCCCGTCGAAAACGCCTTCTGGCGGAGGTCCGCCGTCAGTTACCGCGCGGCATTGTATCACGGCGATACTAATCAGCCATCCCAAGCCGTGCAATCTACCTTCATTCAAGCAATGTTTGCAAGAATTACAGGCGATATTCGTGCTGGCGGTCAGTGATTTACCCCGAACGCGGGGTGTTGTTCGACGAATCTGCGCTGGGAGAGGAAAAACCCGGCAGGCGAATAACCGAGAAAACCGAGCAGGCGAAAACCAGAGTTTTATGGTATAGCAGTGCAGAAGCAACGTCAGACCGCGCGTAGGCTCTGGCGCCGGGCTGTTGTTTATACACAACAGCGCCGAGACAACGTTCAATGGCCTTCCAAGGCCGTTGGTCTGTTCCCGGCATGCCCGTTTCGACGGCCCTGGAAGGCCATCGTACAACTTGTGTATAAACAACAGAGGGCGTCGGCGGCGGTTCATGGCGCCTCCATTTCCTTTGGGCGTAAAAGGAATTGGGGTTTGACTGTTCCCAAGTAGATCGGACGAAGCGTTTATGCAATTGCTCATCTCGGATTGGCTCATTCCACTGCTCGCCTTGACGGCGATGGAAATCGTGCTGGGTATCGACAACATCGTATTCATCGCGATTTTGACCGACCGTCTTCCGCAAGAAGAGCAAAAAAAGGCGCGCCGCCTGGGGCTTGGCTTGGCTCTGGGCGTGCGGATTCTGCTCTTGCTCTCGCTGAGTTGGATCATGAGCATGACCGAACCGCTCTTTCATTTGTCGTCCTCCGCCGCGCTCGCTGAATGGCTCGGAGAGGAGATGAACGAGATTTCGGTGAAAGACCTGATCATGCTCGTTGGCGGTCTTTTTTTGCTTTGGAAAAGTGTCCACGAGATTCACCAAAAAGTCGTCGGTGAAGAGGAATTGCAACAAAGCGGGCGAAGCGTCAGTTTTTCCGGCGTGCTCTTGCAAATCGCGATGCTCGACGTGATTTTTTCGCTGGACTCCGTCATCACGGCGGTCGGCATGGCGCAACGTTTGGAAGTGATGATCATCGCCGTGATTCTGGCTGTCGTCGTGATGCTCGTTTTTTCAGAAACGGTGAGCCATTTCGTGGCCGCCCATCCCACGCTCAAGATACTGGCGCTGAGTTTTCTGATTTTGATCGGCGTGACGTTATTGGCCGAGGGTTCGGGCGCTACGCTGAACAAGGGCTATATCTATTTTGCCATGGCGTTCAGTCTGGCCGTCGAGATGCTGAATATAGTCAGTTCCCGCAGGCGCGCCGCGTCGGTCGCGCAATCGGAAGGATAGTGGCCGTTTCCCCTCATTTTCTGCCAGAAAATAGGGGGTTTTATCTTTCAGGGGGTACCATTTGCCTCACCTGGATGTAAGAATAGTCTGGTCCGCCGAGTTGGTAAATTTTCGTTTTCTTTTTCGGCCATAGCGAGCTGCGTTCTCAGAGGGCTTCTCCATGCGATTTTTTTCCTATTTTTTGGCGTTCACTTTGCTTGCCTCCGCGGCGACCTCCTATGGGCAGGTTGTCTACAATACCGCCTCGACCGTTGGTGAAAGTCATGCTCGCGGCATGGCCGACATGGTTCGGTCGGCGGGGTCGGCTAATTTATTGAATTCGGAAGCCGCCATCAATTATGAAGCGGCCCGCGCGGCGAATTTTGAGAATCGCTTGCTGTACACCAATTCGTACTTTGAAAACAAGCGAATGAACAAGGAATACCGCGCCGCGGCGCGGCGACCGCCTGCGACGCAGGAGCAGCTCTTTCGCTATTCGCAGGAGCGAATGCCCAAACGACTCGCGCCCAGCGAACTTGATCCTTTCACCGGCTCCATCGCCTGGCCGTTGTTGCTCGAACAAGACGAATACGCCGAGGCGCGTCGGCGGCTGGAAGAATCGTTTGTAACGCGTGTGGAGAGTCAGGGAGCCGACCTCGATGCGTACATGAAAATACGCAAAACAGTCGATCAAACACTGGCCTATATGAAATCCAAAATCAAGGATTACCCGCCGGATGTCTACATGGTTGCCAAACGTTTTCTGGTCAGTCTGAAGAATGAAGCCAGGATGCCCGTTCAATAGGCAAAACCACACAGAGTCAATGATTGACAACAACTTTTAAGAACGTCGAAATCAAATACAAGAGAAATTGAGGGTTTGGTCATGGTTGCTAAGATCGGCGCCCTGTCTTTATTATTCACGCTTTTTTTCGTCTCTCTGGCTGTTGCCGCCGAAGACGATCCCGCTGCAAGCCCCAAGGCGGCGCGGAAAAGTGTTGCTGAACTTGTGCAGCAACTCAAGGATGGCCCTGATCGAGCGGCCGCCGCAGACGCCCTAGGGCGCCTGAAAGAAGAAGCCAACGACGCCTCCAGCGCATTGGCTGCCGCGCTGCAAGCCGAAGACATCGAACTTCGCTGGAAAGCGGCGCGCTCGTTGGCCTCCATTCGCCCACAAGATCAGGCAACCGTTCAGTTGTTAACCGCCGCGTTGCAAGATCCGAATGCGAAAGTCCGGGCGTACGTGGTGCTGGCGTTGGGCAACATTGGCCCGGCCGCGATATCAGCGGCGCCGGTGTTGGTGAAAGTGATCACCGACAAAGACCCGGCGGTCCGCCGGGCGGTGATCAATGCGTTGCGGAAAATCGACAAGGACCGATCGGAAGTTCACCCTCTGTTGATCGAAGTTTTTCAAAAGGGCGAACCGGCGGCGGTCTTGGCGGCGTTGCGCACTCTGGCCGAAGGCGGCTCGGAGGTTGTGCCGAATTTGGTCGAAGCCTTGAACGAAGAAGACTCCTGCTATTGGGCTTGCTTGGCGTTAGCCGAGATTGGTCCCGAAGCAAAAGACGCCGTCGGTCCTTTGTTGGAGTCGCTCAAACGTCATGGGGAGCCTGAAGTCAGGATGCAAACCCTGGTCACGCTGGGTGAAATCGGAGTGAAGTCGGAGGCTTCCTCAGCGGCGATTAGCGCCATCCTAGATGGCGACCAACCCGCGGGCGTGAAGTATGCGGCCGCCTTTGCTTTGTCGAAGATCGGCATCGGCGATACCGCGAAAGCTTCTCTGGAGCGAGCCTCCAAAAGCGACGACGAACTCTTGCAACTGATCAGTGCTTGGGCGCTGGTCAAGCTGGAGCCTGAAAACAAGGCCGCCGTGAAACGATCGGTCGAGTTTATAGTGCGCGGTTTAAAATCAAAAAACGAGCACCATCGATCGATTGCCGCCAGAGCGCTGGCCGAGAGCGACGTTCCCTCTGAGGTATCTGCTCCGATTGTCGAGGCGGCGTTGGCAGATGCCTCGCCGGAAACGGTATCGTTGGCGATCGACGCATTAGTCGCGCAGGGAGCGAAGGCCGTCCCGAGGCTGTCCCGAGGCCTGCAAAATGAAACGCTGCGGGGCTACGCCGTGGACGCCTTGCGCCGCTTGGGGCCGGAAGCCGCCGGCGCCGTTTCTCAGTTGGCCGTAGCATTGTCGGCCGAGGGCGAAGACGCCGCCGACTTTCGCCGAGAGGTGTTGTTTGCCTTGGCCGCGATCGGAGAAAAATCGGCCCCCGCCGTCGACGCCATCACCAAAGCAATCGACGACGACGCCAAAGAGGTTCGTTACGCGGCTTGTTATGCCTTGGGGAAAATCGGCCCCGAAGCAAAACCGGCGCTGCAACGCCTTCTCAAAGCGGCTCGCAGCGACGACGCCTTCCTGAAATTCGCCAGCGTCTGGGCGATCGTAAAGATCGTCCCCAGAAACCAACGCATCAACCGCGTGGCGGCCACCGTGCTGAGCAAGGCGTTGGCGAAGGCGGAGTCTGATCGCATGAAAATCGAAATCGCAGACACCCTCTCCGGTATGGGAGAAGCGGCCTCCGTGGCGATTCCCGCACTAGAAGCCGAGCTTCAAAGCGATAATCCTCAGGTTCGCGAGGCCGTTAAAAACGCCTTGGAAAAGCTGCGAGGCTGATCCCTATTCCACGCAGAGGGAATGCTTGGGCGTTATGAATGTGCTTGGCATGGGGTCCGATATCGTCGAGTGTTTGCGGATTGCTCAGATGATCGATCGGCACGGTGATATATTCATTAACCGTGTGTATACGCCTCACGAAATCGGGTATTGCCAAGCCCGCAAGGCGGCTACGCAGCATTACGCGGGACGTTGGGCGGCGAAAGAGGCTGTTCTCAAGGCGCTGGGCGTGGGCTGGTCGCGGGGAATTGTCTGGACCGACATCGAGGTTCGCCCCGACGCTGGCGGGCAATCTTGCGTCGCCCTGGGGGGGCTTGCTCGCGAGGCGTGTGAGGAGTTGGGCGTCAGTCAACTCATTCTCAGTATCGCGCATTGCCGCCATTACGCCACCGCTCATGTGATCGCGTTGGGGGCCAACGATTGACGCGGGTTTGAGAAAATCGTTGGGCTGTTTTTTCTTTGCCGGGGCCGATGCGAGTTTCTCTTGTGCTGAAGGGTTTTGCCATGAAATTACCTGATGCCGATGGCGCCTCCGGCGGATACGCCCGCTGGCGTATCGATCGTTGTTTCTTCAATCGCTTTTTGATTGCGCTGATGGTGGTCGGATTGCTGCTGGTTGCATTTTCCAGCGACGCCGAAGCCGCAAAAAAACGCAAACGCGGCGGCAGCCGAAACCGCCGAGCCGCCGCCACGGCCAAAGCTCGAAAACAACAGGCGGTCAGAAACATACAGCGGCAGGTCGCGGCGGCGCGGCAGGTGCTGGTTGCGGCGGAATCGCAGGGCGGAATGTCGCGGAGCAAGGTGAATCAGGCGATATCGAAACTCTCCAAAATCCACAACGATATTGAGAACGCCCACCATGACTTGCAGGAAGCGGCCAAAACTTTGCACGAGGTTGAAGCGGAAATTCGGAGTGAGCAAAAACCAGACTCCGATCTGTCGCGGGCCAATGCGGCCATGGCGAAAGCCAAAGACGGCGTGAATCTCGCCATCCACCGCGTTCTTCGTCTGCCGGAAGATCGTGGAACTTCGGTCGGTGACGAGCGACTCAAAGATCTGGCGAAACTGTCGCCTGAGCAACGGAAGACTCTGGAGAGCGATTCGAGTTACGCGGTTGCACGCGGCATCATGAAAGCCGCGGGGCGCGAGGCTGAACAAATTCGGCGGAAATTGTTTCGGTCCGACCCTGAATGGGTTGCCGCCCGCCGAGATGTCGTCGATGCGGAAATGAGATCTCGCGCGGGGAGTCAGCAAGCCCGAACGACCGGTTTGGGGTCGCTGGGTGATCGGCAAGATTTACGCAAGGCGAAGAATGTTGCCGCCGCCGCCCGCACCGTCATCGCGCGAGGTGAAATTCGCATACGTCAATTGGGTGGGAAAAAAAGACCTTCGCCAAGCAGCAAAAAAACCAAACGAAAATAACGGAACGCGGGTAGGGAACTCGCACCGAATCGATTTGTGAAAATTGCCCGCGACTCCCAAACAGCCCAGCGAAACAGTGAATTGGAAACGGTGAATTGGAAACGGGGCGGTCGGAGCGATGCGTCTGGAGGTGAGCCACGGCGGACAAAAAACGACGAAGCCCAATATTCCCGCAGACCCCATAGAAACGCATGGACCACACCGGCGCATCGCACCACGGGCGGGAAAACCTTTTCACGCCGCTTCAATACCTTAAGGGCGTGGGCTCGCAGCGCGCGGAATTATTCGCCAAGCTGGGCTTGAATACCGTGGCTGATGTTCTGTTTCATTTTCCTCGCGGCTATCAAGACCTGAGCCAGGCAAGGCTGATTTCCGAACTCAAAGACGGCCAAGCCACGACCGTGCAAGGCGTGATCGAAGAATGGGAGTTGCGACAAAGCGCGTCGGGAAAATCAGTGTTGGGCCTGCTCATCCGGCAAGACGAAAACTACCTCCGCGCCCTTTGGTTTAACAACCCGCATCTGCAGGCCAGATTCGTGCGCGGCCAAACCGTGCTGCTTTCCGGCGAACCACGTTTCAATGGCGGACGTTGGGAAATGAAGCAGCCGCGTTTCCAAGCCATCGACTCCGCGGAGCCCGACCTCAAAGACCGTATTCTGCCGATTTATCCGCTCACCAAGGGACTCCAGCAGCACCATGTCGCGACGGCGGTAAAACACGCGCTCGCCAAATACATGAGCGCCATCGACGAAGTGTTCCCGGAAGAACTTCTTGATCGCTGGACGCTCTGGCCGATTCACGCCGCGCTGCCCCAATTACATAATCCCCAAGACCAGGAATCGTTGGAAGCGGCGCGTTATCGGTTTGTCTTCCAGGAATTGCTGGTGCTGCAACTGGCCTTGGCGCTGCGTAAGCAACAAGAAGAGGCTGAGGTTGTGGCGTCGGCCATGCCGGCGTGTCAAAAAATCGACGCCCGCATTCGCCGTCTGTTCCCGTTCACGTTGGGCGAAAGCCAGAACCAGGTGATCCAGGAAATTTCCGCCGACATGGCCTCCACCCGGCCGATGCACCGGCTGCTTCAGGGCGATGTTGGCGCGGGCAAGACGGTCGTCGCGATGTACGCCATGTTACTGGCCGCGGCGCATGGCCAACAAGCGGCGCTCATGGCGCCAACTGAAGTGCTCGCCCGACAACACTTCGCCTTTTTTCAGAAGACGCTGGCCAACGCCCGCGTGCGTTTGGCCTTTCTTTCGGGAGCACTCTCGACGGCGGAGAGGAAGACGTTGAAAAGCGAACTCGCATCCGGCGCGATCGATCTTTTGATCGGCACGCAAGCCATGCTGCAAGACGCCGCCGACTTCGCCGCGCTGGGGTTGGTCGTGATCGACGAACAGCAAAAGTTCGGCGTCGAACAACGGGCCGTGCTGAAAAATCGAAAATGCTCGCCGCATTATCTTGTCATGACCGCCACGCCCATTCCCCGCTCGTTGGCCCTGACCTTCTTCGGCGATCTTGACATCTCCACCTTGCGGGAGTCGCCGGCCCAGAGAGCCGCCGTGCATACGTATGTGGGCGAGCCCTCGCAGACCGCCAAATGGTGGGAGTTCTTTCGCAAGAAGCTCAACGCCGGGCGGCAAGGTTTTGTCGTAGCGCCGCACGTAAACGAAGGCGACGAAGAAAAAATGTTGAGCGTGGAGCAGCTTTTCGAATCGCTCACCAACGGCGAACTGGCCGATTTTCGCGTCGACCTCATTCATGGCCGCCAAACCTCCGCCGAAAAACACGCCGCCATGGACGACTTTCGCGCCGGCCGAACACAAGTGCTCGTGGCCACGTCGTTGATCGAAGTCGGGATGGATATTTCCAACGCCGCGCTGATGACCATTTTCGGCGCCGAGCATTTTGGCCTGGCCCAACTGCATCAATTGCGGGGACGCGTCGGACGCGGCCGCCACACCGGTTATGTCTGCGTATTCGCGGAGTCAAACGCACCCGCGGCAATGCAACGTCTTCAAGATTTCGCCCACACAAGCGATGGATTTGAGTTGGCCGAATTAGACTTAAAACTTCGCGGCCCCGGCGACCTGCTGGGCCAACGTCAACACGGAATGCCGCCGTTGAAAATCGCCGACCTGACGCGAGACGTCGCCATTGCGGCCCGCGCGCGAGCCGCCGCTGGCGAACTCACCGAAGAAGACCCGCAGCTCTCACTGCCCGAACACGCCAAACTCCGCCGGATGGTCATGGCCCGTTACGGACGCGTGCTCAATCTGGGCGGCGTGGGTTGAAAGAATTCCTGCTGATCGCCTAATTCGATCGTTGCTAGTGCTGATCGCCGGAGTTCTCACCAAGCCGGAGGCTTGGCAGCCATTAGCCGATGGTCGAGCGCAGCGACACCACTGGTTTGCTGATCAAACAACAGGAAAATTCACCACGGAGAGCACCGAGACCACCGAGATAAGGAGCCCTGAACTTCATGAACTGAAGGCATCGCCCGAATCATGAAGCTCTGTGGTCTCGGTGCTCTCTGTGGTTTATTCATTGCACTATTTGGCCGAGCGGTGAGAACTTGTCGGCGCGTTTGACGCAAGAGCATCGCCGATAAACTTTGCTGAAAAAACGAGTTTTTACGAACTTGCTCTATATAGTACATAAAATACACATTAAGTAGATTGCATCACTTCCCATTAAGGAGGCGATAGCGCGCATTCGGTGAAATCTCCGTGTCGATTCAATCGTTCGCCGTTCGCCGCCTCGGTTGACTGTCGTTGTCCATTACGTTAATGTCTTGGATGTGCTAGTTGTACGTACGCCTTCCTGACGGATCGCGGATTATTCAGTTAAGCCTCTCTAACGGGAGGAGAAAGAAATCGAGATGGTTGATTTGGATCTGCGCAAGCTCTCTGCGCCAATCGAAGAACTTCGCCCCAAACTTGATGCCGCTTACAAGCGTCTGGATGCTCAATGGGGGGAAATAGAAGCTTGCCTCAAGAAACTTCCAATTCCATGCGACGTATCCTACGCCTACTCGGAGGACCCGTGGCAGCCGGAAGATTGTAACTGTCTGGAATGGAAAAAATGGAATGGGAAGAAACGCATTTGCATCGTCGCCTATCACATAAATCCTCAGTCAAGCGATTACGACGAAACCACCACGCCATACGATGAGTGGAGCGGCGAACAGCGAATTGAAATGCTTGAACATGTCCCCGGCTTGTTCGATGCGGTCGCAAAACAAACGAAAGAATTTATAGATCGAGCGAAGAATTAGGAGACGCAAAATGAAGCCTCCTAATCTTCCTTGTTGGATCGCGCCGTTTTGTTGCGCCGCCCCTTTCTGTGCATTGATACTCTTGGCTTTGTCTCATTTATTGGGCAATCCTGCTGGCGCCTTGGCAATGATTTCATTGGTTGGACTTTGTGCAAAAACCACGCAGTGGGTTTTGACGGTTCCACGAATAGAATCTGGAAATCGCAAATAACCAACGCGTCGTCGGGGAGATGTGAGTCAGCCTATAGACGCGGGCGCCTCAGTATATCCGTGCTCCAACCGTGTATCGCCTACAGCCTTATCGCGATTTTTCCGCTGCCCCGCTGGCATCCCTTCGGGATGCGGAATGTCGTGAGACCTCGATCCTCCGGTGGTGTTCGCTGCGCTCGACCACATACGCATCAACTTAAGGCGAGCGGCGGAAAATAACTTACCCGCACGCAGCGGGAGTCCGTGAGTTTTTTTTGGGTTCCACCGCCTACGCGGGAATGACCGTTTGCTGATTCACTCGCTTGCGCTTCGTGCTTGTATTAGGTGACTTTTCATCTGCCGCTCGCCTAGAACTCCAACTCCAAACCATCGTAGCCGATTTCGGTGGCGGGAAAAATCGAACGCGCGGCGTCCAGGCCGATCGGGTCTTGCTCTTCATTGAGAGGGTTCATATGCACTAGCACCAGCCGACCAGCCCGCGCCCGACGCGCCACCCGCGCCACCGGCGATGTGCAGCTATGCCCGGTGAGTTCGGCCCGGTCTTCCCAGCCATCGGGAAAATAACACTCATGGACCAGCAGGTCGACGTCTTCGATTTCCCGCACGTACGGCTCCTCTTCGTTGGCGGTGGTGTCGGTCACGTAGGCAAGGGAACTGCCGGGGCCGTCGAGCCGATATCCCACCGCTCCGCCAGGATGCTTCAAGGGGAAGTGCCGCAAGGTGAAATCGGCCAGTTGCACGGCGTCGGCCAGCGGCCGCATTTCAAACGGCGGCGCCACCGGAAACAGCGGCTGGGAAAACAGGTGCGTCTCGATGGCGTGGAGCGTTTCAGGTCGGCCATGCACCGTGACACGCTCCATTTCCTTGTCATAAAGCACATCGTAGAGAAACGTCAAGCCGACGATATGGTCGAGATGCGCATGCGTGAGAAAAATATCGAGCGTGGTCGTTTGGAGTAAATCGCGGGCGCGGAACAAGCCCGTGCCGGCGTCAAAAAGAATGCCCGCTTCCGGCGCCATGATGCATGAAGTATGGCGTTTATTATTCGGGTGGTAGCCCGTAGTGCCTAAGAGAACAAGTTTGATTTTTTCCTCCGCCGGTCTATTTGGGAGTTCCAAACAGACGTTTGAGCCCTTGATCGAGTCCTCGATTGATTTGATCTTGCAACACGTTATTGGCGGCGTTGCCGATTGCCTGGCTGGCTAAATTATTGATGGCTCGGCCGTCGAGGCGCGGCGCCAAAACAGAACCGCCCACGGGAATCCTCACCACTTGCCCCTGCAATGCGCGCCGCGCGATGTCGGTTTTGAGCCAGGCGTCTTGCAGGGGGATTTCCGCCAGCAGTTGCACCGTTTGATCAAAACCGACGCTGCCCCGCGTCGTGATCTGCACATCGCCGATCTGGATTTTGACGCCCTGATGATAGACGCGGCCTTGGCGGATTTCGAGCGAAATTTCCTGTTTGGGCAGGTCGATCCAATCTCGTTGGCTAGTCGAGATCGGTTGCCGGAGAGGACGGCCTTCGCTCAAACCCTTCAATTGCTGGGCCAAAACGATGTACTGCCGCGCCAATGGCCCAGCGCTGACTCGCGCCGACTCCACCAGCAATTTCCCCAGCACGACGCCGTTTTGTGGATCGTCGCAGGGGAATTCGGCTTGTTCGAGTTGCAGTGAAAACACGCCTTCGGCTTCAGTTGCGTCGGCCAGCAGCGGCGCCACATACTTCAACCAGGTGCGGCACATCGCCGGTTCGATCGCGATCTTCTCGGCAACCTGGCCCGGCGCCAGACGAACCACTGCCGGCGTTTGTCGCAGGTCGAGCATGGGCGTTACACGTAGCGTTCCTCCGGCGACCGCCAATTCCATGGGCCGCACCCGCGCGACGCCCTCTCGCAATTGAACGTCGAACGCGCCGGCGCCGATTCCGACCCCCAGTACACGCACGAATTCCCATTGCAATCCTCCGTCGAACTCCAGTTTCGGCGAGACCAGCAGCGAAGGCGTTTGATTTGTTGTTCGATTCGGCGTTGCTTGACGCGGATCTGCGGCAATTGTGAGCGGGCCTTGAATTCGAAACTTGGTAATCTCGCGGCCTTTCAATTCGAGGTTTTCATCGATCAACGGCCTCAAACGCGGCGCCAGTTGCGCAAGGTCGTACTCCAGCGCGCCGGTGAGGTCGGCTGTGGGCGTTTCGTGAAGCGACGTCAGCCGGCCCTGGCATCGCACTTGAACCGCGGGCGTGGCGGCGATCGATTTCAAGATTTGTAGTTCGTTTTTTGCGGCGCGTAGGCCGCTTCGCCTTGAAATTGCACTTGGGGCTCCCGCCAGATGCGGGTCCAGGCGGTGGCGTTGGAAACGGTTTTGGCGCCGCTCGATTCCTCGCCGACGGCGTAGGCAAAGTCTTTAATATCGACATCCCATTTCAGCAGCGGGGCGTCGTCTTTGTCTTGCAGCGATAGCGCGCCAATCGCCTGGCCCTCCACCCGCAGCGTGGGAGGCAGCCGGGGGTCTTGCAGCCAACGAACGGCTCGGGCGAGGTTCGCCCGAAAGGCAATTTGCGTGGCCCCGCGCGGCGCGGCGCCGCTCCAATTCAAGCGATTGTTTTCACAGCGGGCGGCCAGCGTATTGGTAGTCAGCACTATTTCGGGAGATGTCCATTGGCCGGCCGACCAATCGCATTGGCTGCTCCCGGCGAGCGAGAGGTTGGGCTCCTCAAGAAACAGGCCCGGTCCCCAAATTCGCAGTTGTTGGCCTTTGAGCGTGAAGGAGGAAATGTTTGCCTTTTTCGCCGAGAGCGATGTTTTCGCCTTGATGGAAAACCCGCCATCGGCCGCCCATTCGGGTAACGGTGTGAACGCTTCAAGACGCGGCAACCAGCGATTCACCTCACCGCGCATTTCGAGATCCAGCGGCCAAGCCGTATCATCTCCGAGTGTCAGACGCGGCGTTCCGCTGACCGGCGCCGCCAGCACAATGTTTGCCGATTCGGCGCCGGCGTTGATTTCCAACATGCCCGAATCGAGCGACTGCAAACCCGCCGCGCTGGCCACGCCGTTGGCGGCGAGTTGCACACGCACCTGCGGCTCGCGCCAAGGCCGCCGGTTGGGAGTGGAATACTCGAAATTCACGACCGACAAATCGCCCGTGGTGGTAAACCGATTGGCGGAATCGATCTTCCAGGTGAGTTCGCCTTGCGTGGTTCCCCGCAGACGCACATCGCCCAGTTCCACAAACTGGCCGAGTTGTTGCATGAGTTTGGCGAGATCGCCGCGCAGGGATATTTCACCGCTGTTCCAACGCCCGCCGCCTTCCAACTCCAGAAAGTCGGCTGTGGCCTTGAATGTATCGACGGCAATCGTTGCGCCGTCGCGACGAGCCGACGCCGCGAACGAAAAGGGACGTTTCCATTGAAGCGCCTTTCCGTCGTGCGTGGCGGTCAGGTCGGTGGCGGCGGCTTCGGCGCGCCACACATGCGTTTGTTCGCGGCGTCCGCTTTCCAAACTCAGGCGAAGCGTGCCGCCTGTCACTTCGGCGCCGGTTCGCAGCCGCAGCAGTTGTGGCAGTTGCCGGGCCAGCGTGGCAATTTCACAGTTCATGTCCAGACGACCGGAAACTTGCTCCGCGACGCGCAGCCAGTCGACCGATTGCTCGGCGGTTGTTTTATCTTGGACGCCAATGTTTACCGGGAAGGAAAAGGCGGCTTGCACGTCGGCGCCGTCGGCGGTCAGAAAAAGATCGGAAACATCGATCGATTGGGCCGTTCTCTGGCAAACGCCGCCGGCGGTCAACCGTGTAAAAAACAGACGGTCTTTTCCTACGAACGCGGGCGCCGCCAGTTGTACGTTCCAGGCTTCGCACTTGACGATTTCGACCTTGCCCGCCCCCGAACTCCAAACGCCCGATGTCTCGAATGTCAGCTCGCCGCCAAGGGCTGCGGCGGGGTCGACGCGGCGCAACAGCGGCGCAACGGCCGCCAGTGGAAACTGCCGCGAGCGCAACGCCAACTCGCCCTTTCCCCACGGGTCGGCGGCATCGCTTTGCCAGGAAAAGGCGCCTTGGAGTCGACCGGCCTCCGGCGGCGGTTGCGTATTGCCGCTACGGGGCGCCGTTTGGCTGCGCACTTTCGCCGATATTTTCCCAGATATCGGCCGGCCTGCTGCTGGAATATCCAACGACAGGGCCATATCGGAAAGGATCACGGTTTTTCCCGTCGTGCGATCAAACAGCGTTGCGCGGCCTTGTTCCAGGTCGATGTTTACCGCCATCGCCGATTCGCCCGCCTCCGCTTGCAGAAACGGCGCGAGCGAAGTTTCCCAGTTGCTGCCGGTCTGACTCCACACGACGAACGCTTCTGGTTTAGAAAGGCGAATTCGTCCCAAATTGGAACGGTCGGCAAGCCAGGCCCCAAGGCTCCGATCTCCGGATATGCGTTGGACGCGAGCCAGCGTTTCGCCCTCTGCGTCGACCCACGCGACGTCTTGCAATTCCAGCGGCTGCAGCCAGCCGACCGAGAGCCGTTTGAAGGTGATTTCTCCTTCGAGCGAGTCCGTTGCATACGAGGCCAACGCCCGTGCGAGCGGCGTCCGGCAGATGATCGTGGGCGCCAACGCCACCAGCGCCGCCAAGAGAACCGCCAAGGCGAGGAATCGGCGACGCCATCGGGACGACGCCCGTCCGGCGGTCTGACTGCGGCTTGCCACGAGATATCTCCCTGGGAACAGAGTTTGGAACCCTGATCTTACGGAAATCCCGTTTTTTCACCTAGATCATCTTGTTTTGCCCCAGTTGGACGTTGAGTTTCCCCAGTATAAATTGGCGCCCTGTGGTTTGGAATTTGCGACCCAGCGGTTCGGAATCGGTTATGATGGGGGCGGGTTCCCGGTAAATCCTTCGCCGCATGCCGTCTCAAGTATTTCGAGTTTGGCAGTATTTCGAGTTTGGCAGTGGCGCGTTATTCCTTCCTACTGCGCCAAGCAGAGGCGTCGTCGCATGATTCAATTTTTATCTGCTCCAGAAACGCGCCGTTTTTCTGGCCTGCTCTGTCTATTCCTGGCGGCTTGCTGTTGTGCGTCTCCGACAAGCGGCGGCGAGCAATCCCATGAAACGTTCACTGCGGAGCAACGCAATTTTTGGGCGTTCCAACCGGTGCGCAAGGCCGCCCCGCCAAGCATGCACTCTGCTCAGATGGAAAACGGCGTTGATGCGTTTCTGCTGGAGCGATTGCAGGAAAAAGGGCTCGCGTTCTCTCCGCCCGCTGTGCGTTTGCAGCTTTTGCGGCGGGCCAAGTTCGATCTGCACGGCCTGCCGCCGACGCCGGAGGAAATCCAAGCGTTTCAGTCAGACCACGCGCCCGGCGCCTACGACCGCTTGCTCGACCGCCTGCTGGCCAGCCCTCGGTACGGAGAGAAATGGGGCCGCTATTGGCTCGACCTAGTTCGTTTTTCCGAAACGGCCGGTTTCAATGCCGACACGCTGCGGCCGTTGGCCTACAAGTATCGAGATTATGCGATCCAGGCGTTCAATCACGACACGCCCTACGACCGCTTCGTGCAGGAGCAAATCGCGGGCGATGAACTATTTCCGGAGAGCGAACAGGCGCTCGTCGCGACGGGCTACAACCTGATGTGGCCCGATGAAAGCAACGCCTCCGATGTGCTGCTGGCTCGTCAAGACGCCCTCAACGACTTAACCGGCAACGTGGCGTCTGTGTTTTTGGGGCTGACGCTGGGCTGCGCCCAATGCCACGATCATAAATTTGATCCGCTGTTGCAGGAAGATTTTTATCGGTTGCAAGCCTTTTTTTCCGGCATCACCCCGCGCCAAGCCGCTCCGTTGGGCAGCACGGCGCAGCTGCGCAGCTATGAAGCGGCGCTGCAAACGTGGCTGGCGGAAACCAAGGAGGTGCGGCTGGAGCTGCATATTTTGGAGCGCGATGCAAAAGCCAAGTCGGGCCGTATTAAGCGTCTCAAATTTCCCGCCGTGGTTTTGGCGGCGGTCGATACGATGCCGGAACAGCGCACCGCCTACCAACTGCAGCTGGCGTTTTGGGCCGAACGGCAAATCGAAGTTTCGGAAAAACAGTTGACCGATCAAATGACGCCGGCGCAGCAGGCGCGTCGCCAGGAATTGCAAGCGGCGCTCAAGCACCTCGAAACAACGAAACCCCAACCGCCGCGAACCGTCGCCGTGATGGCCTCCTTGGAAACCGCCACCGGCCCCGCTGCCACGTACTTATTGGGCGGCGGAGGTTACGACAACGCGCTGGAGGAATTGCAGCCGGGCTTCGTTTCGATTCTCGCTCGGGGCCAGGAGCCAAAAATTACAGCGCCGCGCGCCGGGGCGTCGGGCAGACGCACCGCCTTGGCCCGCTGGCTGACCAATCCTGAAAACGCGCTGGCCGGCCGCGTGATGGTGAATCGCATCTGGCAGGGCCATTTCGGCAAGGGGCTGGTGGAAAACGGCAACGATTTCGGCATTCGCACGCCCCAGCCGGAGCATCTTCCACTGTTGGATTGGCTGACCACGGAATTCGTCCGGCAGGGTTGGTCGATCAAACAGATGCATCGGCTGCTGATGACGTCGGCGGCGTATCGGCAATCGACCTATCGGCCCACCATGGGCCAAACGCCGTCCAAGAGTTTTTCGGCCGATCCCGGCAACACGCTGTATTGGAGTTTTCCCCGTCGTCGACTGATGGCCGAAAGCATTCGAGACGCCATGTTGCAGGTTTCCGGCGAACTCGATTTCACCATGTTTGGACCGGGCGTGCGGCCCAACCTCCCGCCGAATTTCAGCAGTCGCCACGGCTGGAAACCTTCGGAGCGGGCATCGGCCCGGAACCGGCGTTCGGTTTATATTCACGCCAAGCGGAATCTGCCTTATCCGCTGTTGCAGGTGTTCGACCTGCCCGACATGCACGAGAGTTGTGCGAAACGGGCCGAAACCACGGTCGCCCCGCAATCGCTGATGGTGCTCAACAGCGACCTCATTCTCGACTACGCCCAGGCGTTTTCGAACCGGCTGACCAAACAACACACCGCCGAAGAGCAAGCAGGGTTGATCGCATCGGCCTACGAAATGGCTTTCGGCCGCCGTCCCCATGCGGCGGAGCTTTCCGCCGCTGAAACCTTTCTGCAAACATTGGCCGCCGTATCGGGCGACCCGGCCCAAGAACAACCCGATGCTCAAGGCTGGACGAAGTCGCAGCGCGACGCCGTGGCCGATTTTTGCCACGTGCTGTTCAACACCAACGAATTCATTTACCTGGACTAACGCCGCCATGCCGCGTATCGCCTCACCCCGTCGCACATCACACAGCATATTGCCCGGCAGCCGCCGCGAATTCTTGGCTCGCGCCGGCTGTGGCTTCGGCGCGCTCGCACTGCAAGCACTGTTGCACGAAGACGGCCTCTTGCCGCAACAGAAACTGGCGGCGGCGGAAATCGTTCGTCGAGATCCTCTGGCGCCGCGACCCAGCCACTTTCCGGCCACGGCCAAGAGCGTGATCTTCCTCTTCATGGACGGCGGGCCCAGCCACCTTGATACGTTCGACCCCAAGCCGATGGTCAACCGCTTGGCCGGTCAGCCGCTGCCAGCTTCCATCGAACGCGTGATGACGCCGATGGGCGTTTCGGAAAACGCCATTCTCGCCTCACAGCGCAAATGGAAACGGTACGGCGAGAGCGGCATTCCCGTTTCCGATTGGTACCCCCACGTGGGCGAATGCATAGACGACATTTGCGTGATTCGCTCTTGCTGGGTGAACGGTTTGAATCATGTGGGCGGCGTTTCTCAAATGAACACCGGCAGCATTCTCGCCGGGCGGCCCAGCATGGGCGCTTGGGTCACATACGGCCTGGGCAGCGAAAACCGCGACCTGCCCGGTTTTGTGGTGCTGCTCGATTCCGAAAAAGAGCCGCCGGGCGGTTCGCGTGTGTGGGGCACGGGCTTCATGCCGGCCACGCATCAAGGCACGCGTTTTCGCAACGGCCGAAACCCGGTTCTGCATTTGCGGCCGCCGGAGAGCGTCAGCGATGCTCGGCATCGGGCGAAGCTGGCGTTCATCAATCAGATCAACCGGCGGCATTTGGAAACCCGCGCCGGAGACGATGAACTCGAAGCCCGAATTGCGGCCTACGAACTGGCGTATCGCATGCAAATGCACGCGCCCGAAGCCGTGGATTTGGCGAGGGAATCGAAACAGACCAAACAACTCTATGGACTGAACGACAAAAAAACCGCCGCCTTCGGCAAGAACTGCCTGCTCGCCCGCCGCTTGGTCGAACGCGGCGTGCGGTTTGTGCAACTCTATTCGGGCGCCGGCAGCAAATGGGATGCACACAGCAAGATTGAAGCCAACCATTCCCTGCATTGCGGCGAAACCGATGTTCCCATTGCCGGCCTGCTGCAAGACCTCAAACAACGCGGCCTGCTCGATGAAACCTTGGTGATCTGGGGCGGCGAATTCGGCCGCACGCCGATGTCGGAAAAAGGCGACGGCCGCGACCACAACCCCTATGGCTTTTCCATGTGGATGGCCGGCGGCGGCGTGCAAGGCGGGCGCGTTATCGGCGCCACCGACGATTTCGGCCTCCACGCCACCGAAGAACACGCCCATGTGCATGACATCCACGCCACGATTTTGCATCTGCTCGGCTTGGATCATACGGAGCTTATTTTCGACCACCAAGGCCGCCCCGAACGGGCCACGGTCAATGAAGGCATCCCGATGGAAGACGTGTTTTCCTGAATGGCGCACGCCTGTTTCACGGCAATTCCAAGGTTTTCCGCCGCTGCGCGCCGCCGTGATCATGATGGAATGAGGGTTTTCGCGCGTGATTGCGCTGTCTTTCCGGAAATATCGTTGCGGTCGTTTGTTGGCAAAATGACTGGCGGATAGAGCCGGCCGACTGGCCCTGATTCATTCGCCCTCCCGCTCTGGCATGCCGATCTGTTTCTTGTGCAAGTTGTGCGATTCCGCGCACGCCGCCCCTTGCGATAGACCGTAAGCCGAGCGTGGAACAACGACTCCCCGATTCAGAAGCCCCGCTTTTTCAAAAAGCCGGGCTTCCCAGACGCCGATTTGAGTTTTCGTGCTCCACGCTTTCCAGTCCAGACACCACCGACGCCCCACCCTGAAAGCCCCCTCATGCCACATAAGCCGTTTACTGTTTCGCCCCTTCGCGAAGATCGTTTTGGGCGTCGCCTGCCGGCAGTTCAAGTGGAAATCGTACGCGGACGCGTTCGCCGGCCGTTGCGAATTGTAAAGCCCCCGCTGTTTCTGTTGGGGGCAGCCGGCGATTGTGATCTGGTGTTGGGCGATCCTCGTTTTCCGCAGGTGCATTCGTATCTGTTGGTGAATTCCGACGGCGTTTCATTTCGACATCTTGGGTCTGCTCCCGAAGTGGTCGTGGGCAATCGCCGTGTTGAGTCGGCCCAATTGCTCGATGGCGACACCATCATAACCGGCCCGTTCGAATTCAAAATTCGCATCTGCGATGTTTTGTCGAACCATCGCCGCGGGCGCGATTCCGCCGCCGGCCCGTTCGAGGATTTCGCCGCCGGAAAACGCGGCATCGAGAACTTCTTCCCGCTCGACGATTCCGCCACGTGGCCGAACGAGCGGTAGAGGTGAAGCTCTCCAAACGAAGGGTGTAGGAACGCACTTAGCCGCCCGCCGTTGGAGTTCACGCTTGTTTTCAAGACTAAATATCGAGCGGAAAAGTTAGTGTCGTAGCCATGCTCGCCAGAGCGTGGGATGGTTCACCGCTCACCCATCGTCTGGCGACGATGGCTACACAAATGCGACAGAAATTTCCGGATCGATGCTAAACAGTCAAAAGTGGCGCTGTACAACTAAGGCGGAGGCGGAAAAGAATTTACCAATAGATTAGGATCACCTTCTTCTTACGGTATGTTTTCATCTGCCGCTCGACTAATAGCGCCCAGGCCCGTTTTTTGCATTGCGCCTCGTCTCGATATATAAATAGAGTCTGCGCCATTCAGCAGCGTCGGCGCTTTGCAGCCGCCTTTTTCGGGAGAATTTTCCATGCCTTTGAACCGCCGCCAACTTTTGCAACGAGCCTCGGTCGCAACGTTCGCGACCAGCCTCTGGAGCGTCGAGCCAGAGGTTGCTCAAGCGGCGGACGATCAAGACAGCCGCATGATCATCGACACCCACCAACACCTCTGGGACCTCAACCGCTTCCGTTTGCCGTGGCTCAAGGGCGCCCCCGAAGTGCTGCGTTCCAGCTACCAGACCAAGGAGTATCTGCAAGCCACGCAGGGCTACCGCGTGAAGGCCGTCTACATGGAAGTGGATGTTGATCCCCAGCAGCATTTGGAGGAGGTTAAGCATGTCGACCAACTGGCGCGCAGCGCCGACCACCCCACCGTCGCCGCCGTGGTGGGCGGCCGTCCCGCGTCGGCCGATTTCGCAAGTTATGTTCAGAAGCTAAAAAAGCGGCCGGCCATCAAGGGCGTCCGGCAGGTATTGCATTCGGAAAACGCCAAACGCGGCTTCTGCCTTACGCCGGAGTTTGTGCGCGGGGTGCGCGAATTGGGTGAAAACGGCTTGAGTTTCGATCTCTGCATGCGGCCCACCGAACTGCAAGACGCCTTGCGGTTGGTCGAGCAGTGCGGCGATATGCAGTTCATTCTCGACCATTGCGGGAACGCCGACATCAACGCCTTCGGACGTCTTGCCAACCACGACAACAAAGCCATCCACAAAGCCGACCCTTGGCGGCGCGACATGGAAGCCTTGGCGAAACGCGAAAATGTTGTTTGCAAAATATCCGGAATCGTGGCCCGCGCGCGCAAGGGCTGGCAAGCCGATGACCTGGCGCCGGTTGTGAATCATTGCCTCGACGTGTTCGGCCCGCGGCGTGTGGTGTTTGGCGGCGACTGGCCCGTTTGCTTGCTCGGCTCGCCGCTCAAAAGCTGGATTCAAGCGTTGGAGCAAATCGTTTCCAACCGTCCTGCTCGCGAACAACAGATGCTGTGGCGTGAAAATGCACAACGCATTTACACTTTGTTGTGAACGCTGCTTTCCCGCCGCGCGCCTCAAAACACACGTTGATCAGAAAGCCAGGAGCCGATTCGTGAAGAGGAAATTACCGCCGGACCTATCGCCCATCCTCTCGCGCCGCCAGTTTCACTTGGCTTCACTGGCGCTGGCGCCTTGTGCCTTGGCGCCAGCGAACCGGCAACTCCACGCCGCCCAGACAGACGCCGCGAACCATGGTTTTCACTCGATCTTCAACGGCCGCACTATCGAGGGTTGGCACACCAACCGCCAAAAAATAGGACACGGCTCCGGCGGACGTTGGCGGGTTAATCAGGGCGTACTCACCGGCGAGCAAGATCCGCCCGGCTCCGGCAACGGCGGCCTGCTGCTGAGCGATAAAAAATACGCCGACTTCGAACTCTCGATCGAAATGAATCCCGACTGGGGTCCTTGCAGCGGCGTTTTCTTTCGCTGCACCGAACAAGGCGCCGGCTTTCAAATGTATGTCGACTACCACGACAACGGCAACGTGGGCCATTTACGCGGCGAAATGCCGGGCGCCTTTGCGCTCATGCCGTTCAAAATTGACGGCCTGCTCGACGATCAAAAACGTCTCACCGGCCTGACCACCAAACCCGACCCCCGCGTTTTGAAATGGCCCGCCGGCGTCTACGAACATGCTTGCACGCCGCAAGCCTGGCTCAAAGCCTGGCGCGTGAACGACTGGAACACCGCCCGCATTCGCTGCGTGGGAAAATATCCGCAGATCAGCACCTGGATCAACGGCCTCAATGTTTGCCGTTTCAACGGCGAAACCTGCACCTTGCCGGGCTACGACAAACAGCGTGTGTTCGGCATGCTGGGCCGCTCTGGCTCGATTGGCCTGCAAGTTCACGGCGGCAAGGGCTGGCCCAAGGGCGGCAAATGCCGTTGGCGCCATATCAAGATCAAGGAACTCTAACGTAACGACTGCGCTCCGCCGCGATCTCATCAGCAGGCGTTGTCCCAGTGAATTGGACAGCGCCGGTTGAAGATGACACGATTTTTCGTTGGTCGTGCGTGTTTTTCGAGAACGCTCATGTATCAGGATTCGCGAATGCCGTTCGGAAAAAGTGATCTGCAACGGGCCTTACGGCAGTTGTTTGTTGCCGTTTTTATTTTCGCGCCCGCGGCGCGCTTGGCCGCTGGGGATCGGCCCAACGTTCTGCTCTTCACCGCCGACGACCTGCACGCGGAGTCGTTGGGCGTTTATGGCGGGCGGCCAACCGATCTGACTCCCAATCTTGATGCGTTCGCCGCTCAAGGCATGCGGTTCGAGCGGGCGCATGTCAATGCTCCGATCTGCGCCCCCTGCCGAGCGATTCTAGCCACCGGACTCTATAGCTTGTCATTACCCAAGTTTTAGGCGATGGCTTTGGAGTTGTCTATTGAGCGAAGTGGTTGTGGTGGTTGAGTTTGGCTCGTTGCTAGCAACAGTCTGCGGGTTGACCGTTGTGGCGTGAGAGTAAGAATCCCCTGTCGA
>JAJRWU010000080.1 GCA_024276655.1 Planctomycetota bacterium
ATTGATCCTGCCCGGCGCCAACACCGAATGATTCCGCACTTTTCTCTGTTTCCTCCGTTCTCTCCTGTTCCATTCGTGTCACCCGGAGTAAGCGCGAGCGAGAACGGAGGATTGCGTTCTTACGACCGATGAAAATCGTGAACGGTTACGAAATTACATACCGAAGTAAAAGCCCGGCATTTTGAAAATGCCGGGCTTTTCCGAGCTACAGTCGGGAACTTATTTCGGGACTGTTCCAAAGGCGTCAAGGCCGATACGAAAAACACTCGCAAGGTCGAAAAGGTGTTTTTGAATTGGCTCTTGGCTAACATTAAGATCATCGCTTTGTCGGGGTGCGAACCGAGGCGGACATGAGGCGCCCACATTCCGGAACGACTCATTATTCGAGCGGTCTTAACAACCACGCGCACTCGGAAGAAAACGGCGCTCGCTTCTTATTATGAATCTTGCCGCCGATGAGGCGATTTTCCCTCGGCGGTTTGGCGAATTGCGGCGCGGAGTTCGGCCAGAATCATGCTGGTGGCGCCCCAAATGTCGTCGCCCGACCAATGAAAACACGGCGCCTCGAACGACACCTCGCCGCGCGTGATCGTCGTCCGCCGTACAATGGTTGGCTCGATGAGCCGGAAAGCCGGAAGCTCAATGAGGCTCGCCACTTCAGCCGGATTGGGCGCCAGCGCGTAGTCGTCGGGAAGCACGCCCACCCAGGGCGAAACCCAGAAGTTCGAGCCGAATACATAGAGCGGCGTCAGTTCTCCCAACACGCGCACCGTTTCCGGCGGCGGCCCCAGTTCCTCCGCCAATTCCCGCAACGCCGCCTCCCGAACGCTCTCGCCCGGCTCGATGCTTCCTCCTGGAAGACAGACTTGGCCGCCATGGTCGGGCAGGTGCTCTGGGCGGCGTGTCAGGAGCAAACACCTTCGGCCGTTTCGCCGCAGAAAAACCGCCATCACCGCCGCTCGCCGAACCACTGCCGGCAACGGTCCTTGATGCCGGCCAAAGGCCAGCTCCGGCGCCATCTCGTTTTGGGAATTCGGGCCCGGCGGCGGACGCCTCAGCCGCTGGGCGAGCGCATCGATAAAATCGTCGCTGTTGATGAATGCGTCCATGGAAATCAACGTAGCCGGACACGGTGGCAAACTCAGCTAAGAACCGTTCGAGAAATTAGTGACGTACGATGGCCTTCCAAGGCCGTCGTACAAGTGAAATGGAACACTTATTTCTCGAACGGTCCTAATGCGAGCGGCAAGTGAGAATATACCAAACCTGGTCTCCCCGTTTTCAAGGTGGGAAGTTTTTTTCCGGCGGGCTTGCTAGTCGAGTATCGCCACGACGCGAGCCGGTCCCGCCGACCCGCCCACCACTTTCAGCGGAAAGGCACAAACGCGAAAACCTCTCCGCGGCAGTTGGTCAAGATTCGCCAGACGTTCGATTTGGCAATACTCCCGCTCCACGCCGACAAAATGAGCCGCCCAAAAAATATCGGCCCGGCCGGTGCGACGCGCCTCTTCCGCCTGAACGGCCAGCGGTTGGTCCCAGCCCCAGGCGTCGATTCCCATCACTCGCACGCCTTGGTCAATCAACCAGCGGGTGGCTTCGGCGCCAACACCCGGCCCGGCGGAAAAATATTTTTTATCTCCCAGCAGGCGGTCGTTGCCGGTCAGGATGAGAACAATATCGCCGGGGTTGAGCATGTGCTCCGCCAAACGCAGCCCGGCTTGAAGATCGTCGACCGAAGCGGCGGCATGCGGTTCGAGATGGCGAAGATCTATCACGACGCCCGGCGCGAAGAACCAATCCAGCGGCATTTCATCAATGGTGCGCGCCGGCGCTCCGCCGCAAGTGGGAGCATAATGCCAGGGGGCGTCGACATGCGTGGCGCCGTGGGTCGATAGTTGCAGCACGTCGTTGGCCCAACAGAGCCCCGTTGCCAAGTGTTGTTTTTTGACGCCGAACAACAGCCAAGCCACGAACCGACCAAACCGATGGCTCTGCCGCTTGACTTTGGTGCGCGCCCACCAAGGCGCCCAGTCGGCGTCGTTATCGAGCGGCGCGCTGAGATCAACGATTTGCATGGGCGATAGGTTAGGCTGGGCCGTTAAAAGATTGCTATTACGGAAAACGCCGCCCAGACGCGGCCTGCTCTCCGATGATTACGCGGGAGCGACGTAGGGTCCGCTATGCGGACCAAAAGGATTTGCCTCGATTTCCGTATTGGAAATAGCGGCCTTCAACGCTGGAAACCGAAAGCGATGGTCGGGCCGCCAGCAAAAATCATGGTGCATAAACGGTCCGCATAGCGGACCCTACATTGCTGCCCAGGTTCAAGAACCTGGGCCACCCCCGTCGACGATTTGCATGGGCGATAGGTTAGGCTTGAATGGCCGTCAGGCGGCCGGAGCTATCGCCGAGTTTTTTTACTTGGGCGCCGACGCCGTCGAGCATGGTGAGGAACAAGTTGTTCAGCGGCGTTTCTTTTTTGAGATCAAGGTGGCGGCCCGGTTTGATGGTGTCGCCGCCGCGCCCGGCGAGCACGATGGGCAAGTCGGCGTGGTTGTGCCGGTTGCCGTCGCCCAGCCCGCTGCCGTACATGATCATGCAGTTGTCGAGCAGCGTGCGTTCGCCTTCCTTGATGTTTTTAAGTTTACCGAGGAAATAAGCGAACTGCGAAACATGAAATTTGTCGATGCGTTTGAGCTTGTCGATTTTATCTTGCTCGTTGCGATGGTGCGAAAGTTGGTGGTGGCCATCGTTCACGTTCACCATCGAATAGGTGCGATTGCTGCCGGCGTTGGCCAGCATGTACGTCGCGACGCGGGTGGAGTCGGTCTGGAAGGCCAGGGCGAGCAAGTCGTACATCAGGCGGACGTACTCTTGAAAATCGGCGGGGGCTTCCTCCGGCAATTTGATATCGGGCCGCACGACATTCGCGAACTGTTCGGCGCGAACAATACGCAGCTCCAACTCGCGCACGCTGGTAAAATACTCCTCGACCTTGCGGCGATCGGTGCGGCCCAACTGTTTTTGAAGGTTGGCGGCGTCTTGCGAGACCAGATCCAGAATGCTGCGGCGGAAGAAATTCCGTTGGGTGTTTCGCTTGTTGGCCGCTTGATCGCCCGAACCGAAAAGTCGTTCAAAAGCCAAACGAGGATTGATCTCCTTGGCCATCGGCAACGAGGCCGACTTCCACGAAACGTTCGAGGAGTACGCACAGCTATAACCGGAATCGCAATTGCCGGCGTTGCGGCCGCGTTCGGTGCCTAGTTCGAGCGACGACAGCCGCGTCTGTTTTCCGATGCGGTCGGCCGCCACCTGGTCGACCGAAACGCCGACGCGAATATCGGCCCCCGAAGTTTTGTAAGGATGGGCGCCAGTGAGGTAGGTTGAGGCGCAGCGGGCGTGGTCGCCGGGGCCATCGCCTTTGGCGCGACCGTTATCTTGGGCCAAGCCGGTCACGACGTTGATGTCGGACTTGAATTCGGCCAGCGGAGCGAGTGTTTCCGAAAGCTGGTAATTGGCCCCGGCTTCAGCCGGCTTCCACGAGGGCATGATGGCGCCGTTGGGGAAGAACACGAAGGCCATTCGCACGGGCGCTTTCGCCGTTCCGGCGGCGCTCGCGATGGAAGGCGTCATGGCGTCGAGCAAGGGCAAGGAAACAGCCGCGCCCATGCCGGAAAGGAACGTGCGACGGTTCAAGGTAAAACGGCTCATTCTGCTTTTTCCCCTCGGCGAATCAAAAATGGTTCACTCGTAACGATGGCGTTCACGACAGCCGTAAAGCGGAAATCCGATTTCCCCGCCTCTAACAGTATTTTATCGACTGCACACTGATCGTAAAACTGCAATCCTCTTCCCAGCGAATATACCAGCATACGTTCTACGAACATGCGGGTAAAATCATCTTTACGCGCTCGCAGCAGCCGGACAAGCTCCCGCGGGCCGTTGAAAACGCCGCCATCGGGCAACTCGCCGGAAGCGTCAATTTTCAGCTTGCCCTCAAGGTCGCGCCAGCGGCCGATGGCGTCGAAATTCTCGAAGCCGAAACCGAGGGCGTCCATTTGTCGATGGCAAGTGGCGCAGTTGGGGTCTTTGCGATGGAGTTCCAACTGCTGGCGAAAGGTGGCGTTGGGCTTCGCTTTCTGGGCCTCCTCGATTTCGGGCACGTTGTCGGGCGGCACTGGCGGCGGCGTGCCGAGAATATTTTCCATGATCCATTTCCCGCGTTTCACGGGCGATGTGCGCGTGGGGTTGGAAGTGAGGGTGAGAATGCTGGCGTGTGTCAAGACGCCGGAACGCGGCGTGTTTTTCAAACTGACCCGCTGGAATTCACCGCCCGTAACGCCCTTGATGTTGTAATGTTTCGCCAAACGACCGTTGAGGTAGGTGAATTCGCCATCGATAAAATCGAGCACGCTGTGATCTTCCCGGACGATTTCCCGGAAGAACAATTCCGTCTCGCGTTGCATGGCCTGCCGCAATTCCTGGTCGAAGGCGGGGAACTGTTTGGGATCGGGTGCGATGTCGGCCAAATTTCTTAGGTTGAGCCACTGGCCGCCGAAATTTTCGACCAACGCCCCGGCGCGGTCGTCTTGCAGCATGCGAGCCACTTCCTCCCGCAGTGTTTTGCGATTTCGCAACGCGCCTTTCGAGGCCAAGCGGAACAGGCGGTCGTCGGGCATGCTGCTCCAAAGGAAATAGGAGAGCCGCGAAGCCAACTCGAAATCGTTGATGATGTGTTTTGCTTGAGGATCGTTGGGCGTGGGATGTCGCTCGACGCGAAACAAAAAATGCGGCGAAACCAACAGCCCCGTCAGCGCGACCTGAACGCCGCGATCAAACGACTCCCCGCGTTGAACGGCTAGCTCCACCAGCCGAACATATGGCTCGGCCTCTTTCGCACTCACCCGATGGCGAAATGCGCGGTTAGCCAGCGGCACAATCACCTTCTCCGCCGCTTGCCGCACGGAGCGCCCTTTTCCAGGGGAAACGGTAATAATTTTTCGCAGCCCCGCCGCCGCCGGCCGTTTGGGATTCACCTTATAGGCAATTTCAATGGCGCCGATGTACAGGTTGCGGTCGCGTTGCTTGGGGTCTTTGGCCTTGGGATTATAAAAGTCGTTGATAAACCCGGCGGCGATTCGATGTTTGCCCGCCTTGAGCCGCATGGTGTGTTCGTACCAGCGGGCTTGAGGGCGGCGTCCTTTAACTTGGTGCGTTTTGACCGACTTGCCGTCGATGCGAATCTCCATTTTGGCGAGTTCGTCGCCGGCTTGATCGGCCGCGGCGCGCACGCGCAGCGTGACCTGTCCGCCGGTTTTGACATCAAAATTCGCCAGAACCTGTCCGTTGGAGGCCATGGCGAACCGGCCGCCGCCCACGCGTTGGGCGGCGCCCTTGATTTGCATTTTTTTGGCGGCAAGCTGGTTCTTCTCGATATATGGCGCCCTCGGCACATAAATTGCTTCGGCAGCCACCGCTTCGGCCGCGTTGAGATACTTCTCCATCAACAACGGCGACAAAGTGAGCACATCGCCAATGTTATCGAAGCCTTCGCCGACGTCGTCGGAGGGGAAGTCGTCGGCCGGCCGGATGGAAACGCCCAGCCAATCGCGAATGGTGTTGTTGTATTCCGTGCGGTTCAGGCGGCGAATCGTCACGCGGCCGGGGTCGACTTTTTGGTCGCAGTCGATTTGAAACAGACGCGACTCCAGCCAGCGAACCACCGCCTCGCGCTGCTCGTCTTCTGGTTGCGGCTGGTCTTCCGGAGGCATGGCGCCGAATTCCAGAATTTCGAGCGTTTTTTCCCAGACCGTTCGATCCTCTTCGATATCAGCCGCATTCTTGTATTTCCTGAAATCGACCTCGCCTTTCGCGTCTTTGCCATTCTCGCCATCGCCGCCGTGGCACTTCACACAATAACGCTTTAGAAACGGCTGCCACGTTTTTTCAAAACCATTGGCCTGCTCTCCTTCCGCATTGTTCTCCCCGGCATCATTGTTCTCCCCGGCATCATTGTTGGCCGGCGTTTCGGCGCGCAGGGGCAAGGGAAAAAACAGCAGGGTCGAGAACAAGAACGCAAATGCGACAAAGATATCGTATTTTCTCGATAACGGGTGGGACATTGCGGGCATCGGCGAGTCTCACGGCGGGCGGGAGGCGGGGCGTCGTGTTCAGACAACACGACCGAGGGTGAGGCGCGGGACCCGAAAGATGGTCGCCATTTCCAGTCCCGACTATACCAGCAGCTAAATTATACACTGCCGCTGGCGGCGGGTGAAGCGGAACCGACGTTCTCCGCTTGCTATCTTGATGTGCGGCGTTTTCAACTTCGAACGTTGGCCGACTGGGCGCACTCTGAAAAACAAGCCGCAATACCCCACCAATAGGGAAGATTTACCTCAAGCGGCATGATTCAACACATTGGTATCCATTGATACGAATGTTACTTTTTCCGTCGCTGTCAGCATAAATGTTCTCACCGAAGGCGATCTAGCGCATAATGGATACTGCACTCACTTCGCTTGCGGAAAAACCACGCCCCAAGCGACCGCAAACCGAGTTGAGTACTGCGCCGCTGCACGAATTCGGCTTTGTTTCAAAACTCCAGCCGACGGGCAATGGTGCCCGTGATTTATATACCCAAAGGTGCAAAGACAACGTACGATGGCCTTCCAAGGCCGTCGATTTGCGTCCGGAATCCTTGGAAGGCCATCGTGCAACTTAGGTATAAACAACCACCTCCCAGCGGAACATTGCGAGCGGCCTTCATGTAACCAAGTACGGAGTGCGGATTCGCCCCACGGCCTTTTCATGACCATTAGTCTGCAAGATTTCTACAGTTCCTTATCCGGCAGCGGTTTGATGACCGCGGCGGAGGCGGAGAAGTTGCAGACTGAATTAGGCAAAAACGCCGCGTTTCAAGATGTGCAATTGCTCGCTTCGGAGCTTATCCAGCGGAAATTGATCACGCGGTTTCAGGCCCGAGCACTAACCAACGGCAACTCACGGGGGCTGGTGCTGGGAAGTTACGCCATTCTGGAGTTGATTGGCGTCGGCGGCATGGGGCATGTGTATAAGGCCCAGCACCGGCGCATGAAGCGGATCGTGGCGATCAAGGTGCTTTCGTCGTCGGCGATGAAATCGACCGACACCGTGCGGCGTTTCCAGAGAGAGGTCGAAGCGGCGGCGCAACTCATTCACCCGAATATCGTTACCGCCTACGATGCCGACGAACAAGACGGCGTGCATTATCTGGTCATGGAGTATGTCGATGGCGACACGCTGTCAAAGGCCATTCGGCTCAAGGGCCGGCTGCCGTTGGAGCAGGCGCTGGCATATATGATCCAAACCGCGAAGGGATTGGAATACGCTCATGGAAAAGGCATGGTGCATCGCGATATCAAGCCGGGCAATCTGTTGGTCGATTCGGGCGGCGTGGTCAAAATTCTTGACATGGGGCTGGCGCGTTTCGAGGAACAGCTTTCTGACGCCACCGGTGCGGGCGAATTGACACAAGAAGGCCAGATCATGGGCACGCTCGATTATATGTCGCCCGAGCAGGCCGAAGACACCCGCCAAGCCGACGCCCGTTCCGATATTTACTCCCTCGGCTGCACGCTGTTTTACATGCTCACCGGCCATGCCCTGTTTCAGGGCGACACCGTGCTTCGCAAACTGCTGGCCCACCGCGAACGTGAAATTCCCAACATCAAGGACGAACGTCCTGAGTCGCCCGACGAACTCGACCGCGTCATGCACCGCATGGTCGCCAAAAATCCGGCAGACCGCTTTCAAAGAATGGGCGAAGTGATCAGCGCCCTGGACGACCTGCGGTTGCTGGTCGGCAGCCAGACCGACCGCTTCGACCCTTACGTCAGTTGGCTGGGAGGATCGCCCCGGCAAAGCTTTGATCACTACCAACTCTTGGCGTTGCCCACGTTCGAGAGCGACCCGAAACGCATTCTGAGCGGGTACGAGCAACGCTGCTCGCTACTCCGGCAACATGAGTTGGGAGACCACGCACCCGCCGCCACGCGTATTTTGGGCGAAGTGGAAGCAGCCTTCCGTTGCCTCAGCGACCCCGATTCGAAGCAGCAGTACGATGCGAAACTACGCGAAACACGAGGAGATTCGCTCGTCGAATTGCCTGGCTCATCGTCACAGAGTTGGCAACGAAGAATGACCGCCACCGGTTCCAGCGCGGCGGCAACGGTCGATGCGAGCCAGCTGGGCGCCGCCCAAACGAACGACGATCCTGACTTGCTTCTAAAAGAAGACGCGCCCCCCAAAAAACAAGCCAGCGCCCTTGAAGCCGATCTCGATTTCGCGCCCGCCAGCGGCGACGAAGTTGCGCTGCCATTGGCGGGTGGCGAATCGGCGGCGGAATCGGCTGGAGTTGAAGTGCAGTGTTCGTGCGGCGGTCGTTTCATGGCGGCGCCCCATTTGGCCGGAAAAACGGTTCGTTGCCCAAGTTGTAGCAGCGCCCTGAAAGTTCCTGGCGCTCCAGCCGACTCCTCCACGAGTATTGAAGTCGTTTGCGACTGCACGCAGCGTTTCAGCGTAGCGGCACAGCTTGCCGGAAAACTTGTGAAGTGTACGCAGTGTGGAAAACCGCTGTTGATTCCTTCCAGCCTGGAAGAATCGACCGTTTCGGCCGTGGCGTCGTCGATCGTGGTGAAATGCAAATGTGGACGCCGCTTCGCCGCCACGCTGACTCTGGCCGGAAAAACGCTCAAATGCCCCGGCTGCGGCGACTCTCTGACTGTGCCCAGTGCGGCTCCAGGCAAAAAAGCAAAGCCGCCGCGAAACCATCGCAAAATTACTTGCGTGTGCGGAAAAAAGTTTTCCGTTCGTAAAGACCTCGCCGGCAAGGAAGTCTCCTGCCCGCACTGCAAACGTCCTCTGAAGATACCGAAATAAAGAGACGACGCAATTTCTCCGGCCGTTTCCTCTTGGCCGAGCGTTTGGCCGTCCAACCAGAGTTTGCGTCGTTTCCCCTGGAGCACCGCCGCCATGCAAGCAACCCGTTCTCTTCCCCCGCACGCCGCGATTACCACAATGGCCGCCACAATGCCCATGAAAAAGGCAACCGCTTTCCATTACTTGGCGGTGGTTTTTCTATTGCTGTTGGCGTTCACAACGCCACGGGCGACGGCGGCGGAACCGGCGCCCTTTCCCGGAAAAAAATCTTCCTGGAACGGATTCGACCGCTACGATTTCAACGTCGATGGAAAAAACGTGCTGGTCGTGACGCCGAAGCAGGCAGCCACCGGACGGCCCTGGGTTTGGCACGGAGAGTTTTTCGGTCATAAGCCGGCGCCCGATATCGCGCTGTTGGGCAAGGGGTGTCACATCGTTTACATGCGGGTTCCCAATATGTTGGGATCTCCCGGCGCGGTTGCGCACTGGGACGTCCTCTATCGAGAGCTTACCGAAAAACACGGATTGGCGAAAAAGGCGGCCTTGGTTGGACTCAGCCGGGGCGGACTTTATGCGTACAATTGGGCTTCCGCGAACCCCGAAAAGGTGGCCTGTATTTACGGCGACGCCCCCGTCTGCGATTTCAAAAGTTGGCCCGGAGGCAAGGGCAAAGGCAAGGGGAGCCCGCGCGACTGGCAACTGGTTTTGCAAGAGTATGGCTTCAAAAACGAGGCGGAAGCCTTGGCGTATCAAGGAAACCCGGTTGATCAGTTGGCGCCGCTGGCCAAGGCGAACGTGGCGCTATTGCATGTGTACGGCGATGCCGATGTCGTCGTGCCCTGGGAGGAAAACACCGGAGTTGTCGCAGAACGCTACCGGCAACTTGGCGGTGATATTCGCCTCATTGCCAAGCCTGGCGTTGGGCACCATCCTCATGGTCTGGAAGATTCCACGCCCATTGTCGAATTTATTTTGCAGCACGTTCAAGTCAAATAGACGAAAACCAAACCGGGCATGGGAATCGTCAGTTGCATTTAGACGACGTGTTCGCGGCTTAGCATCGAGCGGAAAATTAGTGTCGTAGCCATGCTCGCCAGAGCGTGGGATGGTTCACCGCTCACCCACCGTCTGGCGACGATGGCTACACAAATGCGACAGTTATTTATCGAGCGGTACTTACTTGCTCGCGTTTTTCAACCTAACGATGCGTTCGCTCAGAACGATTGAGGATTTTAGTCAGACGCGGCGGCTTTCTCAGCATTCTGAAAACCAGGAGAAACGTTCATGGCGACCGTTCGAGAGTTTGGCGCTGTTGGCGATGGCGCCGCCGACGACACCAACGCCCTACAGCATGCCATCGACCAAGGCAGCGGCGCGTTGCATTTCCCCAAGGGCGTGTTCCGCATCACCCGTCCGCTGCGGCTGGACCTTTCCCGAACCGGCTTCTCTGGCGTGCGCGGCGACCAAGGCGCGGCCACCCTTCGCATGGAAGGCGCCGGTCCGGCGTTGCGAATCATCGGCGACCACCAAGGAACCTCTTCGCCGCCCATGATCAAACCCCAAACATGGCGGCGGACGCGTTTCCCGATCATCAGCGATTTCGAAATTGTCGGCGCGCATGAAGAGGCCGATGGCTTGGAAATCTCGTACACCATGCAGACCACCGTGCGCAACGTCGTGGTTCGAGAGTGCCGGCATGGCATTCGGCTGGTGAAACGCAATCGTAATTTCGTGCTCAGCGGTTCGCATATTTTTCACTGCCGCGACACCGGCCTGTTTTTCGATAATGTCAACCTGCATCAGGTAAACATTTTCGGCAACCACATCAGCTTTAACGGCCGCGCCGGTATTCGGCAGGCGGGCGGCGACGTCCACAACATTCAAATCACGGGCAACGACATCGAATATAACTCTGGCGGCGTTGAAACGCTTTCCGGCGAGATTGTTCTGGAAGCGGGCGACGGGCTGGTTAGCGAATACACGATTTCCAGCAACACGATTCAAGCCACCGCCGAAGCGCCCGGTGCGAATATCGTGATCATCGGTCCTGAGGAAACGCCTCCCACCGGCGCGCGGCTGATCGCGATCAGCGGCAACGTGATCGGCAGTCGCGACAAAAACATCCTCTGCCAAAACGCCACCCGCGTGAGCATCAGCGGCAATACGATTTACGGCGGGACCCAACTCAATCTTGATCTGCAAAATTGCTCGAATGTCGCGGTGGGCGCCAACACCATCGCCACGCGTCCTTCGCGGCACGGCTCAACGACGCGTTACCGCGATGGCATCCGGCTGGAGCGTTGCGTGAATTGCACGCTCTCGGGCAACGTGATGAACGACTTGGGCTTGAACGACCCGAACAGCGCCGGTATCGAATTGCTGCATTGCCGGAATTGCCAAATCAATGGCTGCCAACTGACCGACTCCCAAGTCGTCGGACTACGCATGCGGCAGTGCCAACGCTGCGTGATCACCAACAACGTGATTTCCGACAGCCGCGCCCAGCCGGAACAAACCATCGCGGTGCAAGTGATCGGCGGCCAACAAAACCTGATTCGCGGCAACGCCCTCAGCACCGGCAAACAAACAGCTATTGTGGCCGACCCAGCGCACGCCGACCCGCCGATTGTCGCGATCAGCGATAATATCGAGTGGGAGAATGAGGATCGCCCGTGAATTCTGGCGCGTTTCGGAAGGCGGACAAGACCGCGCTGGCCAGGAAATTTATTCCGCGGAGATGCATCGCGTTAACCGGAATTCCAGCGGGGGAGCTGTTCGGCGTCGAAGCCAGAGGAGCCCTCCACCGATTCCGGACGATACGCGCGGTTGGTCATATCGGGCTTGAGGAGGTAGTCGTCGACAGTTTGTAGTTCGATGGGCACATCGACGGGCAGTTCGCCGTTGTTCCAAAGCACCTGAATATACGGCATGACGTCGTCGGAGTTGTTGGTCCAATTTTCGCGGTCCCATTCGATCGCCAGTTCTTCCTTGCTGTTGGAGCGAATCGAGCGGAAGAGCGATGTTTTGGGGTAGAAGTTGAAGTCGCCCGTGAAACGGAAGGTTTTGTCTCGCAGGTTTTCCAGCGTGTCCCAGCAAACATGTTCGATCAGCGGGGCGCCTGCTTGCGTGATCAGAATGGAGCTTTGGCAGCGAACGTTGAGCGGCAGCAGATAAGACGCCATTTCAGTACTCTCCACCAAACAGAGTCCGCCTTGCATGGAAGCCGTAAGATGGCGGAGGTCTAATTCGACGGGGTCGGACAAAGGCCGGCTCGATTTCACGCCGCGCAAATGCAGCAGGCGCTCCGTCGTGACGAACAGCCCTTGGCTCCAACTGAACGTTAAGGGTTTGGCTTCGGCGGCGAAAACCAGCGTCGCCTGCCCTCGGGCAATGCAGCGCGAGAGGGCGATCGTGGTGTGTGCGAGCGATGTTTCGGTTTCGGTCGGCATCGACGATTCCGCCGGGCCGGCGGCGTGTGCGAAAAAGGCAGCGCGGTTCGCAACCGGGGCGCCGTATTCGTCCAGATTGATGATCGTCATGGAACAGTCTTCCATGAGCAGACTTTCAACTTCCAGCAACTGAAACAGCGACCAATCCTCCGAGGGAGTCGTGGGGACGAGCAGTTGAAAGTCGAGCCCCCGAAAACTAATCTGACTTCCCGCCAAGCTAATCATGCCGTGCGGCGCCAAATCTTCCACGCGCGGCGCGAATGAAATGGCGGGCGAATACCCCGCACCGGCGCTGACCGTTAATGAGCGGTCGAGCGCGATCGTCAGAGGGCTCTCGGCGCGAACGCCGTCGTAACGAAGTTCGATGTCTTTGATGTCTGCATGACGGGCGGCGGCGGCAACCGCCGCTTCAAGCGTTTCGAACGCCAGCGTGTCTTCGGGGTCGTTGCCGGCCACTCGGCCCACGACAATAACCCTCTGGCCAGCCGGCAACGCCACATTGGCCGAGGCGTCGTCTTCCTTGGCCATACCCGCGGCGGTTGCTACGTCTATTTCAGAGGAAACGGGCGGTGAACTGCTCGTTGCATCGTGTTTGTCTTTTTTGGGCGTTTGGAGAGAAGGCTCTTCGTCGGCGTCGCCCGGAGGCGGCGCGGAATCAGAACGGTTTTTGCTGGTTTCTGGCTGGCTGGGGCTCGCGGAGGAATCGGCCGCGCCGGAGGAACTGGCGGCGGCTTCCCCACGCGGCGGGATTGTCACCGGCGCCGCTGCTTTTTCGCTGTTTTTGAGAAGCACGGAAGAATCGCCGCGGGCGTTCTCCTTCAGACGCAACTCCAGCGGCGAGGCGGTCCACGACGCTGCGGGGGAATCGCTGGAGTTTCCTGTAAACATTTCCAAGCCAAAAGCCGCCGCAATGAGCAGAACCACGGGCGCCAGCCAAGGAAGATGACGCTCCCAGATCGTCAGATGCGGCGGCGCGGCGGTCAACACGACTTGCCGCGCCGAACTTGGCAGCGTGAGTTGTATTTCTTCAGCAAAGAGAATAATCGCCGCGATCAACTCCTGCGGGTTTTGATAACGGTCGTCGGGGCGTTTGACCAACATTCGGCCGAGAAGGTGGGTCAGTTCATACGGTAATTCCGGACGCAACTCGCAAACGTTCGGCGGCGCATCGGCGCTATGGCTGATCAGTTTCTGGAGCACCGTGCCTTCCGGAAAGGGAGGCTGGCCGGCAAGCATGAAAAACAGCGTGCATCCCAGGGAATACAAATCGCTGCGAACGTCGGCCATGCGGGGGTCGCGAGCCTGCTCGGGCGAGATGTAGTCGAACGTGCCGAGCGTTACGCCGCTGGCGGTGAGGTCGTCGGACGACGATTCCACCTGATGCAACCGCGCCAGCCCCATATCGACCAGCGTGGCCTTGCCCGCCGGAGTGACAATCAGATTGGAAGGTTTGATGTCGCGATGCACGACATCTCGCTGTTGCGCGTGGGCCAGCGCTTCGGCGGCGTCGAGCACGTAACTGAGAGCTTCCGCCAAGGGAAGCGGGCCGCGCATTTCGACCAGTTGCCGAATGTTCAAGCCTTCAATGAATTCAAAGACGATATAATGCCAACCGTCGTCGGAGCCGACATGATACACCCGGGCGATGTTTTCATGGTTTAATCGGGCGGTGCTTTGTGCTTCATTGCGAAAGCGTCGAATGGTTTCGTTATCGTTGAGTTCGGCGGACAGCACCTTGACCGCGACGGTGCGTCCTAGCACTTCGTCGTGGGCGCGGAAAACAGCGCCCATGCCGCCGCCCACAAAGGTTTCGAGTTGGTAATGGCCGAGCTTCGTCCCCTCCAGGTTTCGGCCCCATTCGAGCGGCGAGCCGGAACGCTGGTTGGAGGGGCGTTCGGGCGGATGTTTGGAAATGACGGTCTGTTCGCCAGCGGCGGGGAAGTCTTCTTCGTTGCCCATCGCCACCCGGCTCGACGCGTGCTCGGCCGTTTGGGGTATCATGCTGCCTGACGCAAATGAAGAGCCAACGCTCTCGCCTGCTGAGGAATGCTCCTCGGGCGGGACGATTTCGTCGCTGCGTTTTCGCAAAAAGCTGCTCTTGGCCATGATCTAACCGCTACATTATCCTCTCTGTTGAGGATCGGTATCTGTCAGAGTTGCGCTTAATAAAACGAAGAGATGAGTGCTTGGTTCTGAATAAAATTTGATCGGCCAAGTTCTCACCAAGCGAGCCCCGAACAGGAAAGTCCGAAAGGAGAACCCAGAGGGGTTCACGCACCCCCCCGCATGCAGAAAAGGAGACATGTGTGCGTATTTGGCGCGATTGAGCGAGGTGGCGCCAATTCCATCGTACACGCACGCCGCCCCGCAGGCAAACAATATGCGGGCGTAAAGTTCCAGAGGATTCCTCAGGGGTTATCGGCTTCGGCGTCGGTTTCGTCGAAGTGGGCCTCCGGTTCGTGGGAGCCCTTGGGCACGCGCACCGATTCCACCAAATCCAATACATGCTGGGGCGGCGGCGGCGTGAGCCGCGAAACAAGCAATGTCACGCCGAAGTTCACCATGCAACCAATGGCGCCGATGCCTTCGGGGCTGATGCCGAAGCACCAAGTCGACATCAACGGCGTTTCCGTGCCCAGCAGTTGCATCGACTTATTCCCGACGATGTAAATGGCCGTGAACGCAAGTCCGGCAATCATGCCGCAGATGGCGCCTTCGCGGTTGGTGCGGAGGTCAAAAATCCCCAAGAAAATGATCGGGAAGAAACTCGCGGCCGCCAGTCCAAAGGCAAACGCCACCACTTCGGCCACGAAACCCGGCGGGTTGACGCCGAAATACCCGGCCACCACCAGGGCCGCGCAAATCATGATCCGGCCGACCAGCAAACGTTTCGGTTCGCTGGCGTGGGGGTCGATAAAGTGAATGTACAAATCGTGGGCGATGGAGCTGGAAATCACGAGCAATAGCCCCGCCGCCGTGGAGAGCGCCGCAGCCAGCCCGCCGGTGGCTACCAGGGCAATCACCCAGGGCGCCAGCTTCGCGACTTCGGGCGTCGAGAGAACGATGATATCTTTATCGATTTTGGCTTCGGCGAAGGCGCCGTTCTGGTTGGTGAGTTGAATCGTGTTGTTGCCGTTTTTATCGTCGAAGGTGATCAAGCCCGTGCGCTGCCAACTCTCCGCCCATTCGATGGGCTCCGTTTTCCCGGCTTGGTTGGTGTGGCTCAAGTGATAAATATTCCGGGTGGCGCCGTCTGCCGAAACCACCTCTTCGATACTCTCCACCTTGGCGTTGTGCAGCGTGTTGATCAGGTTGTAACGTGCGAAAACCGCCAGCGCCGGCGCCGTGGTGTATAACGCCGCGATGAACAACAAAGCCCAAAACGCCGACCAACGCGCCGCCCGCACCGAAGGCGTCGTATAAAAACGCACGATAACATGCGGCAGCCCGGCGGTGCCCACCATCAAGGCGAAGGTAATGCAAAGCACATCGAGCCGCGACTTATTCGCGAACGGTTCGGTGTATTCGTGAAAGCCCAGGTCGACTTGCAACATATTCAGCTTTTCGGTGATATCGCTGAACGTCAAACCGATTTGCGGAACTGGGTTGCCGGTGAGTACGCGGGAAAGCGCGACCGCCGGAATCAAAAAAGCAAAAATAAGTACGAAATACTGCGCGACTTGGGTCCAGGTGATGCCCTTCATGCCGCCCAATACGGCAAAGAAGGCGACAATAAACATGCCCAGCACCACGCCTTGCCAGATAGGCACTTCCAGAAAACGGGCGAATACGATGCCCACGCCCCGCATCTGACCAGCGACATAGGTCATCGAAACAAACACCGCGCAAACCGCCGCCACGATGCGTGCGGTTTCGCTGTAATACCGTTCGCCGACAAAATCGGGCACGGTGTATTTGCCGAACTTCCGCAGGTAGGGCGCCAGCAGGAGGGCCAAGAGCACGTAACCGCCGGTCCAACCCATGAGGTAAATCGAGCCGTCGCACCCGAGGAAACTGATCGATCCCGCCATGCCGATGAACGACGCCGCGGACATCCAATCGGCGGCGGTAGCGGCGCCGTTGGCGATTGCCGGCACGCCATGCCCGGCCACGTAAAAACTCTCCGTCTCGCGCACCCGGCTGCGCCAGCCGATGTACAGGTAGATCATGAACGTGATCGTGACAAACAAAAACGTGTAGCTGCGCGTGGCGTCGGCGGCGAACAAAGGCGCCGCGAATACGTCCCTCTGAAACCAACCGCTAAGTAGAGTGCTCATTCATTCACTCCATGTTTGCGGTCGAGTTTGTCCATCCGCCAAGCGTAGATGAAAATCAGCACGACGAATACATAAATCGAGCCTTGCTGCGCCCACCAAAAGCCCATCGGCAGGCTGCCGACCTTAAATGCGTTCAACGCCGGCGCCAGCAGGATGCCGAACCCGAACGACACCAACGCCCAGAAAAACAGCAGCACGCCGATCAAACGCAAGTTGGAGCGCCAATAGGCGCTCGAACTGGAGGACGCTCCTGGATTTTTGGGAGCATTCTCATTTGGTGCAGAATCAGGTTCCGGCATAATTTTCTCAACCCATCATAAAAAGCGATCTGGAAAGAGTACTAGGAGAATCGAAGCGGAGGGCGCCGTCAAGTCAAGGGCGGACGTCCAACGCGGGATTCCAACCGGGTGCGGAGCGGAATAGCCGGTTTCAAAAAGAATGTTCGTGACAGCGCGGTCAGGGAGAGTTCCGGCGCGGCGGTTACTTTTTCGTCGCCAGCACGCACCGCAGGCCAACGGCGGCGTCGCGGAGGTTTTTGTCGACCAGTCGACGGTAGCTCGATTCCAACTGCTCGGCGGGGTCTTTCCAACTGCCGCCGCGAAGCACGCGTTTTGCGGAGTCGCCGCCGGTGGCGCGGGGCGCGCCATTGGCCGGCGCCCCCACGTAATTCTCCGCGCCGTGGTCTGCACACCATTCCCAGAGGTAGCCGTGCATATCGTAGAGCCCCCAGGGGTTGGGCGCCTTGGCGCCAACCGGCGGATCGTTTCCCGCCGCATTGCCGGTGAACCATGCGAAACGGCCGAGGGCTTTTGCGTCGTCGCCGAAAGAGTAGCGCGTGGTTGCACCGGCGCGAGCCGCGTATTCCCACTCCGATTCGCTTGGCAACCGCACGACTTGTTTCTCGCCGATGAGTTTGGCCGCCCGCATTAGTTCGGTGGCTTTTTTGCAGAAGGCGATGGCTTCATCATGGGAGAGCATTTCGACGGAGTTGCGTTCGCCCTTCCATCGGCTCGGGTTGGCGCCCATCACCGCCCGCCAAAGGTTTTGCGGAACCTCGTATTTCGCGATCTGAAACGAATAGGCTAATGAAACCCGTCGCCGGGGTTGCTCGTTTTCTCGCACGCCGCCCATCTGGAAAGAGGCGGGGAACTTGCCCTTGCCGGGCGAGATCGGCACGAACTCAGCATGAAAAACCTGGAGCAATTTTTCTTGCGAGTCGTTCGCTTGAAGATCGTTCGCCTGGATATCGTTCGGCTGTACGGCGAGCGCAAGCAGGCCCGCCAGTAGGAGAGAGGTCATGGCGTCAACTCTTGTCGTTCATATTGCCAACGTGCAAACTGCCGCGGCGAAATGCGTCGGCCATGGCCTGTGGAACGTTTGCCTCCGCCAGCACCAGCTTGGCCTTGTTTTCCACGACGGAGGCCTTGTTTTCTTGTTCCACGGCAACAGCTTCCGCCCGCCGCTGTTCCGCCTTGGCGCGGGCCACGCGCGTATCGGCTTCGGCTTTGTCGGCTTGCAGCCGAGCGCCGATATTCTCGCCGACGTCGATATCGGCAATATCGATCGACACAATCGCGAATGCGGTTTGGGTGTCGAGCCCGCGCGAGATCACCGCTTCGGTGATGGTGTCGGGGTTCTCGAGCACTCTTTTGTGGGATTCCGCGGAGCCGATCGCGGTGATAATTCCCTCACCCACGCGGGCGATTACAGTATCTTCGGTGGCGCCGCCGATCAGTTGCTCCAGGTTCGTGCGCACCGTAACGCGAGCGCGAACCTTGAGTTCGATGCCGTCTTTCGAGATAGCGCTTAGTTTGTTTCTGCCGCTGCGTTTAGGATCGGGGCAATCGATCACCCGAGGATGCACGCTCGTTCGCACCGCATCGACGACATCGCGGCCGGCCAAATCGATGGCGGCGGCTTGGTCAAAATCGAGGTCAATCTCGGCCCGGTGGGCGGCGATCAGCGCCTTAACCACATTCATGACATCGCCGCCGGCCATGTAGTGCGCTTCGAGCCGGTCGGTCGTGATGCCGCCATCTTTTCGACTAATATTCAAACCTGCTTGCGAGGCCATGATTTTCGTCGTGACAATCGTCCTGGCGTTGACTTGCCGCAGCTTCATGCCGATCAGGCTGCGGAAACTAATGCCCGCGCTCGACATCCAGGCTTGAAACCAAATGCTGCCAAAATTGACAACCACGATGCAAAGCACCACGAATATGAACAGCATCACGGCCACGACGACGTAGATCCAACCGCCGGTTTCAGGTTCGGGCGGTGGTTGCGCCAGAAGTTCCGCGAAGGAAACGAGCATGTTCTTTCTCCAGTGGCTAAGTGAGACGACGCCATTGAAACCGCAAATGGCATCTCTAAGTTTTATGGTGCGGTTCGCCTTACAGCAAGCCACGGGGCCAGAAACGGGAAAATCCCGGCTTTTTCAAAAAGCCGGGATTTTGAACCGGGAGGTGCTTTTTTTACACTTTCTCAGGCCAGCAGTTCCTGAATGACGCGGCCGCCGGTTTGCAAGCCGCCGCAATTTGGCCATGTCGTCCCAGACACAATGCGCTCTTGTCGGATGAACCGAAATACATACCTCGGGATAGATAGTTCAGGTATAATAACTGCGTCGCTTGTACCAAGATTTGACGATCAGGCGTGACCCAAATTAGGATCAACATCTTGCTGTCGGCCAAGATTTGGCGGCGCGCCCACAACAACCTCCCAAGGACAAACGGTTATGCAACCCCATTGTTTTTTGAGACCTCCGTTTGGTGCGTCCCGTTGGTTGGTGCTTGGCCTTTTGGTCAGCGGCGGGGTGGCACTGTTACCTTTGCATTTGCTATGTTTTTTGTGTGCCACTGGCTTTGCCCAATAGCGTCCGGGAATTCGGGTTGGGACGGGGGAGCGGCGCGAAGTTTTTTGGATTTTGTAATTTGCCGGCATGGCGGGCGCGGGGCGGTGGCGGCGGGGTTGATGTCGGCGC
>JAJRWU010000081.1 GCA_024276655.1 Planctomycetota bacterium
GACCGCTGGGCAACTGCGCATCCCGCATCGATTCGCACTTATCGTCAAACCGAACAAGCCGCGCGCCAAGCAAAAACAAAAACCCGCCGCGCCCGCCGCAGAAAAATCACCAACCACAGATAGTCGCACCGAACGCTTACCCACGGGCAACAGATCGGTCAGCGTGGTCATCGTCGCTTTGAAACTGATTTTCCAAGGCTGCACACCGGTCCCGCGCGCGGCTTCACTCATTACTTGTCGGATCAGATTGTAGGCGATCATGTGAGCCCGAACCTCGTTGCGAACGCGGTGCGGCTGCTTGCAACGCAAGTGATCCATCTGCATCACCGTTTTCAGACTCCGCAGATTGAGCTCCGCTTGCCAACGTCTGTGAAACAGAGCGGCGATATCGTCTTTACTGTATTCGCTGTCGTCCAAGAGAGAGGTATGCACGATGATCTCGCGCGTGCGAAAGCCTTTCTGCTTGATGCGAATTCGTATCTCGCGGATCTCGATGCATTCAAGGTAGCCATCGTACTCCTCTTGCTCCATCCATTTCGGACGCGACGGTTTCTGCAAATGGATGATGTGATCGTCGCGGCCCAGTCGTCGCGGCCCAGTCGTCGCGGCCCAGTCGTCGCGGCCCAGTCGTCGCGGCCCAGTCGCCGCCCCGAGCGAAAGTCACTCTTGCGCATTTGGTGTTTGCGCACGACCACGTGAGCGCCGCGAGCCATCAGCCGAGCCATGTCGAACCAACCGGCATACGCTCGGTCTGCGAGAAAAACATCGCTTTCTTCGATGCATGCGTCGATCTCGCGAAACAAACTCACTTCGTGTGTCAGCTTGCCGCGATACTTACCCGTGGCGGTTTCCAGCACAGTTCCCGTGGCCAAGGCAAAGAAGACGACCATTCGCATGATCGGGAATCCACAGCCGGGCGCTTGGACTCGTTGTTGTGGATATTCGGCTTGGTTCTCGGCGGTGTCGGCCATCGTGATGGTCGTGCCGTCGGCCGTAATCACCCGATGGCCGAGCCAGCGCCAATCGTCGGGTGCTTGCTCTTCGGCCGCTCGACCGGTGTGCTTCAGCAAGCGTTGCATGGCTTGCTCGTCCAACTTATCGCGAGCGATGCAGTAGCCGCCGGTTATGGGACAACACGCCGCCAAGCCCAGCGCGACGCGGTAGGCGATCAACTTCGTGACGGCCGTCACGCAGCCGTGATGCGTGCTGAGCACCTGCGAGAGAAAGACCCACACCGTGACCGAGGTGGTATAAATCCTCGCCCGGTCAAGAATCCCTCTTGCCTCGCCGAACGCCTCGTTGATAATCTCCTTGGGAAGGTCGAGTAGAGGAGGAGCGTCAATGACGCCCCTCCTCTACTCGACCGGCCCTCTGCGTTTCCCGTCTTCGTGACCGTATATCGGTTATTCGCTGTGGGATGGATTGCTGTCGCAATTTCCCGCAGCGCCGTGAACGGGTACGAAAAAAACGCCCCTCGACGAACATATTCGTCGAGGGGCGTGCAAAGTCACTAAGAGCGGGTGGGGAGCCCCGGTCTTAGTAATTGAACTCTAAACTTCCGTAACCTCCGTGGAGAATGAGGTTGCCGTTCGATTCGACCCTGCGGGCGCCGCCCAGGTCGTCGAAGTTGGCGGGGAATTGAGTCGTGCTCAAAGCCACTCCGGAATAGGCCACCGCGCGGTAGCCCAGCGAAGCACTCCATCTGTGGGAGATTCGGCAGTCGATTCCCAGGTCCAGTTCGCCCACGAACGAAACGTCGTTCTTTGTCGTGTTGATATCGAACGCCTGCCCGTTGTAGGGGCTGGTCGGAACGTTGACCACCGCGGCGCCGGTCGACCCGCCCACGAACGAAGTGTGTTGGATGTTGTTATTGAACAAGCCAAACTTCGTGCGACTGCGGAGCGAGAAGCGATTTGTCAGCCGATAACTCGCATCGGCGCCGAGTTGGAAACCATACATTTGGTTGTCGACGGTCGAGGAGTAATACACTTCGCGGGCGTCGCCGGTGAAGTTGGTGTCAAAGTCGTCGGAGGCAAAGTTGAGGTCTTCATTGAACTTCAAATAGCGGAAGCCGGCGATGAAGCCCACGTTGAGCCGGTCGCAGTTGATGGCGTTCCCGTAGTTCAAAAAGTTGACTTCCACATTTTGAAAGTTGAAATTGCGCCGCAGTCGCTGCCGCTGGGCGCCTTGGAACCAATCATTGACAGCGCTCACGCCAGAGCCATCGTTGTACTCCAGTGAGTTGAAGGAGAAAGTGGCGTCTAGGTTACCGGTCATGTTGGAGCCCAACGCGTTGAATTCGGAATCGTTGGGATCGATTCCCCAATAAACCACTTCCACCGCATGCTTGCCGCCGTTGAAGTATTGGCCGAAGCGCACTTCGGCGCCGCCGGTGTAATCCATGTTGGCGTCGCGGCTGCCGATGATTTGGCTCGTGATGATGGCGTCGTCGTAGCTGAACCAGAGTTCATTTTCGTCGCTGCGGGTCATGATCAGACCGCCCACGCTGCCGAACCATCCACAGCGAGGCGCCTGCCAAACGCTCTGGACGATTTCAGCGCAGCTTTCGTCGATGGCGCCGCCATCGGCGTAGAGCCCATGTCCGCCGCTTCCATGAACGTGTGGCGTTTCTTCGATGTGAAGAGATTCGCTTGTCGGCGCCGGCGGGGCGGGAAGTTGTAGTTGGTCTTGGTAGGCGGTGTAGGTCGGGTAACGGCCGTCGGGCAGCATCGACGGCGTGGCGTATTGCGAGTATTGAGCTTGAGCGTTTCCGACCAAGGCATTTCCGACCAAACAGGCGGCGCCCAGCGCCCAGGCAGCGCCCTTCATGTAGAACGATCGCATCATTCGACTCCTCGAATAGGGAATGTCATCCGTGATGAAAGCGCGGCATCCGTTGCGCTGCTTTCAATCGACTGGTGTTCGAGTGTGCCGGAGATCTTGTGATCTCCGTCGATGGAATCCGTTCCACACACTTTTCCAACGTGTGGCATTCTTGCGTATCGTCGCCCGGTGCTTCAATAGTTGCGAAATTTCGGCGGCTGCGAGAAAAGATTTTTGGCCTTGGTGTCGTGATCATTAAGAGCCGCGCAGCCCGACATCCGCAGCGCGAGCATCTCGCCGCCGAACGCCGCCCAAGCATTGCCACCGATACAGCCGGGCCAGCCCGCCGCGATTACGACCAAGCACATGCGAAAGCGGGAAGATAGCTTTCCCAAACGGCTTGTGCAAACGAAAAACAAAAAACTACGTCCCCGGTTTGGGCGGCGCCGGAGGGGCGAAGTAGTTGACTTGCGGCGGTACGGAAATGCCGCCGGAAACAATGGCTTGCAGCGTTTCGTTGAGATCCCAATCCAGTTCGGTCACTTCTTCTTCGGGAATTAAGAGCATGTAGCCGCTGCTGGGCACCGGCGTGGTGGGAACATACACGCAAAGAATCGTTTTTCCGGTTTGTGCGTCGCGGCAGGTGGAGGTCACGAAACCCGGCACGCGCATGCCGGGGTGCGGAAACGCGACCAGCACCACGCGTTGGAATTGGGGTGTATCCGTTTGCCGCCCGATCGATTCAAACACCTTTTGAACGGCCGAGTAAATCGTGTTGACAATCGGCGCCTTGAGCAACAGCCAGTCGATCGTTTTATGGATCTGCGACTGAAACAACGAGCCCATCACATAGAGAAAGCTCAGCACGATCGCCACCGCCATGGCCGGCGCGATGTACGTCGCGATGAAAGGCGGCAGCGTCTCGCCGTCGGCCAAGGGCTGGCCCCAGAGGTACAGCACCACTTTCGCGACGGGGTCGATCACCACATGGCGAAGCGTATTGTACAGCCAGAAAAAGATCCAAAACGTCACCGCGATCGGCCCCACGGCCAACACGCCTTGAAAAAGCCGCAGGCGCAGGCGGCGAACCCACGTACGCGGTTGCGGCGTCGGGCGATCAACCTGCCGGGCCTTTTTTCTCTTTTTCTTCTTCATCACTGGTTTTGTTTTCCGGTATTGCGTTGCTTACGCATTGCTTGCGGGATGAATACACTTTAGGCTGCGGCTCCTAGTCAGCATTTATACAACAGTTGCCTGAGTGAAGCATACGTGGCGCCGTGACAAATAATTTCGTCAGCCGAGATATTCGCGGCCAACTCGTGTTTCTGGGCACGGGCACGTCGGTGGGCGTGCCGATGATCGGCTGTGGCTGCCCGGTTTGCCAAAGCCTGAACTCTCGCAACCAACGCACACGCTGCGGTTTGGCGATCGGTTTGCCCGAGGGAAATCTTCTGGTCGATACGCCGCCCGATCTTAGATTCCAACTCTTGCGCGAGCGAATCGGCATCGCGCACGCCGCCCTCTTCACCCACGATCATGCCGACCACGTCTTCGGACTCGACGACCTGCGGCTCTTTCCATTCCAACTGGGCGCCGCCATTCCGCTGTATTGTGAAGACGTGGTCGAGCGTCGGATCCGACAATCGTTCGACTACGCCTTTGTTGAACGGGAGCAAACCCATCGTGGCGCTGTTCCGAATCTCGTGATTCGCCAGATCGATGAATCGCCGTTCAGGCTGCTGGGCGCCAATGTTATTCCCATTCGCCTGCACCACGGACCCTTTTTTCGCGTGCTCGGTTTTCGTTTTGGCCGTGTTGCCTATTGCACCGACACCAACGAAATTCCCGACGCCAGTTGGCCGCTGCTCGAAGGGCTAGATGTGTTCATTGTTGACGCATTAAGAAAAAAGCCGCACCCCACGCACTTCAGCCTGGACGAAGCCGTGCAGGCCACTCGCCGCGTGGGCGCCAAGAAAACGTATTTCACTCATATGTCGCACGATCTGGAGCACGAAGCCACCAACGCCGAGCTCCCCCCCGGTATGGAACTCGCCTACGACGGCCTGCAAATTCCATTATCGTGATCATTCATTTGCGTAGGCGTCGGCGGGATCATTCGCGTACCCAACATGCGGAACCTTAAACGCCGATCCCTTATTTTCGTTTTATCGTCGTCGCTCAGACTACCTTTCCGTTGCCTCGCCCCATTGAAACGGCGCGCCCGCCTCCGGGAATTGACCAGAGGATTTTGAATGTGGATAATGAGACGGGAGCCGTGTTCGGTTCCTCGCCGCCAAAGGGCCGCCAAACGCATTTGCCGCACGCAGCCCCTTATTTCTTTTTGCGCCGAATTCTCGATCAAAGACGGGCAAAGAACCGCGGCGGAGAACCAGAGCGCAGCAGGCGTACTCAGCACATAGAAGGATGCAGCATGTTTCAATTTCGTACCAATCCGCTGGCCGACCAACCGGCCTTCGCCGCCCGCCGCTCGCTCTTGGGTCATTCATTCTGCCGAACAGCGGTCTTGGTAATTCCGCCGCTCGCAGTCTTTGCTTCACTGTTTCTCTTTGCTTCACTGATTCTCTTCGCGCAGCAAGCCAGCGCCGCTTCGACTGATCGGCCCAACATCATATTCATCATGGCCGACGATCTGGGCTATGGCGAATTGGGTTGTTATGGCCAACAGAAAATCAAGACGCCTCATCTTGACCGTCTGGCGGCGGAGGGCATTCGATTCACCCAGCACTATTCCGGAAACGCCGTCTGCGCTACGGCCCGTTGTGTGTTGATGACGGGAAAACATACCGGCCATGCGTACATTCGCAATAACGGCAACCCCAAAGGGATGGCCGACTTGCGAGCCAAGTATGGCTGGGAGTTTCCCGGTCAATACCCGATACCCGACGAAGAAATCACGATCGCCGAAGTGCTCAAACAGAAGGGCTACGCCACCGCCGCCGCCGGAAAGTGGGGGCTGGGGCACGTGGGCAACACGGGCGGCGCGAACCGGCAAGGCTTCGACCTCTTTTACGGTTTCTATTGCCAGGTTCACGCACATAACCATTACCCCAAATTCCTCTGGCGAAACGACCACAAGGAAATTTTTCCCGGCAACGATCGCACTTTGTATGGCGAAACCTATTCGCAAGATAAGTTTGTTGACGTCGGCTTGGAGTTTATCCGTCAAAACAAAGATCGGCCCTTCTTTCTCTACCTGCCGTTTGCCGTGCCGCATCTTTCCATTCAGGTTCCCGAAGCATCGGTCGCGGAATACAAAGACCTGCTTCCCGAAACCCCCTACAAGCACAAAGGCTACTTGCAGCATCCATTCCCGCACGCCGGTTACGCCGCCATGATCACGCACATGGACCGTGGCGTGGGGCAAATCATGGCGCTGCTGAAAGAGCTTGAGCTCGATGAACAAACCCTGGTGATTTTCACCTCGGATAACGGCCCCACTTTCAACCGACTTGGCGGGGCCGACTCTGCGTTTTTCGATTCCGCCGGCGGCTTTCGCGGACTGAAAGGAAGTTTGTACGAAGGCGGGATTCGCATCCCGATGATCGCCCGTTGGCCGGGGAAAACGCCCGCCGGCGCCGTAACCGGCCACGTTTCCGCTTTTTGGGATGTCCTGCCCACGCTGGCCGACGTGGCCGGCTGTGAAGCGCCACTCGATATTGACGGCGTCAGCTTCGCGCCTACGCTGCTGGGCCAGAACGGAAAACAGCAGCAACACGAGTATCTGTACTGGGAGTTTCCGGCCTACGGCGGGCAGCAAGCCGTGCGGCTAGGGAAATGGAAAGGCATTCGCCAAAAAATAATGGGCAAGCGGCCGCGCATGAAAATCGAACTCTACGATTTAGAGGCCGACCGCGCCGAAGAGCATGACGTAGCCGACCAGCATCCTCATGTTGTGGCGCGCATCGCCTCCCTCATGAAAACCGGCCGCACGCCCTCAAAGTTGTTTCGCTTCCCGGCGCTCGATAATCAATAAGGGAGCAGTTCTGAATTGACATGCCGAATTAAAAGCCCGGCATTTTGAAAATGCCGGGCTTTTTTGAACGACAACCGGTAACTTATTTCAGGACTATTCCAAAGAGTTGGAATTTGTAGCTACAAGGAGCTTCGAAGCCATGCCGGAACCATTGCCTCTTTCAGCGGTAAATCACATATCTCACGTGACGCATCACTTGGAGCAGAGCACCGCTTTTTACCGCGACGTGTTGGGTTTTCGACAGATTGGACGGCCCGATTTCGGCTTCCCCGGCGCCTGGCTGTTCAACTACGGCGTGCAGATTCATTTGATCGCCGCGACCGATGATGCGCACTCCGACGCGGCGGGCGAAATTTCGATTCGCGCCGATCATGTCGCCTTCCAAACCCACGACACCGACGCCGTGCAAGCCTTGCTCCAAGAGCATGGCGTTCCGTTTCGGACCAACTTTGTCGAAGACGTGAAAGTCACGCAGATTTTCTTCCACGACCCGGACGGCAACCATGTTGAAGTGGGGAATTATCCTCCCGTTCGCGAATGAGCGAGGGTTTTTGATAAGCACCTGCGCAAGTGTCAAATAAAAGCCCGGCGTTTTGAAAATGCCGGGTTTTTTTGATCCATTCCCGGTAGCGAATTCCGTAGCCGTTACGTCAGGCCCGCGATGGGCTGGCCATGATAGATATGGTTCGGCCGCTGGGCTTCGTCGTACCAACGGGCGTCGGGCGGGAGGCCCAGTGCATTAAAAATGGTGGCCGCCATTTTTTCCGGCGTTTGAGGATCCGCCACGGGATAACCGCCGATGCGGTCGGAGGCTCCGATTACCGTTCCGCCGCGCACGCCGCCGCCGGCGAAGAACACGGTTTGCACCGCTCCCCAATGGTCGCGCCCCGGATGTTTGACTTTCGGCAAGGTGGAAATTTTCGGCGTGCGGCCGAATTCGCCGGCCATCACGATGAGCGTTTCGTCGAGCAAGCTGCGCTGGTGGAGGTCGTCAATGAGAGCGGACAGGGCGCGGTCGGTGGGCGGCAGCAAAAAGTTTTTCATGTTGGGGAACAGCGATTGGTGCGTGTCCCAGCATTCGTTATTCCCCAGATTGACCTGCACCAAACTCACGCCCGCTTCGACCAACTGCCGGGCCATCAGCAGGGAGCGGCCGAAGGAGTTGCGTCCATAACGATCTTGCGTGGCGGGCGGCGCCTGCTCGACATCGAAGGCTTTCTGGGTTTTAGGATTCACCAACAATGAGATCGCGGCTTCACGCCGCCGATCAAAATCTTGTATGGCGGCCGCGTGCTCCAGAACGCCGCGTTGCTGGTCGAGCAAATTGCGCAGCGACAGCCGCCGCCCGAAGCGGTTCTGGTTCACGTTTTCCGGAAGCGTAAGATTCGGCGACTGAAAAACGTTTTCGGCGTGCTGTTCCGCGCCGCGCGCGTGATGGAATTCGTATTCTGAATAGGCGCCGTACGTGATCGCGTTGAACGGCGTGGCTTGGGCGAACCAAGGATCTCGCTGGCGACCCATTTGGCCGGCGAATTGCCCCGGAATGACGCGGCCGGTTCGATGCACCAGTTTCTCCGGCAACACAATGGCCGGCGGAAGATTGTTCGCCGGCGCCATGAGTTCACCAGCCACGGCGGCCAGCGAAGGCCAGTCGCTCGACTGCGGCTTGCCGGCGTTAAAAGCACGCGGCATCGGCGTGCGACCGCTGAGCATCACCATGTGGCCTTGCGAATGCTCGTTGTAAGGATGTGTCAGCGAGCGCACCAGCGCCCATTTATCGCTGCGCTCGGCCAGCATCGGCAAATGCTCGCAAACATGCACGCCCGGCGTGCGCGTGGCGATGGGGCCAAACTCCCCACGCACGGTATCGGGGGCATCGGGCTTGGGGTCGAAACTGTCGTGTTGGCCCAACCCGCCGGAAAGAAAAATATAAATCACCGATTTCGCCCGCGGCTGCCGGGCGCCCGGCGCCGCCATGGCGCGCAAGCCCGCCACATGGTTCATTCCCATGCCCAGCAGACCAATGGCGCCGGCTTGAATCGCGGTGCGGCGGGAGAACCGGGGATGACCTAAAACCGGGGCCGGAGGGCGAGACATAAGGCAAGGCTCGTGTGGAGGGTAATGTCAGGCAGGACACTTGCCATCCTAGCAGATTTATTGCGTTGCGTGCAGGAAAATACGTTCAATAAATGAAACAGCAGCGGGGAAACAACGCACGCGTCCGGGTAGACAACTCGCCAAGCTCGGGCACAATAAAGCGTATCGAGAAGCCCGGCTTTTGGAAAAAGCCGGGCTTCTGAGGCGGCGTGAACACTTCGCAAACCGATAACACGATGAAATACAGAGAAAAGGTGGGACGATGAAAATAACGATTATCGGCGCCGGTAATGCCGGAGGCGCTTTGGGAGTGCGTTGGGCGAAGGCCGGGCATCAAGTTTTGTTTGCCGTGCGCGATCCTCAAGGACAACGCGTGACGGAGCGCTTGCAGGAAGCGGGCGGCAACGCCAGCGCCGGCCCGATTGAAGACGCTGCTGACGCGGCCGATGTAATCGTGCTGGCGACGCCCTGGAACGCCTCCCAAAATGTTCTCAGCGCCATCGGCGACATGGACGGCAAGCCGTTGGTCGATTGCACTAATCCGCTGAACGCCGCATTCACCGGCTTGGAGCTAGGGCACACGACCTCCGCGGCTGAGCAAATTGCCGCCTGGGCGCCGACGGCGCACGTGGTCAAAGCGTTTAATAGCGTGAGCGCCGCAGTGATGGCCGACCCCCAATTCGGCGATGAACGCCCGGCTCTATTTTATTGTGGCGACGACGAATCGGCCAAGCAGGTGGTTTGCCAATTGGCGAAAGAGTTGGGCTTTGATCCGGTCGACGCCGGCGACTTACAAATCGCGAGGTTTCTGGAGCCGATGGCCATGCTGTACATCAAAGCGGCCAGCAAGAACGGCTGGGGCGGCAATTGCGCGTTCAAAATTCTGCGCAGGTAAGCGGCTGAGGAACAGTCCATTTACAGGCCAAAATAAAAGCCCGGCATTATGAAAATGCCGGGCTTTTTTGAGCTACCACCGGGAGCTTATTTACGGGCAAAGCCTTAGGTGACGCACGCTGCGTTTGAACCAGCCCCGCGTGTGAATCAGCCTTATGGGGAACTGGTGATCAAACCATGTCTTTCAAGCCTTTGAGGGGCCTGACTTTAACGACGTTTCGCGCCGGCTTGGCTTTGAACATTTGTTCTTCCTTGGTAAAGGGGTTGATGCCTTTACGGGCTTTCACGGCCGGTTTTTTTTGCACAACGATTTTGCACAGGCTGGGAATCGTGAATTGGCCAGACCCTTTTTTGCCAATGGAATTGCCGATTTCCACCGCGAGCGCATCAAATACAGCCGCTACGTCCTTCTTGGAGAGTTCGGTCGCTTCCGCGATGTTCGCGTAGATCTCGCTCTTTGTGGGGGGTTTCTTGTCCACTGATGCCGCCATCGTGACCTCCTTGTGAGAGTTGATCGAGTTACATGGGATAGAGAATCTGACTGGGTTATCCGCTTTGCGAATTGATATTTGCAAGGGCGGAACGGGGTGATTAGAAACATTCACGAAGAATTTGCAACCCTGGTTTTGTGGAAAAACCGGGAAAAAAGAGCGATTTCCAACGTTTCGGGAACCTTTTTCACCCCGGGTTAGTTTATAGGGATAGGAAAACGCCGGGCGGTCGCGGCATACGGCGGAACACCCAAAATCGCCGCCTCCGTTCGGCCCGCCGCGTTTGCATCAGATTTGTCGGCGTATCGTTCCCGACTGCTTGACTTGGGCGAGGCGTCGCGAAAGATAACGTATATTGCCGGGGTTCGGGGGTTTCGATAAGATAAATAGGGGCAGGAAGTTATGAAGACCTTAACGAAAAACACCTGAATGACGCGTGCGGCGAGATTCGCAAACAGACAATCGATTTTCTTTCACACAGAGCAACGGTAAAAACTCGAGTGGAGTGGTGGGGCCTGCTGTTTGGGCCATCTCGGTATCGGTTAGGAAAACCAGCTCGGGAAGTAGGCAAATCGTATGAAGACAAAGGGTTCAATACTCAGCCGCAGGCAATGGCGGATTTTTTTTGTCATTTTGCCATTTCTTTCCGTTGCAACGCTCGAATCGAACGCGAATGCTCAATTTGGCGGTCGGTTTAATGTGAACCCGCTACGGGCGAATGTCTTTATCGGCGCGCCTCGGGAAATGCGCATTCTGGTCGCCCGCGCCCAACAAGCGATACAGGAAAAGCGTTTCACCGACGCCACCGCCGAATTGGGCGCTCTGCTTGAAAATGCGGACATCGAAGATTATTTCATCTTGAATGCCGAGTCGGACGAAAACCTGACCAGCATCAAGACGCAGGTCTCGAATATTCTTGCCGCACTGCCCAAAGAGGGCCAAGCCGCCTACGCATTGCAGTTCGACGCCAAAGCGCGTCATCTGTTGGAGGAAGCCGTCGCCCAGGGAAATGTTGATCTGCTGGCCAGCGTCGAGCGGATGTACTTCCATACGCCTTCTGGCTTGGAAGCGTCGATGCTCCTGGCGCACCTCGAATTGGAACGGGGCCGTCCGCTGGCGGCCGCGATTCGTTTTCGCCGTCTGGCGAGCTTGGCTGCGGCGCGCCGTCGGTTTGAGCCGCAACTCTCCTTTCTGTTGGCCATTGCCTGGTACGACGCCGGACGCGCCGAAGAAGCGCGGTTGGCGGTGGAAGATTTGCATAATCGCTATGCAACGGCGAGTGTGCGCGTTGGCGGCCGCGAAATTCAGATCACCAACGCCAAGGCCGATGCGCTCCGTTGGTTGGCCGATGCGTTGGGCGGGCCGCAACGCGCAATGCTGACACAAGCCTTTCAATGGGCGATGTTCCGTGGCGGTCCGGCGCGGAACGTTACCAATATTGGCAGCATGCCGTTGCAGGGTTTTCGTTGGCGAACGCCCGTGGCCGACAACCCAAGCGACGAAAAAATCGTGCGTTCGATTCGCGCCCATTTGGAAAGTGAATCGACCGCGGCGCTGCCGAGTTTCTTTCCGTTGGTGGTCAACGACGTAGTGCTCATGCGCACGCCCGAACGTTTGGTGGCGGTCGATCTGAAATCGGGTAAACGTATTTGGGTGTTTCCCTGGGATGAATCGGCGGACGCGAGCGAAAATGAGTCGCGGCAACAGACGGGAAACGCCAATTACCGCAAAACCCGCACGGAGCAGCTGCGTCAGCGTTTCTTCGACGACGCCCCTTATGGTCAGTTGAGCAGCGATGGCCGGTCGGTTTTCCTGATCAACGATCTGGGGTTCGCCACTGGCGGGGCGCCGAACGTATTGGTCAGGGGGCGCGGCCGAATCTTCAATAATCCTGACCGCCCCAAACCGCATAATCAGCTTGTCTCGCTGGACCTACAACGCCAGGGGTTTTTGCAATGGGCGGTCGGCGGGGAAGAGGGTGAAGACGAAAAGCTGCTTGCGCAGGCGTTTTTCCTCGGCCCTCCCTTACCGCTGGACGGCAAACTGTACGCCCTCGCCGAAATTCGCGATGAAGTGCGGTTGGTGGTTTTGAATATTGAAACGGGCCGCCAAATTTGGTCGCAACATTTGGCGCATATCGGCGATTTCGGCGTCATGCAGAATACGACGCGGCGAACCGCCGGCGCTACGCCGTCGTTTGCTTCGGGCGTGTTGGTCTGCCCGACCACCGCCGGAGCGGTGGTCGGAATCGACATCGACTCGCGCACCTTGCTCTGGGGGTTCCGTTACTCGTCGGGGAATTCGACCACGCGCAACGGCATGGGCGGCATTTATCGTTTTCAGGCGACTCCCGCCTTGGGCAAACATTGGGCGGACGCCACGATCACGATCGCCGACGGCAAGGTTCTCATGACGCCGGTCGAATCGGAGCAACTGTTTTGTCTCGACCTGGTAACCGGCAAGCCCGCTTGGGAAAGCAAGAAACGCGAAGACGGGCTGTTCATCGGCTGTGTTTGGCGGGGTATTGCGGTGTTGGCGGGCGCGAACCGCCTGACGGGTATTTCCATCGCCGACGGGAAGCAAGCGTGGTCGTGGTCGTTCAAGGGCGAATTCCAGCCCAGCGGCCGCGGGTTTTTGAGCGAAGGCGACTACTTCCTCCCCACCTCGATCGGCGAAATTGTTCAGGTGAAGGTGTCCGACGGGAGCGTCGTGCAACGCGCGGCCTGCAACGGGCCATTGGGAAACATTGTTTGCTACCAGGAACAAATCATTTCGCAGGGCGTCGACTGGCTGGCTGCGTATTTCCAAAACAAACCCTTGCGCACGTTGGTGGCGGCGCGTCTGGAGGCGAATCCTCAAGACGCCTGGGCGCTGGCCCGCAAGGGCGAACTCAAACTGTACGATGGCGAGAAAAGTGAAGCCATCACTATTTTGCGTAGAGCGCACCAACTGCAACCGGAAAGTGATTCCATCAAGTCGCTGCTGGCGAAAACGGTGCTTTCGGCCCTGCGAGACGACTTCAACGCCAACCAGAAGTTGGCCTTGGAAGTGGAGCCGCTCCTGACACAGCCCGGGCAACGCATCGAATATTTGCGATTGATGGCCGAAGGCTGGCAGAGCAATGGCCATCCTTTCGAAGCGTTCCAAGCGTACATGGAATTGGTGCAGAGCCCCACCACGCCGCTGGAGGGCTCTGGCGAAGCGTCGCGGCTGGACGAGGTGGATCATGCTCTTCATATCCGCCGCCGCCGCTGGGTGCGGGCCCAACTGATAGAGTTGCTTGAAAAGTCGTCGGCCGACGATTTGGCCGCCATGCGCCTTTACGCCGACGAAAAAATGAAACTGGCGTTGGCCTCGGGTTCACGCTCCGACCTACGGAAGTATTTGGAAGTTTTCGCCGGCTTCCCCGGCTCGGAAACGCCGCGTCTGAGGCTGGCGGAATTGGCCGCCGGCGCCGGCAAACGCTTGTTGGCGGAACTGCTCTTGTTGGAGCCGTCGGGCGCCGACGCCGAAACGGCATCGCCCGCGGCGGCGGCTCGGTTGGCCGCCCTTTATGCGCTTGCGGCGCGGTGGGACCAAGCCGCCAAACAATACGAATTATTGCGAGACCGCTGGCCGGAGGTCGTGTGCCTCAACGGCCAAACGGGCAGGCAACTTTACGAGTCGGCCAAGCAGCAAGAAAGCGTGGCCGAAGCGCTCGCGCACACGCCATTTGTTTGGCCGCGGGGAGCGGTCAAGGTATCGCGCAGCGACGAACGGGCTGTTCGTTTCGGCAACGGCGGTTACGCCATACCGATCGAACTCGACGAAATAGGCGGCGCCTTCCCGCGTTGGGCGCATGTGGTTTACGAACAACAAAGCCGCTCGATTCGCCTCCGCGACCGGCACGGACGCGACCTGGCGCGCATCAGCTTGGGGAACGGCCAGCGTTCGCCTTCCATTAAGAATTACGCCGTCATGCATGGCAAGGCGCGGGGCCATTTGCTGGTGCTCTCGATGGGCGTTGAGCTGATCGCGATTGATTTACTGCGCGGCTTGCAATCGCCAGACGACGCCATCCTCTGGCGGCGAGATTTATCGCATACCTCGCCCGGCCCCGCCTCCAGCCAGCAGCAACGCGTTCTGCTGCAAACGGTGGCCAATCCTTTGGTCGGCGCGACGTTCCACGCAACCGACCGCAACAACCGGCGGGTGGGCGTTCTGGGCCCCGTTACGCCGCAGGGCGTGTTTATCCAACGGATGAATGAAGTGATCTGCATCGACCCGCTCACCGGCGAAGACATCTGGACCCGCGGCGGCTTCACCCCCGGTTCCGACCTTTTCGGCGACGACGAACTGCTCTTCGTCGCACCGCCGCGGGGCGATCAAGCGACCGTGCTGCGAGCGCTCGACGGCAAGCTGCTTGGCAAACGCTCGTTACCGCCTTATGCAAATCGTTGGCGCACCTTCGGCCGCCGGGTGCTGCGTTGGGAAAGTGTTGACGGCAACTTGAACGTGGCATTGCAAGACGCCTGGGAAGCGTCGCCCGGCGATTGGCAACGCACGTTCCCGGCGGGTTCGAAGGCGCATATTGTGGAGCAAACGTATTTGGCCGTGATGCAGCCCAACGGCCGTTTTCTCATGCTCATGCTTGCCGACGGCGGCACGCTGATTGACGTCCCCCTGGAGCAAGAGCCATCGCTGAGCGCCATTCGCGTGCTCTCGTTCACCGACCAATTTCTGTTGCTGACCATGCATCCTGGCAAGGGCGTCTACCAAGGGATGAGCGTCCAGAAGGCGCCCGGTCGCGAGCATACGCTCGGCGACACGGGGCGTCTGTACGCTTTCGGCAGGAACGATGTTCTGGAAAAAGGCCCCTTGAATCATGGCCGCGTTTCGCCGCTCTGGCAAACGCCCGCCGTCGTGGAGGAATTCGGCTACCCCTTATTCCAACCGGCCGACATTCCCCTGATTGTCTTTTTGCGGCACCTCACGCCGAAGTCGAAACAGTCGCGCGGCCTGGCTCGCACCACGCGCACGTCGGTGCTCTGCCTCGACCGCCGCGATGGCCGCATTCTCCTCCAAGACGACAACATCCCCCTGCAAGTTTTGTACTTTTCCGTACGCGGCGATACGGCCAAGAACTCCGTGGAATTGAAGCTGCCGGGTAAAAAAATTACCTTCGAATTTACCGATCAACCAACGCCGCCGGCGCCGCCCGCTCAAACCGGTTCGGCCTCTAGCGCAGTTTCAGGCCCGACCGCCAGCCGCGCCGGAAGAGTGGCGGGCGCGGTTTTGAAAGGAATTTTTTCCGGCTCGCAAAAGGCGGCGGAAAACGCCGCGAAGTAAATGCGGCCAAATAAACGCCACCAAAAAAAACGCCACTAAAAAAACGCCGCGAAGTAAGCGGATCTGCTTCGCCTCGTCGCCAATGGCTTGCCGCGCAACGAAGAGTTGAGTTGTTTCCAACCGTGCATCGTAGAGCATTATCCGAGAGAACCATCATATAAAGGCCCGTACGTTTGATGCCAGAACCCGCCTCAGCCGACGACGCGCTCCGTAAAGTACGGGAGGCGCGCGAACGTATCCTGGATCAGCTCGCACAAATCATTGTGGGGCAACAAGAAGTTCTCGACGAACTCCTGATCTCGCTGTTTAGCCGAGGCCATTGCCTGCTGGAAGGCGTGCCGGGGCTGGCCAAAACATTGATGATCAGCACGTTGGCCAAATCACTCGATTTGTCTTTTAGTCGGATTCAATTCACGCCCGACCTCATGCCGGCGGATATCACCGGAACGGAGGTGCTGGAAGAGAATCGCACCACCGGCGCTCGCGAGCGCCGGTTTTTGGAGGGCCCGCTTTTTTCTCATATCGTTTTAGCCGACGAAATCAATCGCACGCCGCCCAAAACGCAAGCCGCTCTGTTGGAGGCCATGCAGGAAAGGCAGGTCACGGTTGGGCGGCAGCGGCATCAACTGTCGGATCCTTTTTTCGTTCTCGCCACCCAGAACCCGATTGAGCAGGAAGGCACCTACGCCCTGCCCGAAGCGCAGCAAGATCGCTTCATGTTCAAGGTCTTTGTGAAATACCCTTCGTTCGACGATGAATTCGAAATCGCTCGGCGAACCACATCACTCAGCACGGCCGAAGTGAAGCCCGTTGTTTCGGCGGAGGAGATCATCCAACTGCAAGACATGGTGCGGGAAGTTCCCGTTTCCGATCATGTGGTGCGATACTCGCTCTCGTTGGTGCGTCAGACCCGCGTCGGCAGCGAAGGCATTCCTGATTTCGTGGAGGATATGGTCAGTTGGGGCGCCGGGCCGCGAGCCGTTCAGTTTTTGATTTTGGGCGGCAAGGCGCGGGCCTTGTTGCATGGCCGCACGCATGTCGCGACCGAAGACATTCAAGCACTCGCCCGCCCGGTGCTGCGGCACCGGTTGGTGGTCAACTTCGCCGCCGAAAGTGAAGGCGTTTCCACCGACGACATTATCGATCGGATTGTCGCCGTAACCCCCAGCAAGGAAGATGAATTAACACGTGACGCCCGCTTCCAAAAGATTTTTGCTTCCTGAAGCCATCAAGCGAATTTCCCGGCTCGACCTGCGCGCCCGCCGCGTGGTGGAGGGGTTTCTCTCCGGCATGCATCGCAGTCCGTATTTCGGCCAATCGGTGGAATTCCTGCAGCATCGCGAATACGCCCCCGGCGACGACCTGCGGCATGTCGATTGGAAGGTCTGGGCCCGCCAAGACCGCCTCACCATCAAACAATATGAGGAAGAAACCAACCTCCGCTGCACGCTGGTGGTCGATGTGTCGCACAGCATGCAATACGGAAACGGCCCGCTCAATAAATACGAATACGCATGCACCGTGGCCGCCTGCATGGCGTATCTGGTGCTCAAGCAGCAAGACGCTATCGGCTGCCTGACGTTTGACCAAGGCATTCGCAACCAAACGCCGGTGCGGAGCAAACGCAACCATTTACATTCCATCATCGATTCCCTGGCGGTCAGCCAGCCGCGAGAAAAGACCGATATCTATGGCGTCTTGCAGGCGGTGGCCGAAAAACAGCCCCGGCGAGGAATGATCATGCTCATTTCCGATCTGTTCGCCGACCCAGACGCCACCATGAAAGGCCTCGGCTTGCTCCGCCGGCGAGGGCATGACGTGTTGGTGTTTCACCTCATGGACGACGACGAACTCGATTTCCCCTTCACTGGGCCCACGCGTTTCGAAGGGTTGGAAACGCCTGACGCCCTCAACTGCGATCCTCGCGCCCTGCGGGAGGAATATTTGCGCGTGGTGGGCGGCTTTGTTTCAGATATTCGACGACGTTGCGCTCGCGAAATGATCGACTACGCCCTGATCCGCACCCGGCAACCGCTCGACGCGGTGCTGGCGGCGTATCTCTCGAATCGTTTGGGAATGCATCATCGCAATTAACGTATTAGCCAGTTAGCACTTATCCATTGATCAGCGGCGTTTTGTCCGCGAATGAGAAACCTCCGGCATGTTTTTTAGCCCCTTTTTCACCTTCCCGACATTGCTAGGATTGCTCGGCGCCCTTTGCCTAGCGCCCGTCGTGATACATGTCATCACGATGCTGCGGCATCGGCGGGTGAAGTGGGCGGCCATGGATTTCCTGCTGCAAAGTTATCGCAAGCAGAAGAACTGGATTCGCCTCCAGCAACTGCTGCTGTTGCTGCTCCGCGTGGGCGTGGTGTTTCTGTTGGTGATGATGCTGGCCAACGTGGGTTGTCGGCAAATTCCACTCTCGGCCCTATTCGGGCAACAAACCACGCACCACATCCTGTTGTTGGACGACAGTTTCTCGATGTCGGAACAAATCGACTCCGGCAACCTGTTCGACCGCGCCATTGGCGTGGTGCGAAATATCGCACAGCGAGCGCAAGCCGGTGAAGGCCGGCAACGCCTCACGCTCATACGATTCTCCCGCGCCGCGCGGCACGATTGGTCAAATTCCCAAAACGCCGAGGGCGGCCAAAACGCCGTGCAAGCCAGCAGCGCCGTGGGAGCGTTGGCCGACTTGAACGCGGTGGCGGTCGACGCGAACGTGGACGTTCTCTTGGAGGAAAAGAGACGCGGCTTCGCCGTTTCCGATTTGTCGGTCGGCCCCGAACCGCCATTGGCGTTGGTGCGCCGTCTTCAAGAAGCCTCCGCCGCCGCGGGCGTGGGCAACACCGCCAGCGGCGACCGCACGATTGTGTATCTGATTTCTGATTTTCGCGCCAAGGATTGGCGCGAGTCGGTCGGCTTGAGTGAAAACCTTCAGGCCTTGGAAGACGCCGGCGTCGAAATTCGGTTCATTCGTTGTGCGAACGAAAAACAGAGCAATCTGGCTATTGTCGATATCCAGCCGGAGTCCGACACGCGCGCCGCCGGCGTGCCGCTGTTTGTGAATATTCGGGTGAAGAACGATAGCGGGGCCGCCGTCAAACGCGTGCAATTGCATATTGCCACCACCATGCACGACCCCACTCAAGCCGAAAACAAACAGCCGGGAGAGGCGCCCGGCGTGAGTGAGGAATTACCGATCGATTTGATTGACGAAATCGGGCCCGGAGAAACGGTGGTGCGGCGGGTGCAAGTTTATTTCGACCGGCCCGGCGCGCATGTGGTTACCGCTTCGTTGCCCGACGACCCGCTGTTGCTCGACAACACGCGTTATTGCGTGCTCAATTTTCCCGAAGCCGAACGCGTGTTGCTCATCGACGGCGCGGCGGAGCAAACCAACGCGCGTTATTTACAAACCGCTTTCACGCCCGGAGGCCGGGTGTTCACCGGTGTGCAGGCGGTCATCGAACCGCCCTCGTATTTACGCGGCGCCGACGACCTGGACGCCTACAGCGCCATTTACTTGTTGGATGTCGCGCGTCTCGATGGCGGCGCGGTCGGGCGCATTGAAAATTATGTCCGCGACGGCGGCGGCTTGGCCATCTTCGCCGGCCCCAACCTCGACCTACGCGCCTACAACGAAGATTTTTACCGCAATGGAGAAGGCCTGTTTCCCGCCCCGCTCAAAGGCGACGGACTCTTGCCGCCGGCCGCCGAAGACACCGCCGCCGACCTCCAACTCGAAGATCACCCTTTGTTCCAGGCTTTTCTCGGTGAAAGAAATCCGCTCTTGCGGCATGTGCTGATCAACCGCTACGTAACACTCGCCGACGAAGGACGCCCTTCGCCCGACGCGGGCATGCGTGTTCTGGCAAGGTTGCGCAACGGCGCGCCGCTGGTCTTGGAGCGATTATGGGGAGATGGCCGCGCGGTTGTCGTGCTAACCACTGCGGCGCCCCTCTGGAACAACTGGGCGCAAAACCCGGGGTTCGTCGTTTTCGCCTTGAAACTGCAATCGTATCTCGCCGAGCCGCTTCGTTTCACGCCGGAGCGCTTCGCCGGCGAGGCCATTACCACGCTGCTCAAGGCAGAGCAGTATTCCGCCGAAATTGTGTACGCCACACCGGGCCGCACCCAGGAAGATTTGCTGCTGGTGCGGCGGGTCGCGGTACCAGATTCGGCCGACAAAACCATCCTTCGCGCGGTGCTGGGCGGTGCTCCGGTCGCACAAACAGCAGCTTCGGAAGGCGAAACTAAAGAACCGGCTGTCGACGATAAATCGCCCGCCAATAACAAAACTTCTCCGCCGGCCGTTGGCGGTGGAGAAACCGAGCGGCGCGGAATTTACGAACGCTGGGCGAAACGCAACACCGGCGAGGCGGACGTCGCTCGTTACGCACTCAATATCGAACCGCTGGAAAGTGAGTTGGGCCTCATGCAGGGGCGTGCGTTGTTGGAAAAGCTTGCGCCTCTCTCGCCACAGATATCCGACTGGCGGGCCTACTCGCTCGCCACCACGGCCGACGCAGCCGACGCATCGCCTTGGTCGGGCCGTAACTTGCTATGGGGGCTCGTCTTGCTGCTGCTCTTGGAACTGCTTGCGGCCTATTGGCTGAGCTATCACCCCCGGCGCAGGGAGGCCATCGCATGAACGGCATCCTCCCGCTGGCGCCCGACGGCGTGACGCGCACCTATATGGAACTGGCCCGTTTCGAACACCTGACCAGCCCTTGGCATTGGGCGATGTTGCTGTTGGCGGCCTGCGCGGGGTTGGCCGCCTTGGCGATCACCGTGGCCATTTATTGGCGAGACGGCGAGGAGCTTCCGGCGGGCGTTCGGCCGTTGTTGCTTTTGTTGCGCATTGCCGCTTTGATCGGCTTGGTGGTTTTTTTCATGGAGCCGATGAAAATCGGCGAACGTGAAATCAGTAAGAACTCGCGCGTCGTGGTGCTGGTCGACACCAGCCAAAGCATGGGCCTGCGCGACGCCAGTTCGACCACCACGCAGGCCGCTCCGAGTCGCTTGCAAAAAATCATGGAAGAGTTCAGCCAAGGCGAACTGCTGCCCGACTTGCTCCAGCGGCACGATGTTCAGGTATTGGCGTTCGATAACAGCGCCGCACCCCGCGAAATCGCCTTTTTTCCCCGGCCCGCCGTTGCCGCGCCGGTGCGGCCCAAACAACAGGTTGCCGAAAACGCGGTCAGCAAACTACGCCGGGCGATGTTCATTGCCGCCGGATTTTGGGCGGCTGGAATTCTCCTCGGCGGCGTCTATGCGGTGAGCAAACTGCGGCGGCGGGCTTTGGCTTCGTGGTTTTTGTTCGGCGCCTTGGCGTCGGTCTTGACCGGGTTCGTCGTGCTCGGCGTGGGGCACTTGATCGGCTCGGAAGCGCCCTTGGCGGCGGCGTTCTATCTGAATGCCGGAGAGCAAACCCCGCCAGACGAGAATGCGTCTCCGCCGGAAAAGGCGTCTGAGGAAAAGGCGTCTGATGGAGGAGACGCCGACCAGAAACCGGCCAATCCCGGCGGCTTTGCCTGGGAAGAGTCGCTGGCGCCGAGCGGTCCTCAAACCATGATCGCCGACGCCCTCAGCGCGATCATTCAAAAAGAACGCGGCGGGCCGATTGCGGGCATCGCACTCTTGACCGATGGCCAGCAAAACGCTGGCGTTCACATGGGCGCGGCCGAGCACTTGGCCCGCAACGCGGGGATTCCAATCTACACTATCGGCATGGGCGTTGCCGAGCGGCCGGCCAACGTGAGAATTGTTGATGTCGAGGCGCCGCGCCGCGTTTATCCTGGCGATAACTTCACGATCACGGCGTACCTGCAAACGCATGGCTTCGGCGGCCGGAATGTGAAGGTCGAACTGTTCGGCGCCGACGTGCGTCCCAATGCCGACGAAGATTTCGAGGAAGAGCAGGCGATTCCGCTGGGGAGCGACGGCGAAATTATCGCCGTGCGGTTTCAGGTCAAACCGGTGGCGGCTGGCAAGCGGGTTTATCGCGTGCATGTGGCGGCGCCGAGCAATGATCACGACCCGCAAGACAACAACCGCTCCGCCACGGTTCGCGTGGTCGAACGCGGCACGCAGGTGTTGCTCTTCGCCGGCGGGCCGATGCGGGAATATCGGTTCTTGCGAAACCAACTCTACCGAGATCGAGATGTCACGCTGCATGTGTTGTTGCAAACCGCCCAACCGGGCGCTTCGCAGGAAGCAGACGAACTCTTGTACTCCTTCCCGGCCACCGCCGAGGAATTGTTCGCTTACGATTGCATCGTGGCCTTCGACCCTGATTGGCGCACCCTCGACGATCTGCAAGTGGAGCTTCTGGAGCGTTGGGTGGCGGAAAAAGCGGGCGGATTGATTCTTGTTTCGGGGCCGGTCTACACCCCGCGTTGGACCAGTCGCGGCCGGGGAGACTCCCGCATCGAGAAAATAAAGTCGATGTATCCGGTGTCGTTTTATCGTCGCAATTCTCCCACGCTGCGTTTGGGGCGCCATGGCTCGGAAAAACCATGGCCGCTGAAATTCACGCGTGAAGGCTTGGAGGCGGAGTTTCTTCAGTTGGGCGAGTCGAATGTGGAGAGCGAACAGGCCTGGGATGAATTCGCCGGCGTGTACGGATTCGCGGCCGTGCGCGGCGCTAAGCCGGGCGCGCAAGTGTACGCCCGGTTTTCCGATCCCGATGCGGTCATTGGCGGTGAAGCGCCGGTGTATTTCGCCAGCCAGTTTTACGGCTCCGGCCGGACGTTGTTCATGGCCAGCGGCGAATTGTGGCGCATTCGCGAGTTGGATGAAAAATACTTCGAACAGTTTTATGTCAAACTCATTCGCTGGGCCTCCCAAGGCCGCCTCATGCGCGACTCCAACCGCGGCGTGCTGTTGGTCGACAAGGATCGTTGCCTGCTGGGCGATCGAATTGTTGTTCGGGCGCAGCTCACCGATCCTCAGTTTCGTCCGCTGACGGAAAAACAAGTGACCGCGCAGTTGATCAACCCCGACGGCGCTCGAACCGAAGTCGTTTTGAAGAGCGTGCAAGGCGAGGCGGGCGAGGGTTTTTATGAAGGACAATTCACCGCCTTGCAGGCCGGCGAAGCGCGGCTGGAGTTGCCCGTGCCGCAGTCGCGAGAGGCGGAAGTGTTATCGCGCGAGGTGACCGTCAGAGTGCCCGACCTGGAACTGGAGCACCCCGAACGGAACGACCCCTTGCTCAAACATCTGGCTGAAATCAGCGGCGGCGCGTATTTCGTGGGGCTCGACGCCGCCATGAATCGCGGCGGCTTGGGAACGGCGCCGCTGGCGTCTCTCATCCGTTCGCAAGACCAACACACCTACCTGCCCGGCATCGTCGACAAACGTTTTTCAGGTTTGTTGGCGCAGTGGTTGTTAGCGCTTCTTTGCGGGGTGTTGTTTACCGAATGGCTGGTCCGACGTTTACACAAACTGGCTTAAAATAACACCAACGCCATGGCGACGAACATCACGACAACCCACGAAACGGCTCCGCTGCCGAGCACGCTGCAATCGTTGTTGGCCGGTGTGCGCGTGCGCATTCGAGCCTATGTGTGGCTGGAGGGCCTCGCGATTGCGGCCATCTGGCTGGGGCTGATGTTCTGGGTTGGCTTGGCGCTCGACTATTTCCCGGTGCTTTTGGGCGGAGGCGAAATGCCGCGTCTGGCGCGCGGGCTGTTGCTGGGCGTGGTCGGCTTGGTGCTACTGTTGGTGCTTTACCGTTTTGTGCTGCGCCGTGCATTCGCGGCGCTCTCCAACCGCAGCCTGGCGCTGTTGATCGAACGCCGTTACCGCGCCTTTCGAGGGTCGTTGGTGACGGTCGTGGAGCTTGGCGCCGGCGAGAAAAATCCCAACGCGGCGGTCGGCGAGCACATGTTGGCCGGCGCGCTCCGCTCGGCGGAGGAGGTTTCGCGAGAGGTTCGCCTGCGGCGCCTGTTCCAGCTAACGCCCTTGGCGCTGCGGTGCGTTGTGGCAACGTTGTTGGCGGCCTCGATAGCGGCCTTCTTTTTCGCCGCGCCCGCCTACGCCGCCTTGGCCGCTCGCCGGCTCTACGCCCTCTCCAACGAAACCTGGCCCCGAAATGCACGCATCGAACTGCTGGGGATGGATGTCCTGCGACCGCCGCCGCCGCCGGAAATCGCGGCGTTTGCCAGCTATTTAAACTCAAACCAAAAAACGTTCGTCGAGCGACGCATTCGCGTGGCCCGCGGCTCCGACCTCGCGCTGCACGTTCGCGCCGACGCCGCGGCCGCCGTCATTCCCGAAGTCTGCACGATCTACTACCGTACTGAAAGCGGCTTGCGCGGCCGCGCCAACATGCAACGCGTGGGAAATGCGGTCGAGGGTTACCAACTCTACCGGTTCGATGGCGAACCGTTTCGCTCGATGTTGGAAAACGTCGAGTTTGACGTTGTCGGTTTCGACCACCGCCAAAGAAACTACGTGGTGGAAGTGGTCGATGGCCCGGTGTTGTATAGGACTGATCTCGAATGCCGGTTCCCCGAGTACATGGTCAACCGGGAGCAAGGCCTTTGGCTGCCGCGCGTGCTGGAGCTGCGCAGCGGCGCCCAGTTGCCTCAGGGCGCGAGCATTCGCTTTCGCGTCGCGACCAACAAACCGCTGCGCGCCGTGCAAGTGCTCGACCCCGCCACCGGTGAGCAAATTCCCGTGCAGATTTTTAACACAACCAACTCCGAAACAGCAAATACCGCCGCTGCAAATGCAACCGCCACAAATTCCGGCGTTGCAAACTCAACCGCGTTGCTCCCTGGCGCCGCGCTGCGGGAGTTGGAGTCGGCATCGGGTTTTACGTTTGAAATCGAGAGCCTGCCGGGGCGTTTGGTTTTGTTTGTCTCGTTGTTAGACGCCGACAACCTTCTCAGCGACAGTTGGACGCGGCTGACGTTGCACGGCGTCGAAGATCAGCCGCCGCAGGTCGACGTTGCCATTCGGGGCATCGGTTCGGCCATCACGCCCGACGCTCGCCTGCCAGCCGTGGGACGCATCGAAGACGACTACCAAACCGAGCGAACCTGGTTCGAGATCAAACTCGGCGATAAAAACAACGGCGATGGGAAAATCGTGGAGCGCGAAATCGCACTCCCGCGAGACGGCTTAGTGAAAGCCGCGCTCGATTTTCAAAATGAACGCGAGCAAGGCGAAAACGGCGTTAAGCTCGCGGTCGATACGCGAATCACGGTGCAGATCAAGGCGGCCGACAAAAAAAACATTTTGGGCGGGCCGAACATCGGCGCCGGCGAGCAGTTTCATCTGGATGTCGTGCCGCCGAATCGCCTCATCGCGATGCTGGAGGCTCGCGAACTTTCACTCCGCCGCCGCTTTGAACAGATCATCGAGGAAGTTTCCGAACTGCGAGATTTATTGCGGCGCGTGTCGGTCGACAAGGTATACGACCTGCAAGGCCAAATAGGTGAAGACGCACTCGACGACGAAGCCGCCCTGCGCAGGTTCACCGCCTTACGAGAACTGCGCGTGCAACGCTCGCTGCAACAAACGCGGAAGTCGGCGCAAGAAGTTTTGGGAGTCGCGGCGTCGTTTGAAGATATTCGAGAAGAGCTTGAAAACAACCGCATCGACACCCAAGAGCGAAAAGATCGTTTGCAACTCATGATCGCCGACCCCTTGCAAGAAATCGGAGAAGTAAGTTTTTCCGTACTGGAAAAACAGTTGGTCGCCTTGGCGGGTGCGTTGAAAAACGAGGGCCGCCGCCCGCAATTGGCGAAGGCTTCGCTGGAGCAGGCCGAAACAATTCTCCTGGAAATGGAGGCGGTTTTGCGCAATATGTTGGAATTGGAAACGTACAATGAACTACTGGATATTGTGCGCGGACTCATGAAAGACCAGTCCGAATTGATCGACGCCACCAAGAAGCAACAAAAACGGCAGGTGTTGGATTTATTCAAATAGGGAGGGATCGCATGGCGACAGCTAAAACAACGGCAAGGCAGCGCGGGGGCGTCTTTTGGGCGGCCGTCCTTTGGCTACCGCTGTTCGTTACGGTCTTTGCGGCCAACGCCGCCGACGTCGGCGAGCCGAGTCTGTCCGACGGCCTGGCCGTGCGGCAGGGGCGGGTTGCCGGCCGGTTCGCGCGTCTGGAACAGTTGATGTTGAAAATGGCGGAAGTCGACGCCAGTTCCAATCCTCGGCGGGCCGCGTTGTTGCGGCAGGCGGTGCAGCAGTCGAAACGCAATAATGTCCAACTGAATTTCGAGAAGATTGTCAAATTGCTGGAGCGGCAACGCCTGAAACCCGCGCTCGACGGCCAAACATTGCTTCAAGAGGAGTTGCAAAAGCTGTTGGATCTGTTGCTGACCGAAAACCGTCCTGACCGGTTGCAGTCGGAGCAGGCTCGCATCAAGGAATATATCAAGGAGCTGCGCCGCATTGGCCGCGTGCAAAAAGGTTTGATTGGCCGAACAGAAAGCAACGACGATACAAAACGTCTGGCGCGAGAGCAGAAGCGAGCCGCCGAACGAACCGAAAAACTAGCAGACCGCATCGCCCAAGATTCGCCCGAATCGGAACAGGGCGAATCCAAACAAGACGGCTCGCAAAAACCCGGCGACGATAAAAAAATCGGCGACGATCAATCGGAGGAGGGAGAATCGGGCGGTAAAGGAAAGAAAGAAGGCGAGAAAAAGGAGGGCGACAAAAAAGAAGGCCAAGAAAAAGCCGGCGAGAAAAAATCTAGTCCAGACGACAAAGATAAAAAGCCAACCGAGTCGAAAGATCCCTCTTCCGAATCAGATGGCGCTCAAGACGGCAAGCCAAATAAGAGCGAAAGTTCCCCTGAAAAGTCGCCCTCCGGCGAGCAGCCGCCCAAGCCGGGCGATAGCCAGCCGCCGAAATCGGGCGGTCAAAAATCAGGTGGTGAAAATCGGGCGAGCCATCGCAACAGAAGCCGGGGCAGTCGCAACCGTCGAAGCCGGAAGAGCCTCCGGCGAAGAAACGCATTGAGGCCGCCGAAAAGAAAATGCGAGAGGCGCAGAAAAAGCTCGAAGACGCCAAACGCCGTGAAGCGATCGACGAACAACGCGATGCGCAGCGGCTGATCAACGAGGCGATTGCCGAGCTAGAGGAAGTCCTCCGCCAGATGCGCGAAGAAGAACTCGAACGCACCTTGGCGATGCTCGAAGGACGCTTTCGAAAAATGTTGGAAATGGAGTTGCGAGTTTATGAGAGCACGCTCCGTTTGGCGAAAATTCCCGCCGAAAAGCGAGGACGCGAAGTCGATATCCAATCGGGAAAACTCTCCTTTGAACAACGCCGCATTTCGGTCGAGGCCGACAAAGCCCTGTTGCTGTTGCGCGAAGAAGGCTCATCGGTTGCGTTTCCCGAAACCGTCGAACAAATGCGCGAAGACATGGAGCAAGTCACCGATTTGCTGGCCAACGCCAGAATCGGCGGCCTGACGCAAAACATCGAAGAAGACATTATCTCGGCGCTCGAGGAAATCATTGATGCGCTGAATATCGCCCAGCAAGAACAGCAGGAGCGAAAACAACAACAGCAGCAACAGCAACAACAGGGCCAACCCGGCGACCAGCCCTTGGTCGACGCGATTGCCGAATTGAAGATGGTCCGAGCGTTGCAAATGCGGGTCAACCGGCGGACGAAAAGTTACTCCGCCCTGCTCGACCAGCAGGACGATCCGATCGGCCAAGCCAAGGATGAACTGCGCGATTCGATCCGCCGGCTTGCCGACCGCGAGCAACGCATTCAGAAAATCACCAGCGATATTGTCTTGGGGAAAAACAAATGAATATTCGCCGACGGTTCCTGGCGTCTGGATTGGTTGGGCTCGCATTTCTGTTTACGTCTGCGCGTCTTCCCGCCGCCGACGAACTCGCTCGCCGTGCAACATGGGCGCCGCCGAGTTTGCAAGACGTGCAAAAAATGGTGCGGCAATGGGCCGCAGCCGCCGCACCCGACCAACAGCCGCTCGATCAAAACACGAAAGCCAAGCTCGACGCCTTGTGGGTTGAATCGAAATTCCTGGAGGATCCCGCCGCCAAGTTAGAGCAAATCGCGGTCACGATAGCGGTGTTGAAGCCGGAGGCGTTGCCCTTGGTCGAACTCTGCCGCTCTCCTTCGGCGCCGGCAACGCCGCCCGATTTCGAGTTTTTGAAAAACGAAGCGTGGCCGGCGGAAATGCGCAATAACCTGCGGCTGCTCTTTGGCCGCTGGTTGGCCCAACACGCCTGGTACGACGAAGCGCTTGCGCAGCTCGACGGCCTAGCCGTTGGAGACGTGGTGGACCCCGCCTCGCTGCTTTTTTATCAGAGCGTGGCCCGGCATCGGCTACTGCAAAAAGACGCCTGCCTTCCCGGCTTGACGCTTCTGCTGGAGAACGAAGAAACGATTCCTCGCCGCTACAGCACGCTGGCCCGTCTGATGGAGGCCGACATCAAACCGCTGAAAGTCGATTCTCTCGATGAAGTGTCTAGGATGATGAATGAAGTGCAGCGCCGGCTCGACTTCGGCCGCGCCGGCGGTCGGGTGCGAAAACAGGAAGACGACGTCATCGCGAAGCTCGACAAGCTGATCAAGGATCTTGAAAAGAAACGCAAGCAGCAACAACAGCAAGCCGGCGGCGGCAGCTCGCAACAGCAGCCCTCACGCCCGATGGACGACAGCAAGCCGGGCGGTGGTTCCGGCCCCGGAGAGGTGACGCCGAAAAAAATCGCCCGCGAAGGTGAGTGGGGCAACCTACCGCCCAAGGAGCGATTGGAAACCCTGCAACAGATCAGCAACGACCTGCCTTCCCATTACCGGCAGGTGATTGAAGAATACTTCCGCCGTCTGGCCAAGGAAGAAGATTCGCCGTAGCGTTCCGCCTCACGCCGCGTCGCCATGTTTGAAACCCAGTTTTGAAAAAAGTTGCGAACAAAGGAATCGCTATGTCGCATTTGATTATGCTTTGCACGCTGGCCGCCGTGGGCGCGAACGTTCAAGTGGTTCGCACCGAAGACGCGGCGGTTCAAGGCGAGCTAGCGTCGCTCGATAGCCAGCACGTGAGCGTCAAAACGGAGGCCGACGTCGTGGCGACCGCATGGGCCAATGTGCTCGAAGTTCGCTGGACCGACGTCCGGCCACAACTCGTGGCCAATCCTCAGGTGTGGGTGCGGCTGCAAGACGGCTCCCTTCTGTTAGGCGAACAGTTCGCCACGCAGCCGAGCGCCAGCATGGTGCTGTTAGATGAAAGCAAACAGTCGCTACCGGCGCGGGCGATTCGCTCCGTCCGATTTCAAGATAATCAATCACTGCCGCAACTCCGCCAACAGTGGGAGGAACTCCTGGAGCAAGACGCCAGCGGCGATTTTCTCGTCGTGCGTAAAACGATCGTCAATCAAGACGATCCCAACGCCCCGCCTCAATACACGCTCGACTATTTGGAGGGCGTGGTTCGCCAAGTGACCGAAACCGAAGTTCATTTTGAATTCGATGGCGATCTCATCCAGGCGCCGCGAGCGAAATTGGAAGGCGTTATTTATTACCGTCCCGCCGCGCCCCCAAAAACGCCGTTCTGTTTTTTGGAAGACGCCTACGGCTCCCGTTGGGCGCTTGCCACGCTGGAACAAGTTGGCGAGAGCCGGCTGCGTTTCACTACGGTCAGCGGCGCGGCGCATGAACTTCCCCAGCGGCGCGTGATGCGGTGCGACTTTTCCCTCGGCAAGGTGCGGCCCCTGGAGGAGCTTCGCTGGGAAATCGTGGAACAGCAATCGTTCTACGATCTGGGCGCGGCGGGCGCCTTGAGCAAGAAGTTTTTTCAACCTCGCTTCGGCGGCGCCATCAACGGAACATCGCTGCTGCTCGACGGAACTGCCTACTCCCAGGGCATAACGTTGCATAGCCGCACCGTGGCCGCCTTTCAAATTCCACCCGGTTTCCGCCGCTTTCAAGCAGTGGTGGGAATCGACGACCGCGCCGGGCGCCAAGGAAATGTGTCGCTGGAAATCATTGCCGATGGAAAAATAATCGGGAAGTATGTGGTGCGCGGTTCGGATCCGGCCTTTCCGATCGACCTCGATATTAAAAAAACGCGGCGTCTGGTCATTTCGGTTGATTACGGCGCCGGACGCGATGTCCAAGATCGACTGAACCTATGTGATGCAAGGATTGCAAAATGATCAGATGCCTCGCATACCTTTCGGCGGTGCTGGTTTGCGGTCCGCTCTGGTTACCCGCCGGCGCGCTGGCTGAAGGCCGAAGCGACGAAAACATGGCTCGCGTATTACGCGCCGAACAAGATCGGATCGACGCCATCGCGCGTGCGGTTCCAGCTTCGGTGGCCATTTTCGACGAAGCCGGCAAGGGCGGCGGTTCGGGCGTCGTGATTTCAGCCGACGGTTTCGCCCTGACGAATTTCCATGTCGTACAGCCGGTGGGCGCTTTCATGAAGTGCGGCCTGCCCGATGGCGAAATTTACGACGCCGTGGTGGTCGGAGTCGACCCCGTGGGCGATGTGGCCTTGGTGAAAATCTACGCAAAAAAGCCGTTGCCCGTGGCGGTGCTGGGCGATAGCGATCAACTTCAAGCCGGCGACAGTTGCTTCACTGTCGGCAATCCTTTCTTGCTCGCCACCGACCTCCAACCCAGTGTTGCGTGGGGAATCGTTTCGGGCGTGCATCGGTATCAATACCCGGCTGGCACGTTGCTGGAATACGCCGACTGCATCCAGACCGACGCCGCCATCAATCCTGGGAATTCCGGCGGCCCGCTGTTCGATGGGCAAGGGCGGTTGATTGGCGTTAACGGACGCGGAAGTTTCGAGAAGCGGGGCCGGGTGAACGTGGGCGTGGGTTACGCGATATCGATCAATCAGATCAAACATTTTTTGGGCTACCTGCACAGCGGTCGGATTGTTGACCACGCCACGCTGGGGGCCACGGTTTCCAGCGACGACGAAGGGCGCGTCGTCGTGACCCACATTCTCGATAGTTCCGACGCCTACCGGCGCGGCCTGCGTTACCGCGATGAAATCGTGGCATTTGGCGGGCGGTCGATCGGTTCGGCGAACGCCTTCAAGAATGTGTTGGGCATTTTTCCCAAGGATTGGGAAGTTTCCTTGCGTTACCAGCGCGGCGGCGAACAGCACGATGTTGTGGTTCGGCTGGCTGGCGTGCATCGGAGTGAGGAGTTGATCGCCAAGGTGCAGGCCAAACGCCGCATGATTCCTCATCCCCAACCGAAAAAAGATGCTCCCAAAATAGAGCCGCCCAAAAAAGAAGAGGCATCGCCGCATGCCTTGGCGAAATACTTTACCAAGCGCACCGGCTTCGCGAACTACTATTTCAACCAGCAGGAGCGAAACCGGCTTTGGAATTCACTCCGCACGCAGGGCTCTTTCGCCGATTTGACGGAACCCTGGAAGTTAAGCGGGCTAGTGAATGACGCCCCGTTCGATATCACGCTCTCGGCTTTGTCGGTGTTCGCCGGTTTTCCCTCGGGGCCGGCCGCGATTGATGTTGAACAGGCGTTGAACGAGCAGTTGGGGCCGGAGGGAAGCGGGGGCTTGCTGCTGGCGTTGCACATGTGGCGCCGCCTCCTGATCGAAGGCCCCGAACGTTTTGGCGATGTTTACTACCTGGGCGCGGCGCCTCGCAAAATCGCCTGGCCTGAAAACGATGAACCGGACGGTGCGTTGGTCGATATTATCGTCGCGACACACGATGTCGTGGAAACGCATTTCCTCTTCGATCGCAAAACCGGCCGTTTGGCGGCGCTCGAAATGTTCTCCGACAGCGACGTCGACCCCTGCTCCATTCGTTTCTCGAACGAGAAAGATATTAGCGAAAAAAACAACGCCGGCCGCCGCCTCCCGCATACGTTGCACGTTCAATGGGGCGACCACAACTTTGGCGTGCTGCAAGTCGAACGTTGGACCCTTCCTCAAAAATCGAAGGAGAAGTCATGAATTCGACGTTGCTCCGCGGAGATTTGGCGAGGGGAATCTGGCGAAAAACCTGGGCGCTGGCGGTGTTTTTCAGCGCCGTGGGTTTGTGCGGCGCGGTCTCGGTGAAAGCCGCTTCCGATCGAGTGGGCGTGGTGCGGGAAGCTCAGTTGAAAGTCGCGAAAATTTACGGCGCCGGCGGGTTTCGCGGTTTGGAGGCGTATCAATCGGGTGTCGTGATTTCTCCCGAAGGATATATCCTGACGGTTTGGAGCTACGTGCTGGATACGGAGAATATTAGCGTCTCGCTGGCCGATGGTTCGAAATACGAGGCGAAACTTTTGGGCGCCGACCCAACCTTGGAAATTGCCATCTTGAAGGTCGACGCTCATGACCTGCCCTATTTTTCGTTAGACGACGCCCCCGCTCCCAAGGTTGGCGCGCGGGTGTTGGCCTTCAGTAATTTGTTTGGCGTCGCGGTGGGCGATGAACCAGTGAGCGTGCAAATGGGCGTGGTGGCGGCCATTGGCGCCTTATCGGCGCGGCGGGGCGCGTTTGAATCTCGGTATCGGGGCCCTGTTTACATGGTCGACGCCGTTACGAACAACCCGGGCGCCGCCGGCGGCGCACTGACCGACCGCAGCGGTCGGTTTATCGGGCTGCTGGGCAAGGAACTGCGGAACGCCAAGAATAACACTTGGCTCAACTACGCTCTGCCCGCCGCGGAACTAACAGCTTCGGTCGACGCTATTAAGCGGGGCGAAACACGGCCCCGCGCGGCCGACGGTTCGGCGCGCCGCCCGTTGGATCCTCATCAACTAGCGAACTTGGGAATCACTACGGTTCCCAATGTATTGAACAACACGCCGCCCTTTGTGGACCGGGTTGATCGGAATTCACCCGCGTTCGCCGCCGGCCTGCGGGCGGATGATTTGATTTTGTTCGTCGACGGGCGGCTGGTTTCGTCGATTGCCGCATTGCAAACGGAACTGGAGCTCATCTCGCGAGATCAACCGTTGCGTTTGACAGTCCAACGCGGCGGGGAGTTGATCAATGTTGTGTTAAAGTCTTCCAATCGCCGCTGATAAAAAACAAGTTTTTATGACCAACAAAGTTATGCCGTGGCTCGTCTTTCTCGCGATTGCAGTATTCGCGCCGTGGGGCCTTCGCGCCGATGATGTCGGGCTGACGCTGCTCGAAGACGAAGTGATTGCCGCGGCGGTCGCCAAGGCGGCGCCTTCGGTGGTTCGCATCGACGCCATCGGCGGACTGCAAAAAACGCAAGGCGTGTTGGTGGGCGAAGGCGTCACGACCGGCTTGGTGGTGGCGGCCGACGGATACATCATTTCCAGTGCGTATAGCTTCATCCAACAGCCGGCTTCGGTTCTCGTAACCTTGGCCGACGGCCAGCGTTTGGCCGCGAAAATCGTCGCCCGCGATCACGCCCGGAAATTGGTCTTGTTGCATGTCGACGCCAAAACGCCGCTGCCTGTTCCGCAAGCGGCGCCTCGAAACGAGCTGCGTGTGGGGCAGTGGGCGGTGGCGCTGGGCCGCACGTTTTCGGCCGATGCCCCCAGTGTTTCTACTGGAATAGTGAGTGCGACGCAGCGAATTTGGGGGCGGGCGATTCAAACCGACGCCAAAATTTCACCCAATAATTACGGCGGCCCCTTGATCGATATTCAAGGCCGCGTGCTGGGCGTGTTGGCGCCGCTTTCACCTCAGGCAGCGACCGAAATCGCCGGCGCCGAATGGTACGATTCCGGCATCGGCTTCGCCATTCCGTTGGAAGACATTTTCGCCCGCCTGGAAACGCTCAAACAAGGAACCGACATCCACGCCGGCCTGCTGGGCGTGGCGTTCAAGGGCAACCAATTCACCCAGCCGATTAAAATTGCCGTCTGCCAGCCGAAGTCGCCGGCGGCCAAGGCCGGGTTCCAAGCCGGCGATATTATCCTCCAGATTGGCCAGACGCCGGTCCGTCGGATTCCAGAAATGAAACACGCCTTGGGCCGTCTCGATGCGGGCCAGAGCGTCGCGATTACCGTACAACGCGGCGACCAGAAGATAAAAAAGTCGGTCGAGTTGGTCGACAAACTCACGCCCTACGCGCATCCTTTTTTGGGACTATTGCCGCGTCGCGACCAAACCGGTTTCGTGGTGCGTTATGTGTACGACAATTCCCCCTCGCAAAAAGCCGGTTTGCTCGCCGGCGACCGGCTGCTGGCCCTCAATGGCCAAGCCGTCGAAAACGCCAACCAACTCCGCCAGCAGATTTCCGAATTTTCTCCGGCTGATGAAGTTCAGTTGAAGTTTGCCAGAGAAGGCGCCCCGCAACAAACCGCTATCGTCTTGGCGGGCCTGCCCACGGGCATTCCCCCGTCCTTGCCGCCGGCGCTGGAACCGGCCGCTGCCGAAAATGACGTCGAGGAAAATGACGCCGATGCCAAGAAAAACGCGCCGGCTTCCGGCGTCGTCGAGATCAAACTTCCCGAGGAAGCCGGCGAGTGTTTTGCCTACGTGCCGAAAACGTATCGCGACGATACGCCGCACGGCGTCGTGCTCTGGCTGCGCAAACCGGGCGCCGAAGACCGCAAGACGCTGATCAAACGCTGGGAAACACACTGCCGCGAGCAGCAGTTGATTCTGCTGGCGCCGCAACCGGCGCTGCCCACGCGTTGGACGCCCACCGAAAACGCTTTCATTCGCAAAACGCTCGACAAACTCATCAAGGATTTCAACATCGACGCCACGCGCGTGGTCGTGCATGGCTATGAGGCGGGCGGTTCGATGGCCTATCTGTTCGGGTTTGCACATCGCGATGTCGTGCGAGCCATTGCGGCGGTCGACGCGGCCATTCCACTGCGCACGGCGCCGCCGGCAAACGCGCCACTGGAGCGGTTGGCCATTTACGCCACCACGCTTTCGGAGGAAAGCTCGGCCGAGCGGGCGGCAGCCATTCTCGAACGATTGGCCGAAATGAAATACCCGATCACAAAAATCAAACTCAAGAAAAAGGCGGGCGGACTGACGGAAAAACAACGCGCCGAACTCGTCCGCTGGATAGACTCGCTGGACAGGATCTAACTGAATCGCACCATGGAATCACAAGAGTTACGGTTGCTTATTCTCGGCGCTCATCCAGACGACGCCGAATTTCACGCCGGCGGCTTGGCCACGATTTACCGCTCGCTGGGCCATGCGGTGAAGATCGTTTCGGTCACGAACGGCGCCGCCGGTCATCATGAAACCTTCGGCCCGCCGCTGGCGGCGCGTCGCAAAAAAGAGGCGGCCCGCGCCGCGAGCATCATCGGTGCTGTGTCGGAAGTGTGGGATTTTCCCGACGCCGCTCTGCTGCCTTCGTTGGAGGTTCGGCAGCGCATCGTCCGCGAGATTCGCACTTATCGCCCGAACATCGTGCTGACCCACCGGCCCTGCGATTATCACCCCGACCACCGCGCCGTGGGAGCGGCCGTGCAAGACGCCTCCTACCTCGTAACGGTTCCGGCGGTGGCGGCCGATACGCCGGCGTTGTTGGCCGACCCGGTCGTGGCGTACATGCCCGATGCATTCACGCGCCCCAACCCGATGCGAGCCGACGTGGTGCTTGATATCGGCGCCCGGCTCGATCAGATTGTCGCCTTACTGGCGGCGCATGAATCGCAGTTTTTCGAGTGGCTGCCTTACAACCAGCGCATTGGCGGCCAGGTTCCCGCGAATTCGGCGGAGCGGCTCCGCTGGTTGCGCGGACAATATGAAGAGGTGCTCGCCAAACGTTTCGCCCACTTCCAACAATATGCCGGCGAGCAGGTTTCGCAGGTTGCCTCCCGGCGTATCGAAGTATTCGAGGTGAGTGAATACGCGGGCGGCTGGAGCGCGGCGGTGCGTGAGCGTCTGTTTCCCTTCGCGGAACAATCGGCATGACCGCAACTCGGGTTCGCCGCTGGCCACATCGGGCGGTTGCCGATATCTAAAAAAGAGATGTCGTTAGCTGACGTTTCTAGGTAGAATGGCGGCGGCGTTTGTACGGGCGTACTCGTAATTATCTGGAGATTGTGTTCATGCCCATCTTCGCGACTTGCCATTGCGGCAAGCGATATCAAGCGGAAGATCGGCTCGCGGGCCAGGAAATGAGGTGCATCGCCTGCGGCGCCATGTTCCGTGTGCCGGCCGCGAATTCTCCCGCATTGAACACGCCATCGTCGCGGCAGGAGCCATCTGCCGAAGAAGACCCGCTGCCGATTCTTTGCCGTTGCGGCAAAAAGTTTCACGCCAGCCACGCGCTGTTGGGGAAAACCGTTGCATGCACGCAATGCGGCGCCTCGATTTTGGTGTCGTTTGAAAGCGCCGCTCCGATGATCGTTCAGTGCGAGTGCGGCGAGCAAGCGGAAGTTGCCGCCGGCATGCGCGGCAAACGCGCGCAGTGCAACGTCTGCGGGCGGGTCGTCGTGATGGAGGGCGCGCTCAAGGCCGATCTTGAACCCGCCGCCGATGCCGTTCCCTCGGCCAAGCAGATCGATCCCGACGCCGCCGGCGCGATTCACGCACAATGCGAATGCGGCAAAACGATGAGCGTGGCCAAGACATTCGCCGGCCGCCGCGTGCGTTGCCCGCGCTGCAACCGGGAGTTTCGCTTGCCGGAAAAGTCGAGCGGTCCGCCATCGGTTTCCCCTCAGCCGACGCGGCCGCGCATGGGTGATCCCAACAGTCTGCGGAGAATCTCGCCGGCGGGTTCAAAAAGTGTGGCAAGTAACGGGCGAACAAAGCAGAGTTCGCCTTATGCGCAAGTCGACGACCTGGAAGTCGTACCGTTTGCCGACCGCGGCCACGACGACATGCGTCTGGCGCCGTTGGAGCAGCCGGTCGCGACGGAATCGCCGATTGCGGCGCCCGGTTCGTTGTCGTCGCTCCATTCTCCAGCCTCCCGACAAATCCGCGTTACTCCCCGGAAAACCAGTAGCGATAAGAGCGGCGTCATCAAGGTGTTGCTCTATGGCACAATCGCGTTCGGCGTGGTGGCCGGCGTGATCGTGCTCGGCCTGCTGGTTTCCTCCGCCGGAAAAGGCGCCTTCGCCAAATTCAAAGCCGGCTTTGAGAGTCGAAGAGCGGCGGGTGGTTGGTACAAATACCGCCCGCCCGAAGGAGGCTACGCCGCGGAGTTTCCCAAGCGGCCGGTTCGGATTGCAAAGGCAGACGATATCGAGGGAATTCCTGTTCGCATGCAGCACGATAGCGCGTTCAATTGGGGACGTGAATTCGAAGTCGGACACGCGCCAATTCCCCGCTCGCTTCAAGGCGTCCTTTCCGCTGAAGATATGAACGATATCTCGCCCGGCGACTCCATTACTCAAAATGGCACTACGAGCACGGTTGTTTTCGCAAAACTATCTCAACTGGGAGGGCGGACCGTTTCGGAAATTGAAGTGACAACACGTTCTGAAGGCTCGGCAAGAGTCTACCTGTACGCCTCGCACGACAAGTTTTTTGCAATCATAATTGCGGCCAGGGACAACAACCTCGACCACCCTGATTTCAAACGATTTCTTAACTCCATTCAGTTTGATTGAACCGCTGTCGGCGAGCACTTGGCTTGAATGCTGCCTGCTGCTGACCGCTTGCCCCCATAATTGCTCGCCAACTTCTCGCCAATAACTTGACGGAACGCCGTGGGCCGCTTACCCTGCCAATTGGTGTTTCGGGCGGCCTCCCATGGCGGGCGCCGAGCACCGCTCTCCCCCGCCTTCCTCCATTCCTCAAATCGAATTTCATACCTCATGTATTACGGCGACTTGCGTTGGACCGATATCGAACAGCTCGATAAATCGCGGTTTGTGGTGGTGGCGCCGTTGGCGGCGTTGGAGCAACATGGCCATCACCTGCCCCTGCTGACCGATACGTATTTGGTCACGGCGGTCGCCGAGCGCGTGCATGAACATCTGGGCGATAACATTTTGCTGGCGCCCACGTTTTGGTGCGGCGCCTCAGACCATCATCTCGACTTTCCGGGCACGCTCTCGTTGCCCAACTCACTCTACGTGGAGGTGATCAAAAGTTTGGTGCGTTGTTACGTTCGCGCCGGCTTTCGCCGCGTTCTGTTTCTCAACGGACACGGCGGCAACGTGGCGCCCGGCGAAACAGCGATTACCGAAATGGCCAATTCGTGCGATCTCTGTGATAGCGCCTTAATTGCGCTCGGCTCCTATTGGACCATCGCCGATAACGTCATGCAGCCCGAACAACACGGCATGGACTCGCCGCGTTTAACGCACGCCTGCGAATATGAAACCTCGATGATGTTGGCCGTTCAAGGCGAGACGGTTCACTTGAACGCCGCGCGAGGCGTTCCGCTCGATGCGCCGTCTTCCGGCAAGGCGCGCATCGCGGGAAGATTCCATCGACTCAGTGAAACCGGCGCGCTCGGCTCTCCGGAAAAAGCCACGGCCGAGAAAGGCGAATCGCTGCTCTCCGCGATTGGCGGCGAAGTGGCGGCGTATGTGCGACAGTTGGCCGCCTGGCCGCTGCGCGACGTGCGTAAGTCAGCCGACCTGCCTCCCTTAACAACACGAACCGACACCCAGTAGGAGCATCGATCATGAATCACGCCTCTCGTCGAGATTTTCTCATCGCCACGGGCGCCGCCGGCGCGATGTTCGCTTCGGCCAAGTCGTCGTACGCAGGGCCCACGGCGCGCGTCTCGCAAACCAAGGTGATCAGCCAACAACCGCGCCTCTACTGTGGCTGGCCCACGCTGGCGAGCCGCGCCAATGGCGAGTTGCTGTTGGTTTATTCCGGCGGACGTGAAGCCCATGTGTGTCCGTTTGGCCGCGTCGATATGATGCGTTCGCACGACGCCGGCGACACCTGGACCTTCCCCCGCACCGTGTTCGACGGCCCCATCGACGACCGCGACGCCGGCGTCGTCGAAACCCACTCCGGCGCGCTGTTAGTCACCACGTTCACTTCGCTGGCCTACGAGCCGATTCTGCAACGCGAGGAAAAAAAACAGGCCGCCGGCAACGGTTCCTGGAGCGATGAAAAACTGGCCCGCTGGCGCGGCGCGCATAACCGCATCAGCGAAGAACAACGAAAAAAAGAACTCGGCGTGTGGATGCTGCGTTCGACGGACGGCGGCATCTCGTGGTCGAAAAAATACGATTGTTTGGTCGACAGTCCGCATGGGCCGGTGCGGCTCGACGATGGCCGTATGCTGTACGCCGGCAAGGACCTCTGGCGGGAAGGGGCGCGCGTGGGCGTTTGCGAATCGGTCGACGACGGCGTCTCTTGGCGTTGGCTGGCCGAAATTCCCACCCGCAAGGGCGATGATCATAACAAGTACCATGAGTTGCATGCGGTTGACGCCGGTGGCGGGCGGCTCGTGGTGCATATTCGCAACCACAACCAGAGAAACGCCGGCGAAACGTTGCAGTGTGTCTCGAACGATGGCGGGCGCACGTGGTCGGAGCCGCGCACAATCGGTGTTTGGGGCTTGCCCTCTCACCTGCTGCGTCTCCGCAATGGAAGCCTGCTCATGACCTACGGACATCGCCGCAAGCCGTACGGCAATCAAGCCCGGCTGAGCACCGACCAAGGCGATACGTGGTCGGAATCGATGTTGGTGTCGGCCGATGGCGTCAGCGGCGATTTGGGATATCCCTCTACTGTTGAACTGGCCGATGGATCGTTGCTCAGCGTTTGGTACGAAAACATGGCCGCCTCCGATCGTTCGGTGCTTCGGCAGGCGCACTGGAAAATCGAAATGTGAGGGTAGACCTTTCCCGAAAACACTTTACCGCATTCAAAGCCCGGCATATTCTATACTTCACACGGCTAGTAATGGCTCGTTTAACGGCAAGCCGAAGGCGGCTGCGTTTTTCTGTCTTGCCCGAACGCGTGGGCTCAAAACACAGCCGCCTTCGGCTTGCCGTTAAACGAAAAAAGCGACATTTTCAACCGCGAGCGATATAGATGTCGAATTTTCAGTCTAACTTCAGAGAGAAATAAAATGACCAGGATATCACGACGAACATCTTCGCTAACAATTATCCTCTTGATTCTTTGCGTGTGGCAATTGCCTTTCAAGCACGCTCGCGCCGAAGCGCCCGCCGGCTTCACACCGCTGTTCAACGGCCAAGATCTAACCGGCTGGAAGGGGCTGGTTGGCAATCCAAAAACGCGGGCGGCTATGTCGGCCGATGAACTTGCCGCCGCTCAGAAAAAGGCAGATGAGGAAATGCGGGCGCACTGGAAGGTGGTCGACGGCGCGCTGCAATTCGATGGCAAGGGCAAGAGTTTATGCACCGCCCAGGACTACGGCGACTTTGAACTGTACGTCGACTGGAAAATTCTCGAAGCGGGCGACAGCGGCATCTACCTGCGCGGCAGTCCGCAAGTGCAAATCTGGGACACCGAACACGAAGCGTTATTTCGCCACGGCGCCGAGAAAGGCTCCGGGGCTTTGTGGAACAACAAAAATCACTCCCGATTTCCACTGACGAAAGCCGACAAGCCAGTCGGCCAGTGGAACACTTTTTTCATTCGCATGGTGGGCGAGCGGGTAACCGTGCGGCTCAACGGCAAGCTGGTTACAGACGACGTCGTGATGGAAAACATCTGGGACCGCAACCTACCGATTTATCCTCGCGGGCAAATCGAACTGCAAAACCACGGCAACACGCTGTACTTCCGCAACATATACCTACGTGAAATTCCAACGTCTGAAAGCGATGCGATTCTTGCCCAGCGGGGAAGCGACGCCGGTTTCCATGAAATTTTCAACGGGCATGATTTCAGCGGTTGGACCGGCGACACCGAGAACTATGAAATTGTCGACGGCGCGATCGTCTGTCGAAAGGGCAAGGGCGGCGACGTCTTCACGAAAAAACAGTACGCCGATTTCATCGCCCGGTTGGAGTTTCGTCTGCCCGCAGGCGGCAATAACGGCATTGCCATTCGTTACGACGGCAAGGGCCGTCCGCATCTGGATGGCATCGAACTCCAGGTGATCGACTCAGAGCATCCTAAATACGCCAAGCTCGATCCTCGGCAGTATCATGGCTCGGCCTACGGATTGGCCGCGGCGCATCGCGGCTACTTGCGGCCTACGGGAGAATGGAATTTCCAGCAGATTACGGTCCGCGGCGCCAAAATCAAGGTGGAGCTGAACGGTTTCACCATTCTCGACGCCGACCTTTCCCAAGTGAAGGAATCGAAAGACGGCGCCTTGCCGCCCGGTGTGAAACGCAAAAGCGGGCATTTCGGTTTTGCCGGACACAACGACCCAGTCGCCTTCCGTAATATTTCGATCCGCGAACTGCCGGGCGAACCGGCCCAGCCGCCCTCGCGCAAGACCGCCATCCGACCGACCGATGGCCCTATTCGACTTTTTAACGGCCGCAATCTGGAAGGCCTCCATACCTGGATTCGAGATTTGAAATATGCCGATCCCAACAAGGTCTTCACCGTGGCCGACGGCGTGATCCACATTTCCGGCCAGGGTTACGGCGGTTTGATCACGAACGAGGCGTATCGAGATTACCACCTGATTACGGAGTTCAAGTGGGGCAAAAAAACTTGGGGCGGGCGAGTCGATCGCGCTCGCGATTCCGGCATCTTGCTGCATTGCTGGGGACCGAACGGCGGGTATGGCAACACTTGGATGGCCTCGATTGAAGCCCAGATCATCGAAGGCGGCGTGGGCGATATTCTCGTCCTCACCGGCAAGGACCCCATCACGGGGCAGGTTTTGCCAACTTCGCTGACGGCTGAAATTACCAAGGATCGCGACGGCGAAAAAGTTTGGAAGAAGGGCGGCCAGCGAATCACGATTCAGAGCGGGCGCATCAATTGGTTCGGCCGCGATCAAGACTGGGCCGACAAAATCGGCTTTCGCGGTAAGCACGATGTGGAAAGCCCGTTCGGCAAGTGGACGCGTTTGGAAGTCATCGCTGATGGAGGCCATCTCATTTATAAAGTCAACGGCGTGGTGGTGAACGAAGCCTTTGATGCCAAACCAAGTTTTGGAAAAATCCTCTTGCAAACGGAACAAGCCGAGATGTTTGTCCGCCGGTTCGAACTTTGGCCGTTGGGCAAGGCGCCGGAGTTGAAAGGCGCTCCCAAATAATGTTGCGCCCGCCAGGGCGATTCAAGATCAGTCAATAGCCGAACACAAAGTGAACACTATGAAAACGCTCTGTCTTTTTGTCGCACTCGTCGCGTGTATGTTCAGCGGATTTGTAGCGGCCGCGCACGGCGCAACAGACAAAAAGCCGAACGTCGTCGTGATCATGACCGACAACCACGGCGCCTGGACGCTCGGCTGCTACGGCAACCGCGACATCCGCACGCCGAACATCGATCAACTCGCGCGTGAGGGAACGCTGTTCACGCAGGCCTTTGCCTCGAACCCGGTTTGCTCGCCCACGCGGGCCACGTTTCTTACCGGGCTCGTTCCGTCGCAACATGGCGTGCATTGTTTTTTGTTCGGTGGCCGATTGCAAATGGGGCCGCAAGCCCGCTGCACGCTCGACCAAATTACCTCGTTGCCGGAAGTGCTGCGCGACGCCGGATATTCCTGTGGACTCGTCGGTAAGTGGCATCTGGGCGATAACCTGCATCCTCAGGAAGGTTTTAACGATTATTGGATCACGATGCCGCACGGTGGGACGAGCACCTTTTACGATGCTCAAATTATCGAACGGGGCAAGCTCCGCAAGGAACCGCAATACCTCACCGACTTTTGGACTGGCCACGCGGTGAAGTTCATCGAACAGAGCGTCGAAAAAGAGAAGCCGTTTTTTCTGTTCCTGTCTTACAACGGGCCGTACGCCCTCAGCCGCCTGTTGCTGCGAGAAGGCCGCAACCGCCATGCAGCGTACTACGCCGATAAAGAGTTGCCTTCGTTCCCGCGCGAGCCGACGCATCCTTGGCAGTTCAGCAATCGCGACTACCACAACAACCCGGTGTCGAACCGCCGCGTGGCAACGGAAGTGAGCGGCGTCGACGATGGCGTCGGCACAGTAATGGCCACACTCAAAAAACACGGACTCGACGACAACACCATCGTGATTTTTCTGGCCGATCAGGGTTGGGTCGGCGGGCATGGCGGGTTCTACGGCATGGGCGATCATACGCGTCCTGTAACGGCGCGCGACGGCATGATGCAAATTCCGCTGATCTGGCGGCAGCCCGGCAAGATTGCCTCGGGTGTGCGGTCGAACCGTATGGTCGCCAATTACGACATCATGCCAACCCTGTTGAACCACCTCGGCTTGGGCGACAAAATGCCGCAGGCGCCGAAATCGCCGGGGCGCGATATTTCGGCTGAATTCCGTGTGGCCCGAAGCTCCCTCACGAACGAACAACAGCCCGCTCAAGGCAAGTTGGGCAACCAACCTGATGATCGGGCCGTGTTCTACGAATTCGAGAATCTGCGTTGCATTCGCACCGCGCGCTGGAAGTACGTGCATCGGCATCCTAACGGGCCTCACGAATTGTACGACCTGGAGCACGACGCCGATGAATTCAACAACCTCGCGGCGGATGCGGCTCACACAAAAACACGCCAGCAACTCAAACGCCGGCTCGAC
>JAJRWU010000082.1 GCA_024276655.1 Planctomycetota bacterium
GCTAGCGGGGTTCCAAGGGGGCGGCAATGAGCCCCCTGGTCTGCGTGAACGCAAGCAACAACGCGGCGAAGCCGCTCCACCAATCACTAACCACCGAGAAGAAAATCAACAGAATTTACAGAACAACGGTTGCTCAATCGACTGTTGCGGCGCTCCAGGCTTGCCAAATGGTGAGTCGCTCATTTTTGTTTCCCCGCACTGGATTTCAAAAAACGGTCGCCGGATTTTACACCTGCCGCCTAGTCGTTGTCGAGCATATTATTTTCTTGTGACACGTTTGGTCCCCAGCCTGTATTTTGTGTGTCGTTGTTCCTCGGCTACCATATTTTGTTCGCTTGCAGGTGTGCATTTATCCACTGTGATCGGTGTCTGTGCTGGCGTGTAATGATTACATGGCGCCACGACGGAATGTTTCGACTTACGGCAAGGCACACCGTTTGCCTGATAACGAGACTTCGCAGGCGGGGCCACGAAAATAGCAGGAGGCGGGGGAGTGCTTCAACTTACCTTGGTCGATAAGTTTTCAGGCGACCGGTATTCAATCGGCTCGCTGGTCGCCGACACAGCGGAAAACAAGCAGCTATTTTCGGCTGTGAAAACCGAACACAGACAAAACGAATGCGATTTGAATCTGCATCTATCAACTGGCTAAGTGGCATCGCCACCCGCAATGCACTCAAAACGGCCTGCCCTAGACAATGCTTGATTTTTGCCAGTCAACGCAAAGCAAGTAACAGAAAGGCAACGCAAAGCAAGTACAGAAAGGTTTTAGAAGTGAGGATGCTGGGGCTCGAACCCAGGACCTACGGATTAAAAGTCCGTTGCTCTACCAGCTGAGCTACATCCTCTTTTTGATCGCAAGTTATTACTTGATATACACTTGCGATTTATTTGACGCCAGCGGGTCGCCGGGGCAAATGTGAACCGGGCCCTGTACGACATTCGCACCGGATGCAACGGCGCCAGACCATGCCGTGCGCGGTTTATTTAACATTGAGCCAAGTGTAAGGAAGAAGGTTCGATCTGACAAGGGATTGAAGCCGCCATTGCTCCGTGCGGACGCGTGCCAGAATTATTCGCACGCCCAGAATGCGTGTTTTGCGCCAACACGATTTTCCAATCCCTTCAGAGCGACGAAAGGCCTCCCAAACGACCGCTTCGATGACCTATCGCCACACGCGACTGCCATCGTGCAAAAATGGAATGGTCGGTTTTTGACGTCGAAAAGGCGGCGACTGTCTTCCGCCCTGCTTTGACGAGATATCAGGCAGCCCGTAGGATGGTTGTTTGCCCCGCCCTTCCAGGGAAAACACTTCTGCTTGCCGATGAAACTGCCATGAACGCCCCGGGCGATGCGCCTTCGAATCGATTTGAAATCCAGTTGGCCTCTCGCGTACTGCGGTTGCCGCCGTATTTGTTTGGCCGCATCAATCGGTTGCTGTACGAGAAACGCCGGGCGGGGAATGATGTCATCGATTTGGGCATGGGGAATCCGTCCGACCCACCCGAAGGCGTGGTCGTGGAGAAGCTCACCGAAGCCGCCCACGACCCGAACAACCATGGGTACAGCACCTCGAACGGGATTATCAACCTGCGCCGCGAAGTGGCCAGCAAGTACCACCGGAATTATGGCGTGCGGCTCGACCCCGACCATGAAGTGATGGTCTGCCTGGGCTCGAAAGAGGGTTTTTCGCACATGTGTCTGGCCACGATGGGCCCCGGCGACACCGCAATCGTGCCGGCTCCCTACTTCCCCGTGCATACGTACGCCATTGCCTTGGCGTCGGGCAACGTGATTGCGTTGGAGGTGGCCGACAGCGAGAAATTCCTCCGCAATATCGCCTACACCTGCCAGCATTTGTATCCTCGCCCCAAGTTGCTGATCATCAACTATCCTCACAATCCTTCGACGAAAACGGTCGAACCGGAGTTTTTTGTCGAGATTGTCAAACTGGCGAAACAGTATGGCTTCATGGTCATCAGCGATTTCGCCTACGCCGATATCGCCTTCGACGGCTACCAACCGCCCAGTTTTCTCTCGGCGCCCGGCGCCGCCGACGTGGGCGTGGAGTTCACCACCATGAGCAAGGGCTACAACATGGCTGGTTGGCGTGTTGGCTTCTGTTGTGGGAACGCTGAAATGGTCAAGGGGCTGGGCGTTATCAAGGGGTACTACGATTACGGCATGTTCCAAGCGGTGCAAATTGCCGCGATCGTTGCCTTGCGCGACACCGAAGCCGCTGTGGAAAAACAGGCGAAATTGTACAAACGCCGCCGCGATGTGCTGGCCGAAGGGCTGCGGCGCATCGGCTGGGACGTCGAAAAACCCAAAGCCGGCATGTTTCTTTGGGCCCAGGTTCCGGAAATTTGGAGCCAGCGCATGAATACGCTTGATCTGGCGATGTATTTGCTCGAACACGGCGACGTGGCCGTCAGCCCGGGCAGCGGGTTTGGTCCGTCGGGCGAGGGCTACTTGCGTTTGGCTCTGGTGGAGAACGAAAACCGGCTCCGTCAGGCGGTTCGCCAAATCGGCCGCTGCCAAGATCATTTTAGCGCCGCGCGCGGCAAGGATTGACACAATGGCATCATCGTAATGCGAATGTCACTGCCTGGGCCGCTTGAGGTATGGCAAGAAAATAAAAAAGGAGGGCCCTTGTTCGCCGCAACAAGAACCCTCCATAATTGGCTGCCCGAATTGAGAAGTGACGAATCGCCTCTCAACCGGAGACCCGCAGCCGTAGTGTCGGTATCGGGATACCGCCTTGCCTTTCTTTAGGTGACTCGAAAACGCCGTTGGAATCAGACAAACTCATGCCGCAAATTGCAAAACTCGCTCTCGAAGATGGATCCGTTTTTACCGGCCGCGCGTTTGGGGCGAACGGGGAGGTTGAAGGCGAGGTCGTTTTCAATACCTCGATGACCGGCTATCAGGAGATTCTCACCGACCCGAGTTATCGTGGGCAAATTGTCACGATGACCTACCCTCTGATCGGAAACTATGGCGTCAACCAGGAAGACCTTGAAAATGAACGCCCTCGGTTGTCGGGATTCATCGTGCGGGAAAACAGCCGGCGGTGGAGCAATTTTCGCGGCCAAGAGGGGCTCGACGAATACTTGCGGCGTCAGAATGTGTTCGCGTTGGAGGGCATCGACACGCGCCGTTTGGTGCGGCTGATTCGCTCCGCCTGGGCGATGAAAGGCGTGCTCTCCACCGAATGCCTCGACGACGAGCAGTTGGTGGAGAAAGCCCGGGCCAGCCGCAGTTTGGTCGGCCTGGATTTAGTGCTGGAGGTTTTGCCCAAACAAAACAAACAGTGGCGGGAAAAACTCAGCCCCTGGGCTTCCCTCCAAACAGAGGAGAGCAACCCAGAGCCCGAGTTGCACGTCGTGGCGCTCGATTTCGGCATGAAGTGGAACATCGCCCGGCATTTAACCAGCGCGGGCTGTCGGGTGACGGTGGTTCCCGGAAACGCCAGCGCCGACGACATTGCCGCCCTCCAGCCCGACGGCGTGTTTTTATCGAACGGCCCCGGCGACCCAGAGCCGGTCGGTTACGCGATCAACACCATCAGCAAACTCTTGGGCAAGTTCCCAATTTTTGGCATTTGCCTGGGCCACCAACTTCTAGGACTGGCCTGCGGCGCCAAAACCTTCAAACTCAAATTCGGCCACCGCGGAGCGAATCAGCCGGTGTTGAACCTCGAAACGGGGCGGGTCGAAATCACTTCGCAGAATCATGGTTTCGCCATCGAGGAGGAATCGCTGCCGGACGATCTGGAAATCACGCATCGCAATCTTAACGACAACACGGTGGCCGGCATTCGCCATCGAAAGCTCCCGGCCTTCGGCGTGCAATACCATCCTGAAGCGTCGGCCGGGCCGCACGACAGCGAATATCTGTTCCGGCAGTTTCGAGAGCAGATGCAAACCGTCGCTTCAGCCTGAGCGGCGTCGGGTTTACAGATACATGCCCATGAAACCGCCGGCGTCGTCGCTGGCGGCTTGGTATTTTTCCAGCCGCTGCCTAGCCTGCTCAAGATCGCCGGCGCCAATGTAGCGATCGAACTCCGCCTTGACGGAATGTTGCACGGTTTCAGCGAACCAGTCGACAATCGGCTGGGAAAGCCATTCACAAGTTTCCCGCCACAGTTCGACCTTCAACTCACAGCGGTAAGTGCGTTGGTCGGTTTGGTCGGTGAAAACGACGCCATCGAATTTGAATTCGAGCAGCCCTTCGTCGGCGGAATTGACCAAATGGTAGGCACAGCGGGCGTTGAATAGGTAATACGTGTTGTGCGAACCGTGCGCATTGAGGCACTGCTTGACACGCTCGCAGTGCTGGCGAAACTTGGGCGAAGCGTCGAGCGGGATATCAAGCCGCTGGATGGTTCGCAGCGGCAGGCAGTCGAATTCAATTTCCACCCAGCGGGGCATGGCTTTTTTCCGGAAAGGGCTTGCGTGGACATCCTACCACGAAAGCTTCCTCAATACGGCGCCCGAATCGAATACACGCCGAATTGATCGGTATGGCTGGGCCAATTGGGAGTCGTGAGGAAACGCTGTCCGCCGCCAATGCCATAGCCGGGGTAGGCGCGGCCGAATTGGTGGTAGATAGGAATCATTTGCGTGCTGCCGACACCCCAGCCCAAACGGGTTTGCGTATGTGCGGTGGGCGGCACGACCAACGCCAACGGCTGCCCGTATTGTTGGTTGGCGTAGGCGCCATGCCACGACATGCGCCGCGCATTCCAAGCGGCGTTTTTGTCGTGCCGGGTTTGGCCAGGATATTTCACCAAGGTGCGAGGATGTCTGGCCTGTGCGTTCTGGGAAGCGAACGCCAGAAGCATCGCCGAAACCAGCCCCAGCAGGAGGGTGCGATGGAAAGCCATGGTATTTTTTTCCTTGAGAGGAACAGCTTGAAATTTGTTTGCCGGATTAAAAGCCCGGCATTTTCAAAATGCCGGGCTTTTTCGTTGGCAGCCGATGAATTTTACATCCGCGACGCCCAAGGCGTTTACGGTTACCAATACAAAACGCGCGTTCGGGTCAGGCCCCGATTGGAATTGTAATGGTGGTGATACACGCGTTTGTGTCGGTACATCAATTCATGGGGCATGAGCGGTTGGTAGGTGTTGTACGTATGGCCCACCATCGCCGGAACGGGGTGCGGCGACAGATACATTTGCGCTGCCCTGGTCCCACAATTCGGCGGAACGTAATAATTATAGAATAGTTCGCCGCCGGCGTACGTGCGGGGCAGGCAGTTGGGGCAGTTCGCATCTCCGGCGTGGGCGGATTTGTTCGTCCATAATGCGGCGCCGACAACAGCAACCAGGCAAATAGTGCGTAACCAAGATTGAACCATGGGAACGGCTCCTTTTTCAGGTGGAGGCGTCGCGGTTGCGACGTATATCTGGCGGGACAGCGGCGGTGGTGGCCGCCTTTTCTCGGTAGGATGGAAAGGGCGTCGCCCTGGGTGTGGTTGTCGTTCCCGCCGCCGTTGCGAGGTTCGATACGGGTTCGCGCCAAGGTTGTGGGCGAAACTCCGCACGCACCACGCACACCAGTCTGCGGGTCGACTATTAAGTTTCTCGGCTGCTCCGATGCTAGGGGTGAATCTTTATTTGTCCGTCGGGGCAATTGCACGCGCTTTGACGCCCGCGACGATGAAGTCGGCTGGGATTTCCTCGGAAAAATCGGTATAATCCGCACTATTCGCCCTGCCAGCCCGCCAGTGCGCAACGCACATACTCGTCTCATTTGCCCGGTTAAGGAAGCCGCTTTGCCCGCCCCCAATGCAACCATGGACGCCGCCGCCAACGGGAAAAAACCTCGCCGCCGCCGCGAAACGGCCCAATCGATGGCCGCCAAGCAGCAATCGATTTCGGTCAGCGAGTTTTTCGCCAAGAATCGACACCTGCTCGGTTTCGACAACCCTCGAAAAGCCCTGCTCACCACCGTGAAAGAGGCGGTCGACAACTCGCTCGATGCCTGCGAAGAGGCGGGCATCGTGCCGGAAATTTGGGTGCATATCGAATCAACCAAAAAAAATCGGTACAAAATCGGCATCCAAGATAACGGCCCCGGGATCGTGAAAAAGCAGATCCCGCTGATTTTCGGCAAGCTCCTCTACGGCTCGAAATTCCACCGCCTGCGAATGAGCCGCGGTCAGCAAGGTATTGGCATCAGCGCCGCCGGCATGTATGGAATGCTGACCACCGGAAAACCGGTGAAAATCATTTCCAAAACGTCGGTCCGAAAACCGACGCACTACTACGAAATCCAGATCGACACAAAAACCAACACTCCCGAAATTCTCAATGGGAAAGGCAACGGCGTCGATATTCCGCCCAACGACGCCGGCCGAAAATACATTCTCAAACATGGCATCGAATGGGTGGCCGAATACGAACCCGAAAGTGAAGGCGCCAAACCGAAAGACGTTCGTAGCGGGACGCGGGTCACGATTGAACTAGAGGGCAAGCACCATCGGGGACGCGGCAGCGTCGACGATTACCTCGAACAAACCGCCATTTCCAATCCGCATGTCACGCTGCATTACCTCGACCCCGACGGCAACCAGCACACGTACCACCGCTCAACCCGAGAGTTGCCCAAGGAGCCGAAGGAAATCAAGCCGCATCCTTACGGCGTGGAGATGGGGCGGTTGATCACGATGTTCAAGGACCAACCCGCGACGTCGCTGAGCCAGTTTCTCACGACGTCGTTTTCGCGGGTGAGTCCGGCGGTGGCCCGCAAGATTTGCGAAGCGGCGAACCTGAGCACGCGCGCCAACAGCCGCAAGTTGAAACGCGAAGACGCCGACGCCATCTATCAAGCGATTCAAGCCACGAAAATTTCGGCGCCTTCCACCGATTGCATCGCGCCGATTGGCGAAGAACTTTTGATCACGGGGCTGCACCAGGTCGTTCCGGGTGAGTTTTTCACCGCCGCGACGCGTCCGCCTTCGGTCTATCGGGGCAATCCTTTTCAGATCGAAGTGGCTCTGGCGTACGGCGGCGCCACGCAGGCGCAAAAAGTGACGCTCTCCGCCTTGCAGCAACTTATTCAGGAGAGCGACGCACGCACGCTGCGGCAGTTTTTAATGAACACCTTCGATGGCGTGGGCGCCGACGCCGCCGAGCGCATTCGCAACGAAGCCGGCTTTGGCGCAAGGCAATCGCCGGCGAAATTCAAGAATTCGGAAATCGAACGACTGCACGCCGCCATGCGGAACGTGAATCTTTCGGAAGGGCAGTCGATGCAGGTGCTGCGCTACGCCAACCGCGTGCCGCTGCAATTCAAACAACGCGACTGCGCGATCACCGAAGCCGTAATGAACATGAACTGGCGCGCCTATGGACTCAGCCAATCGCGCGGTTCGCTGCCCAGCGGCCCGCTCACGCTGATGGTGCATTTGGCCAGCGTTTGGGTGCCGTTTACGAGTGAATCGAAGGAGGCGATTGCCGCTTATCCTGAAATTCTGAAGGAGTTGCGGCTGGGTCTGCAAGCGGTCGGTCGTAAGCTGGGCATTTACATGCGGCGGCGAAAAAAAGTCAAGCAGGAAAACGAACGCCGCAGCGTGTTCTTGCGGTACTTGGGTGAAGTCGCCCGCGCGGTGAGCGATATCAACGGGACCGACCGCGACGAACTTTACGCCAATTTACTGCGCGTCGCGGAGCGAAAAACGGCGGAGGCGGATGTCAAATTCGATGACCGGGGGCGCAAGGTGGCTGATCAAAGCGGTTTCGGCAAGCATGTATTGATTGTTGATCAAGAACAACAAACAGCCGACGACGCCGAAGCAGATCTGGGGCCAACCAACCCGGCGCCAGTAAATGGCAAACCGATCAATGGCAAACCGGCGGTCGACGCGAATGGCCAGCAGCAACCAAAACTGTTCGACTAAGAAGATTAGAAACGCATTTCATGGCGAAGAAAAAAACACGTAAGAAATCGGCTCCGGAGAAAAAGCCGGCCAAGCCGCCGGTCAAACTCACCCCGCAAGATCGCAAAACGCTTTCGTCGTTGAAAAATCTGGCGGGCGGCGTGGTTAAGGCGGCGGCGCGCAGCCGGGCGCCGCATTTGGAAGTTCCCTCACGGTCGCTTTCCAACGTGCGCTACAACAAAAGCAAACGCTTCATTGAAATGGGGTCGGGCAAAAATCGTCGAGAGCTGTTTAATCTTTCGCAAGCCAAGAGCTACATGCAAACCATGTTGGTCGGCTCTGGCTGCAAAACGCTGATCGAACAAGGCAAAACGACCAGCATTCGTGGTATGTACTACCTGCTTAAACACACCATCGAAGGCGTTAAGGAAGAGACCTTCGACGACCAATCCGACTGCGACCCGATCATCGAAGACGTGGAAGTCACGCTCAACGCGCTGCGCGAGGAGTTGCACGTGTATGCCTCGAATCGGGGCGCGATGGTGGGTCCGCTGAGTCTGACCGATAGCGGCGACGATATCGACTGTTCGCGCATGGGTTCGGGCGGCTACAACATTCCCTCGATCGTGGAGGATGAAGTTCTCCACTTCCGCAAATGCACCGCCGATTTTGTATTGCATGTCGAAAAAGACACGGTCTGGCGGCGGTTCAACGAAGATAAATTCTGGCGCGAGCACAACTGCATTTTAACGCACGGCGGCGGGCAACCTCCGCGCGACGTGCGCCGGCTGCTGCATCGGCTGCATAGCGAACTTGATTTGCCAATTTACTGCCTGCTCGATAACGACCCCTGGGGGTACTACATTTATAGCGTGATTAAGCAAGGGTCGATCAATCTGGCTTACGAATCGAAACGCATGGCCGTGCCCGACGCCAAATTCATGGGCTTGCGAAGCATCGACTACGAGCGTTGTGAACTCACGCCCAGCGTCACGATCAAACTCTCCGACACCGACATCAAACGCGCCAAGCAAATTGCCAATTACCCTTGGTTCGCCCACAAAAAAGCCTGGCAAAAAGAGATCAACGGTATGCTTACCAACGGCTTCAAACTGGAAGTCGAAGCCTTGATCAGCAAAGACATCAGCTATGTCACGGAGCAATACGCGCCGGCCCGCTTGGCGGCTGAAGATTGGCTCGATTAACGCCGGAAAGCCCGGCCCGCGTAGGCGCCGACACAAGAACACACGCTAAAGCATGAACTCCAGCGGCGGGCGGTTATTGCAAGGCTTCCCAAGCGGCGGCCAATAGGTTGGCGGCGCGTTCGATGTCTTCTTCCGAAGTGTACCAGCCGACGCTCAAACGCACGGCGCCGGCGGCCTGTTCGGGCGTCAGGCGAATCGCGCGCAGCGTGTCCGACATATTCGCTTCGCTACTATGGCAAGCGGCGCCGGTCGAGGCGCAAATTTCAGGACATCGCGCCAGCAAATCGCGACTGATCACATTTGGAAAACAGAGGCTCAGCGTGTTCGGCAATCGCTCGGCGCCGGCGCCGAGAATCTTCAGCGGTTCGCCAATCGCGGCTTGCAGTTGGGCGGCGAGTGCATCGCGGAGCATCGCGAGCCTCTGGGCGGCGTCGTCAAGACATTTGCCCGCCAGTTCGGCGGCCTTGCCGAGCGCGACAATATACGGCGTATTCTCCGTTCCGGGCCGCAGTCCGCTTTCGTGGCCGGCGCCGTGCAGAATGGGTGTCAGGGAAACGCCGTTGCGCACGAACAGCACGCCAATACCTTTGGGCGCGTAGAGTTTATGCCCGGCGACGGTGAGCAGGTCGACCTGCATTTCGTCGACGCTGACGCGAATTTTTCCGGTGCTTTGGGCGGCGTCGGTGTGCAGCAGGATTCCCCGCTCCCGGCAGATTTTGGCAATTTCAGAAATTGGCTGCACGACGCCAATTTCGTTATTGGCATGCATTATGCTGACCAAGACTGTCTCGGGCCGCAGTGCGGCTTCGAATGCGTCGAGTCGAATCACGCCGTGGGTATTGCAGCCCACGACGCTCACCGCATGACCGCGTTTCTTGAGCGCCGCGGCGGGCGCCGCCACCGCAGGATGCTCACAGGCCGAAATGACCAAATGTTTCGGCGCGGCCCTTGCGTCGGAAGCCCTGCTTCCGGAAACGCCATCACCGAGCGAATCGAACACTCCCAACAGGGCCAGGTTGTTGCTTTCCGTTCCGCAAGAGGTAAAAACGATTTCCTCGGGGTCGGCGCCGAGCAGCGAAGCGACTTTGAACCGGGCGTCTTCAATCGCCTCTTGGCAAGCCCGCCCCAGAGAATGCTCGCTGGAGGGGTTGCCGAAATGCTCGCAAAGAAAGGGCAGCATCGCTTCTTGCACGCTAGGCGCAATCGGCGTGGTGGCGTTGTAGTCGAGATAAATCTGACGCATAAGACATCGAACCCGAACGATGGGAAGGGTGCTGAAAGAGCATTGGCGCTCAAGGTAAAAGGTCGCTGTTCCACCAGTTTATGCGCGTCGGCCCGATGCCGCGAGGCTTGCCTGAGCGTTTTTAGGGGGAATCGCCTGAAAACCAACCGACCCAGGAAGGGCCCTTGATTTGATCGTCCATCAGGCTGAGAATATCGGCAATTGTAATTTTCCCTGTTTGCAGTCTCGGCTACGGCGTTCCTCTCGACAAACTTCCTCCCCACGATATTCCTCCCAACAAGGTTTCTGGCGAATGGTGTTTGAACATATCGAAAAACTCAAACGCGAATACACCGATAAGTACGTGGTCGTTGACGGCGACCGGCCCGAACTGCGGCGTTTCAAGGGCGATACCGGCTGTGTCAAGACCGTCAACATGAACGGCCGGGCGTTGGTCGAGTTTGGGGTGGCGAACAACATCGGCTGGTACGATATAGACATCGACTACCTGAAAGTGGTCGACAAGCCGGCCGAGAAAAAGCCCGCCCAAAAGAAACCGGCGGCGGCCAAAAAGAAACCGGCGGCGGCCGCCAAAGCCCCCTCGAATTTGGAAAAAGCCCGGGGCGAGGCCAAGCCCGCCGGCGCGAAAATGTCGGTCGCCGAAATGCTCGCCGCGGCGCGTGGCGGAGCGGCGGCCAAAACAGAATCCAAGCCAGCGGAATCGAAACCGGCGGAATCCAAATCAACAGGCGGCGAGGCGAAAACCATGTCGGTCGCTGATATGTTGGCTGCGGCGCGCGGCGAAAAGTCGGGCGGCGGCGCGAGTTCTGCCCAGACGAAAGCCAAACCGGCGGCGGCCAAAACAGAATCCAAACCAACAGAGTCCAAATCAACAGGCGGCGGGGCGAAAGCCATGTCGGTCGCTGAGATGCTGGCCGCGGCGCGCGGCGAAAAGTCGGGCGGCGGGACGACGACATCTCCCCAAGAGGAAGCCGAGCCGGAAGCGGTAGTGGAAACGGAAGCGGCCGACGAGACACATCAACATTCCGGCGAACTACCCACCGAAATAAACGCCCTTTTGGCTTGGTGCCGCGAACACGACGGCTAGTGCGACAGCGCGGGGCGGGAAAACGAACCTCGCCCCATCGAGAATTTCAAGAGCCAGCATCGCCATGTCGGACCAGGAATCACGCCCTTGATTGTTGAAACGCGCGCCCTCACCAAACGCTATAGCGCCACGACGGCCCTCTCCAACTGCACGATGCAGGTTCGCCGGGGCGAAGTGTTCGGCATGTTGGGGCCCAATGGCGCCGGAAAAACAACGCTGATCCGTATGCTGATGGGGTTTCTCCAGCCGACTTCCGGCTCGGCTTCCATCGATGGGCTCGACTGCACCACGCAATCGCTCACGATTCGGCAGCGCGTCTCTTACCTGCCGGGCGAGGCAAAACTCTTTCGCCGCATGCGAGGACGTGATGTTCTAAATTTTTTTGTCGAGGTGCGGGGCGATGGCAACCTGCAAACCGGCTTGGCGGTGGCCTCGCGACTGGACCTCGACCTTCGCCGCCGCGTGGCTTCGATGTCGACCGGCATGCGGCAAAAGCTGGCCATTTCGGTGGTGTTCGCCAATGAGGCGCCGTTGTTGATTCTCGACGAACCCACCGCCAACCTCGATCCTACCGTGCGCGGCGAGGTTTTGGCGATGGTGCATGAAGCGCGGGAGGCGGGAAAAACGGTCATTCTTTCGTCGCATGTTCTGCCGGAAATGGAAGACGTCTGCGATCGTGTGGCGTTTTTGCGCCGCGGCGAGTTTGTGCATCTTCAGGAGATGGCGAAGTTGCGCTGCGTCCACTCGCTGACGGCTAACATCAGCGGCGAACTACCGGACCTGCCCCGCGCCTTGGTCGCCGACATTCACCTCACGCGCGACGCCAATCGCCTCTCGCTCCGAGCCGATGCGGTGTCTCCGGAATTCTTCACATGGCTGGCCAGCGCGCGGTTGTCTGATGTGCGCATGGAGCCGATCGGGCTGCGGGCGGTTTACGACCGTTTCTATCACAACGCTGCTTCGGGGAGCGCCAAGGCCGCATCATGAATCGGGCATTGTGGAAAAAATGTATCGGCGAGGCGTACGTGCTGGTGGCGTCGTGCTCGTTGCTGCTATTCAGTTTCGCCTGGCTCTGGGTTTGGACGGTCGGCCTGATCAACAACAGCCAGTTTTCGGCCATCATCGGCCAATTCTGGGAGGACTTTCAGTATATGTCGCCGGTTTCGCTGGGCGAGTTGCTGAGTTTTCCGGGCCGCGTCGTGTTGGGTTACATCGACCCGATCGTGGTTTTCACGATGTCGTTTTGGGCCATTGCCCGCGGCTCCGATGCCGTGGCGGGTGAACTGAATCGCGGCACGTTGGAAATGTTGCTTGCACAGCCGTTGGGGCGGCTGCATGTGTTGGCGGTGCATAGCACGGTCACGATTCTCGGCACGGCGGCAATCGCGACAGCACTTTGGTGCGGCACTTGGGCGGGCATTTCGGTGGTGAGCGTGGAGGAAGAGGCGCCGCCGGCAAGCTGGAAGCTTCCCTTTCTGCCGCTGGAAATCCCCAATTTGTTTGGTCAGGCGGAGCCGCGTCGCGTGCCGATCAGCGAGAAGGTGGACGCCATCGACATCATCCCCGGCGCGTTCAATCTGTTTTCCCTGGGCGTGTGCGTGGCGGGCATCGCGACGTTGGCGTCGTCTTGCGACCGCTACCGCTGGCGGGCCATCGGCGTGGCCACCGGCGTGTTCGCGATTCAGTTCATCACCAAGGCCATTGCCGTTACGGCGCCGCCACTGGCTTGGCTCAAATGTTTCACGTTTTTCACCGCCTACGAACCGCAGGTGTTTGTCGCCTCGCAACTCGACTCCCCGCCCCAAGGTTGGACATGGCTGGCCCAAGATGAAAATGGCCTATGGTCGCTGCCGGGGGCGCTCAGTTACAACGGTCTGTTGCTGGGCATCGGCCTGTTGGCGTATCTGTTGGCGGCCGTGATTTTTGTCCGCCGCGACCTCCCCGCGCCGGCCTAGGGGCAGTCCCGAAATAAGATCCCTCAGCCGATGAGCGCTAGCTCACGGTTTACAGCGTTCATTTATCAGCCGATGAGCGCTAGCTCACGGTTTACAGCATTCGCGGAGAACCGGACGCTAGCGCGTTCCGGCTGATCTGCGCGGCGTTTTTGGCAAGAATAACCCAGGCTATCGCCCCGCTCAGTCCGAGATGAAATACGGAAGTTATTTCGGGACGATTACCTAGTCGAGGTTCACGATTTAGCGTGTGTTTCGCGCCGTTGGAGTTCATGCTTTAGCATGGTTTCGTACGCCAGTATCGCACCTCGCTTGGGTGGCGGTATTTTCGAGGGTGCGGTAGAATCGGCGGCGTATTTGCCGACGCGCCAACGCGGCGCTGCCCCGCCATCCGTTTTCTTGCCGCGTTGAAAATCGTATTCCACACGTTCTTCGTTACCCGATCGACCAAAGATGCCTCGCTACAACCCCGCCGCCATCGAGCCCAAATGGCAGGAATATTGGGATAAAAACCACACTTTCCGCGCGCCGGAAATGCCGGCCGAAGAAAAACTTTACGTCCTCGATATGTTCCCCTACCCCAGCGGCGACGGCCTGCATGTGGGGCATCCTGAAGGCTATACCGCGACCGACATCGTCTGCCGCTGCGCCCGCATGCAAGGCAAGAGCGTGTTGCATCCGATGGGGTTTGACGCCTTTGGTTTGCCCGCCGAAGAGCACGCGATTAAAACGAATACGCCGCCGCGCGAGTCGACGGAAAAGAACATCGCCAATTTCCGGCGGCAGTTGAAAATGCTCGGCTTCAGTTACGACTGGGAGCGGGAAATCGCCACGACCGATGTCGACTATTTTCGTTGGACGCAATGGATCCTGCTGCTGCTGTTCGATACCTGGTACGATCACCAAGCCAACCAAGGGCGGCCGATTGCCGAACTGCCGATTCCCGCCGACGTCGCCTCCGCCGGTGAACAGGCTATTGCCGAGTATCGCGACGACCACCGCTTGGCGTATCAGGCGGAAGCGTTGGTGAATTGGTGCCCGGCTTTGGGAACGGTGCTGTCCAACGAAGAAGTGCAAGACGGCAAAAGCGAACGCGGCGGGCATCCTGTAAAACGCATGCCGCTCAAACAATGGATGTTGCGTATTACGGCGTACGGCAGCCGCTTGGGTGATGACTTGGCGCCGCTCGATTGGCCGGAAAGCCTAAAATTGCTCCAACGCAATTGGATCGGCCGCAGCACCGGCGCGGAGGTTGATTTCTTTATCGGCGGCGTCTCGAAGTTCGAGAGTTGGAAATCGCAGCGGGCCGCCAGCGGTTTTCCCCGCAAGCCCGGCGACGACGTACTGCGCGTCTACACGACCCGTCCCGATACGCTCTTCGGCGCGACCTACATGGTGCTTGCGCCCGAACATCCGTTCACTGCCCGTCTGACCACCGACGCACAACGTGAGCGAGTCGAATCGTATTGCATGCAAGCGGCCGCCAAAAGCGATATGGAACGCGCGAAAGTCAGCAAGGAAAAAACGGGCGTGTTCACTGGTTCGTACGCGGTGAACCCGGTCAATGGCGAGCAGGTTCCCATTTGGGTCGCCGACTACGTACTGGCCACGTACGGCACCGGCGCCATTATGGCGGTGCCCGCCCACGACACGCGAGATTTTGAATTCGCCCAGCAGTTCAACATTCCGATTATTGCCGTGGTCGATCCTGGCGAAGCCGATGAAAACATTGACCGCGCCGCCGTGTTGGCCGGAAAACAGTGCAGCACTTGCGAAGGCGTGGCGATCAATTCCGGCCAGTACGATGGCCTCACAACGGATGAATTCAAACAAAAAATTGCCGAGGTGTTGGCGGAAGCGGGGCAAGGCAAAGAGGCGGTCAACTACAAATTACGCGACTGGCTGTTTAGCCGCCAGCGGTTTTGGGGTGAGCCGTATCCGTTGTTGCATGAGGTCGATGAGAACGATCAGCCCACCGGTCGTATTCTGCCGGTGGCATTGGACGACTTGCCGGTCGACCTGCCGATGCTCGACGATTATAAACCGCATGGACGTCCCGAACCGCCGCTGGAAAAAGCCCCGCACGACTGGCTGTTCGTCGAAATCGAAGGCCGCCGATACAAACGAGAAACAAACACCATGCCGCAGTGGGCCGGTTCGTGTTGGTACTATTTGCGGTTTATCGATCCTCGCAACAACGCGACGTTTGTCGACCCGGCCAAGGAAAAAGCCTGGATGCCGGTCGATCTTTACATCGGCGGCGCCGAACACGCTGTATTACACCTGCTCTACGCGCGGTTTTGGCACAAGGTGTTGTACGACCGGGGCTATGTCAGCACGCCGGAGCCGTTCCACAAACTCGTGAATCAGGGCATGATTCTGGGCGAAGCGGAGTTCACTGGGTATTGCCAAGACGGCGCGCCGGTGTCGGCGGCGGATGTCAAACGCCAGGAAGATGGAACATGGCGGCGGAAGTCGGATTCACAGGCGCCAGATTCACAGGCGCTGGTCAGTTCGCAGACCGTCAATCCCGACGACGTCGAAAAACAAGGCGACGTCTGGGTGCTTCGGACCGACCACAACATACAGGTCGACGCCCGCGCGCACAAAATGTCGAAGAGCCGGGGCAACGTGATCAATCCCGATGAAATTGTACGGGAATACGGCGCCGATTCGCTGCGTCTGTACGAAATGTTCATGGGGCCTCTGGTGGCCACCAAACCCTGGAACATGGCGGGCGTGGGAGGCGTGCGTAATTTTCTCGACCGCGTTTGGCGGTTGATGGTCGATTACCGCGCCGAAACGCTTGCCTTGAGCGACGCCATTACAAACGCTCCGCCCACCGACGACCAACAACGCGCCACGCACCGCATGATCGAAGCGGTGAGCAACGATGTTTCGAGTTTGGATTTCAACACCGCCATCGCCCGCATGATGGAGTTTGTCAATTTCTTCACCAAGCAGGAAACGCGTCCTCATGAAGCGATGGAAAAACTCGTCCTCTGCCTGTCGCCGTTCGCGCCGCATATTGCCGAAGAGTTGTGGTCGCTTTTAGGCCATGAAAAAACGTTGGCCTACGAGCCGTGGCCGGTTTTTGATCCGGCCTGGGTGAAAGACGATGTGTTGGAAATCCCAGTGCAAATCAAAGGCAAGGTGCGTGCGAAAATCAATGTGCCGGCCGACGCCAGCCGCCAGCAATTGGAAGACGCCGCCCGCGCCAATGAAAAAATCGCTAAACTGTTGGCCGAGAAGAACGTCGTAAAAGTGATTGTCGTGCCTGGTCGGCTGGTCAACTTTGTAGTGAAATAAGGCGAGCGGCAGATGGAAATTTACCTAATACAAGCACGAAGCGCAAGCGAGTGAATCAGCAAACGGTCATTCCCGCGTAGGCGGGAACCCCAAAAAAGCTCACGGACTCCCGCTGCGTGCGGGTAACTTATTTCTGAACGCTTTAACGACACGATTTCCCCCTTTTGTTTTGAACACCGTTTCAATCGTTTAACGACCTTGCCTTGCATCCTTCGTGAAAGGGGAAACAGATTCAATGAGAAATGTCATATCGCTTGTGCTCGGCGGCGGACGCGGCTCCCGCCTTTACCCGCTAACAAAATATCGCTCCAAGCCGGCCGTGCCGCTGGCCGGCAAGTACCGCTTGATCGACATTCCGCTCTCCAATTGCATCAACAGCGGACTCAAACGCATTTACGTCTTGACGCAGTTTATGTCGGTCAGTTTGCATCGCCATATTCGCCAAACCTATCGCTTCGACCGCTTCGACGCCGGGTTCGTCGAAATTCTCGCCGCCCAGCAAACCATGGATAAAGGAACCGATTGGTACGAAGGCACGGCCGATGCGGTCCGCAAAAATTTGCGTTACATCGAACAACCGGGCGTCGACTACGTGCTCATTCTCTCCGGCGACCAACTCTACAACATGGACTTTCGCGAGATGATTTTCACGCACCGCAAGTCGGGTGCGGCCGTGACCATCGCCGGCATTCCCGTTTCCCGAGAAGACGCCGGCGCCTTGGGCGTGATGCGGCTCGACGATACCGGCCGCGTGATAGGCTTTGTGGAAAAGCCACAAACCGCCGAAGCAATCGATAGCGTCAGCATGGACCCCGCCTGGATCGACGCCCAAGGTATTCCCAGCAACGGCCGCGATTGCCTGGCCAGTATGGGGATTTATCTTTTTAATCGCGATAAACTCGTCGAATTGCTGCGCGCCAACGACGACGAAGATTTCGGCAAGCAGGTTTTTCCAGCCGCCATCGGTTCGGAGCATGTGCAGGTCCATCTGTTCGATGGCTACTGGGAAGATATCGGCACCACGCGCGCCTTCTACGAAGCCAACTTGAATTTGGCGGGGCCCAACCCGCCGTTTGAACTGGCGAACCCGGAGGCGCCGGTTTTCACGCGTGCTCGCGTGCTGCCGCCTTCGGTGCTGGACGGCGCCACGATCAAGGGCAGCCTGCTTGCCGACGGCTGCCGCATTGGCGCCGGCGTGGTAATCGAAAACAGCGTGATCGGCTTGCGCTGCGTGATCGGCGCCAACACCACCATTCGCGATTCCATACTTCTCGGCGCCGATTACTACGAATCGGCGGAAGACGCCGCCAAGCATGCCGCCCGAAACGAACCACCGCTGGGCATTGGCGCGGGAACGCTGATCGAAGGTGCGATTGTCGATAAAAACTGCCGCATCGGCGACAACGTGCGGATTGTAAACAGCGCCAAGGTCGACGCCAGCGAAGGCGACGCCTGTGTGATCCGCGAAGGCATTCCGATCATCGTCAAGGACGCCATCCTGAACGATGGTTGGAATTTATAAACCGTTGAGTACATGCTTGAGCATATTCCACCCACCGTTGGAGTTCATGCTTGAGCATGTTTTTTCCCGCGCTGCTGCGTCGTCAGCCGGATGGTGATTGATCGGCGGGTGTTTGCCGTTTGGTATTTTTGAGTACAAAGCCGGCGAATACGAGCAAAATGTACGCCACGGCAATTCCCAGCACGACATAACCCGGCCTGATCGCCTGCCCAAAAACCTCAACGACTTTGGGATCCTTGATTTTATCGTAAATCGCGGTGGCGGCCGCGACGCCCGCCCCCGCCACCGAAACGGCCATCAAAACATTCCATAGCAACATGCTGGCGCCTTTGGGTTTGGCGTCTCCCAGAATACGCGTGCTGTTCATCATCATGAAGAACGTCAGATAGGCGATCGGCAAGAGCATCATGCCGAAACTGGAGGCCAGAATCGCCAACCACAGTTTTGCATCGCCGTCCCACATCAGCGGCCAAGCCGCGCCGAACGCTCCGGCAATAATGCAACCCACCACATGCGGCGCGCCGCCCTGCTTGAGCCCCAGCATTTCGCAAAAGGCATAGCCGTTGATCAACATCAAGATAATGATCGACGAAAAGCCCATCCCCAACACGCCAATGCCAAACACCCATTTCGCGGTGTCTGCTCCCAACAACGGCGCCAACGCGGCTGAAAGTTGGAAGGCGTTGCGGCGAATGAGCGCCGAGGCGACGATGCGTTCCGTTTCCGGCAGGTTCGCCGCGTGCTGCACTTTTTCGTCTTCGCTCAGGGCGGAGAATTGCTCCGACCCCAATTCCGCCTCCACGCGAGCCAGCAGGAGCTTCTCTGTTTTTTCGCTATAGAGAGGACTCGTTTTCATCGTGGCCGGATCGTTGCTCAGGAAGGCGTCGTCGACCTTTGCGTGGAAGGTCGAGGCTGTCGCGATGACCACGCAACTGGTCACCAACACATAGGGAATGGCCATGCCGGTGGAGAGGTCGAAGCGAGCTAGGCCGCGGAACGATTTATCCCACCCGCGGCTGAGCATCGAATACGGCAGAAGAAAAGTCATATTGATGCCGACCGCCGTGGCGGCGGCGCCGATCATGACCTTGCGTTGTTCCGGCACCAGTTGGGCGGTCCAATATTCTTGCCACGTTCCGGGCAAGGTCGCGACCAAGGCCCCGATTTTTCCGCTGGGCTGCGTCCAACTGCTGAAGTCGGGAATAAACCCCGCAAAAATCTCGCCGCCGTTCAGATAGCCCGAGAGCCCCAGGCGAATCACGACGCCGAAGAAGCACAGCACGATCAATCCAACCAGCGCCTTGAGGAACCAATCAAATATTTTTCCCGCCCAGCCGTGCATGCTGTTGAGCACCACCACTACGCCAGCCGCCGCCAAAATCAGTCCGGAAACCAGCAGCTTGGAATTCAGGCTGTCGCCGATAGCCTCTCCGTTCTGTGGGCTGGCCAACAGGTTTTTCTGCAGCGCCTCGTAACAGAGGGCGAATTGCGGCATGCACCAGATCATGTTGGCCATGCTGGTGGCAATCAACCACCCCCAACCCAACACGGGGTTGATGTGGTTATTGATTTGGCGAAACGGCCGCTCGCCGGTCGAAAGCGTTACATAACTAATGGCCGAGAGCATGACCACGCCCATGATAATCGCCACGAGTTGCAGCCAGAGCAAGCTACTCCCGCCCAACACACCCAAAAACAACGCGCCGGAAAGCGAGCCGCCTCCCAACGTAATGGCGCTTTGCAGCCAGCCGGGTCCAGAAAGTTTGATGAACGCGCCGAGTGTGGCGCCCGCGCCCTTGGCTCGTGCTTCTTGGAGAACTAACCGATCGGAATCGGTTTTTGAATGTGCTTGATTCGCACTGGGTTGGTCCGAACTGGCGTTATTCATGCTGCAATATCAATCGGCTGGGAGCGTGGAGTAACGTAGGTTGCTGATGTCGTCGGGGAGTTGCTGGTAAGCACCCGCGACAAAACGGCCCGCATTTTCACCGCCGCCGGTGATTGCGAGCAACCATCCTACACGCTGAGGCGTACACTCCAACACCCTACAGGCTGAAGCGTAAACTCCAACATGCGGCTTTCGACTAAGGCCCCGCCAGCGGCTTGATTTCCTTGGCGGAAAGAGCGCGGTTGAACACGGCTATTTCATCCAGCCGACCTTCCCAATTTGCTTGGTTGTCGGCGCGGCCGCCGAAGAAGAGTTTCTCCAAGTCGGTCGGCGCGATGGCGGTGGTGGTCTCGATTTCCGGAGCGGCGTTTCCGTTCAAATAGATCCGCACTTTTTCTCCGTCTCGGACCAACGCCAGATGGCACCAGGTCCAACGTTCGATTTTCGTGCGGCCGACAAGCGGCTTCGCCTTGGCGCCGAATTGGAAAATGATTTTCCCCGGCGAGGTTGCCGCGCCGCCAATGCCCAGGTGGTCGCCATACGGACTGAGGCGGTTTTCCACATCTCGCGAAAACAGCCAACCGGCGGTGTCGCGGGCATCGGCCGGCATGCCGTTCCAAATCCAGAGGGAAACGGTGTAGTGGTCGCCCAAATTGCCGAGCCGCGTTTGCAAACGGCCGCCCGCGAAATGAGCCGCCCGATTTTCCTCGCCATTTTTGCAGACGCCTTTTTGCGGACCGGCCAAGAAAAACACCACGCCTTGTTCATAGATGGCGTCGCGATCGTGGCCGGAGGAATCGCGGGCGTCGGGTCCGGCGAATTCATCTAACCGCCAGTAGGCCAATGGCTGGGCTTTGAGAACCGCAGCGGTGGTCGGCCCTTTACTTTGGCGATATGTGCGTCGCGGCTTGTGGGCGACTTGTTCCAACAGCCCTAGCGCGGCGGCGGCGATTTTTGGCTCGGCCTGAACTTCCAGGCCAGCCGACCGCGCCGCCCAGGTGTTGTATCCGCCGAGAAAATGTTGTTCGGGCGGGGGGATATAACCATCGCCGCCGTTGGCCAGTTCGATGACCATGGTTTTCGCCAGCGGACTTTGCAGTTTGAGCTTGAGGCCCGTTAAGGCATACGTTTCATTCGACGTGGCGGCAATCGCGATATCGCCGATGCGAATCGCCTGCACGACGACATCGGTCGCCTGCCGCTCGTGCAAAATAAGTTGCTCGCGGGCGTACACCTGTTGTGAAGTTTTCAGAGTTTTCCCGTCCATGGCGTCGAGCACGCGATGGGCCCATTCCAAGCGTTGTTTGTCGGGAGTTCGATACTTGAGGTGCAACCGCACTTCGTTCATGCCCAGCGTGGCGGTATCTCGGTGTTCGATTGAGGCATAGGCCTCAAGGGCGATTTTCGCCAGACCGGCGGCGAAACTATCGATGGTGAAATTGGGTTGTTGGTCGGCGGGAACTTTGTAGTCGCGGCGCCAGATATCGCCGCTGCAACCGTGCGACATCATCGCCACGAAGGGCGGCGCCGTTTTGTTTTGTTTAGTTCCGTTCTCCTTATTGCCGTTCTCCTTGTTCGCGTCCAATTGCTGTTCCAGGTTTTCGCAGAACAAGCCGTAATAATCGGCGCTGAGGCCCTTTTCTCCCGAGAAGTAGTGCATGGAGAAGTTGCACAACAGCGCGATCGGCCGACCACTCACCGACTGCAACGATATCATCGTGAGGTCCGGGTCTTCGGGGCCGGACTCTCCCGTGACGTTGTCCCAGTTTCTTCCGGCATGCATGTTAGCGCGGACCGTTGGGTTGCCGAAAGGATCGTCGGCGATTCGGTCGGGGCGGAGAATCCAACGCCGCAGGGCGGTGAATTCGGCCGCGTTCCTGACGGCCCAGCCGAATTGCGCCGGCTCCAGATTCGCTTCGGCGGCGGCCAACACTTCCGCGATTTTTTCACGCAAATACGGCACATAGGTTGGGTCGGCGTCGGTGCCCAGGCAACTCATACTGGCCGGCGCCGAATGCGTGTGGGTGGCGGAAATCAGAATGTGGTCGGGCGAAAGTTTCGTGCGCTGCGAGGCCAGATTCTTGACGTCGTCTAAAAAAGGACGCGTCATCATGCAGCTATCCACGACCACGACGGCGAGCCGCTGCCGGCCGTCGTCGAGCACAATCGCGCGGGCCTTGACTTTCGTTTTCACGGTATCAATCGATCGACTGAGCATGCCTCCGTTGACAAAAACCGGAAATTGCTGCGGCGTCACATCAACCACGGCGGCGCCGGCGCGTAACTCCTCGGCTTGGGTGCGAGAAGACGCTGACGCCAGCAACGCCGAAAATAGAAGAACGAAGAGAGACGGCTTCATGGCGGGCCCCTTATTGGGTGTGCTGCGAGGGTGTGGTTCGGTAGGGCGGGCAACTGGAGGTTGAGATAAATCTGTTGCCTAGCATGGTTCGAGTATATACTTTGGGCGGCTGGAAGTCGCGTTTTTGCATCTCTAAAAATCGGGCATCTTTTTCATGGGCGCCGAAGCTTACTTTTATTTCGTTCCCTACCAGAATGATGTCGCGGCGGCGCTGGAGGCGTTGCGCCAGCGCGAGTTTGCCGCGGGTCGTTACAATCCCGTGATGCCTTATCCGCCGTTTCCCTTGGGCGAACACCCGCCCGCGCCCGGCGCCGCACACGCCTCCATTGAAGATGCGCTCTTGGCCGCCGGGGCCGATGGCACGCGTTCGATTCTCGATTTGAACCATGTGGCGGAATTCGCCGACTTTTGCACGGTGGCGGCGTTAGATGTTTTCACGTTGGAAGAACGCTACGGCAGCACTGAACCAACACGGGAAATGATCGAAGAAAACAGGGGGTTTTTTGACCATGTCGAGCGCGGGCAGGGCGTTTGCATCGTGGTCTATAAAGACGGCCGCCCCAACGAACTATTTTTCGCCGGTTATTCCTTCGATTGAAACGCGCCGTTGGAGTGTACGCTTCAGCGTATTTTTTTTCGACCCGGCGCGGCCGTGAGGCGGTTGCAAGCAATCACCCCACAAAGCAAGTTTATTTCGGGATCATGGAACAACCAACTCTCGAACTGGCCGCGCCAGAAGCCCGGCTTTTTCAAAAAGCCGGGCTTCTGAACCGGGAGGAAATTTTTTCCACACTTTGTACCTGTCCAAAAACTATTCCGTGTTTTTCAGATACCGGCAAAGCCGAAGCGACGGCCAGGCGTATTTGGTTTCATATCCCTGGAAGACATTCAAGCCTCCGGCTTGGCGGAAATTCCATAACGCCATTGCACAGAATAGTACTGGACAGGTGCTAAGGGCGGTTCGAACAATGGGTGTCGCTTTTCCTCCGCGAAAGGCGACGACAGGACAATCATTTCTCTTTTCCTCGAACGCTCCCCAGCCGTTCCGGCAAGACAAAAAACACAATCGCCCGCGGCGCGCCGTTCAACGAACCGCTCGCCTAGGACGGCGGCTTTGCATTACGGACTTCGGTCGACGATACGTCGGCTCGAAACTCCGCTTCCGGCACACACTCGCAAAGCGCCCGCAGCGCTGGCGGGAGTTGTAAATGGTCGAGCATTTGAAAGCGGTTGTTTTCCAGTCGGCCGAAAACCAGGAACGAGCATTTCGCCAAGGCGATTTTACGCAAAGCTTCGTCGCGATGGGCTTCGTTTTGGTAATACCGCACTTCGCCGATGCGGCGGGCGGTGTCGGCGCCAATTACAAAGGTCGCACCGGGAAAGATCTCGGACTTGCGCGAGAACGTTGGGGCGCGGGTCAGCCAGAGCACGCCGACGTCTTGAAACTGCGCCGCCCGCTGCGAGATTTCGAGGTAGTAGAGCGGTGGTTTGTCGACATTTTCGACCGACAACTCAAACTCCGTTTCTTTACCGGTCAAACGCCGCGCGATGTCGGCCATCTGTTGGTGCCCTGCGTGGAACGGGTTGAACGCACCAGGAAAAATACAACGCGCTGCCGCCGGCGGGGAACAGCCGGGCGGCTCGCGAACGGCCGCCAATTCGCCGATCATGAGTTGGCCCCACGCCGCCGGCGCGGTGAACCGCTGGACATGGCACTGCTCTGCATCTGTGAGCGGCAGTTCGAGGCGTGGGGAGATTTTCGCCGCTTCGGCCAAGGCGTTGAGCAACAACACGGCCGACAACGCTTCTTCTTCGCAGCGCTGCCGGCGGCCTTTTTCTAATTGCAGCGACCAGCAAAGGGTGGCGTCGATCGTTTGCACGGCCACATAAATGCGGTGCGCGCCGCGTTTCGGTCGGCTCGTCGCCAGACTGGCGGTGCAGCCCAGTCCACAAAGTGTTTGAGGGTCTTCCGATTCATCGAGAAACAATGCTCGTTGGAACGCCGCCGCCGCCATCGAACGCGCGGTTGCGGCACAACAAAATTGCTCCGGCTCGCCGCCCAGGAAATCGACCAACGCAGTCCGTGCATACGGGGTGACCGCCTCGATCAGCGTTCGCGATGCACCGGGAACCGCCAGCAGTTGCGAAATCGCCAGACTACCCGCGCCTGTGTTCGCCGCCACAATGCGAAGCGCCGAAGCGTGCAAGTCGGCGATCAACGGCGTGGCGGCGGACGGCATCATCGCTGGCGTTTTTCGTAGACGCGGCCTGCACCGAAATCAACTCCCACGCTACTTGGGAATTTCCAGCCGGCAGCAGCCGAGATTGATGTAGTCGAGCGAATTGCGGCGATTGAATTCGAGAATGCCCTTGCGGAGTTTGTAGATGATGAATCGCCCTTGCCGCTCCCGTTCGACGATCCCCGCGTTTTTCAAAATGCCCAGATGATGCGAGACCGTAACGACTTCCGTCGCCAGCGCCTCACTGATCTGCCCCACGCTCCGAGGACCGGAACGCAGAGTGTCGATAATTCTGAGCCGCGTCGGTTCGCTTAAAGCACGGAGTTTCTCGGCGCAATGGTCGGATTGAAGGGGGTCGGATTGAAGGGAATCATGCACCACAAATCGGAACCGATGCTGGAAATGTCGTGAAGGGGGTCGTGAAGGGGGCCGTGAAGGGGATCTAACCTCTTCAATCATACGACATACGCCCGCTCCGCTCAATTGCTATTTTTGGCTGCGTTTTGGCCGTGCATCCTTGGCACAAAAGTGGCGCGGCCCAATGAGGAACACGCGGAAAAACAGCTTCCCGGTTCAGAGGCCCGGCTTTTTCAAAAAGCCGGGCTTCTCTCGCCGTCATGCGATTACGCCGGCCAGTTTTTGCGATTGTGCCGGTTGCAACGGTTGCTCGCAGGAATAATGCGGATTCCCCACGAAAAAGGCTTGCGCTCTTAGCGCAAGTCGTGGCCTATATTTGGGGGAGCCTCCCGAGGGATATGTCGAGCAGTTCTCGAATGGGAAATAAAAACGGAGAGACGAATGACCACTTCGCCGAGAAAAATTCTGTACGTCGACGCCGACGAATCGGCGGCCGCTTCGGTCTCGCTCTGTCTGGGTGATAGGAATTACGAAGTCACTCACGAGTCGACGCCCGACAGCGTCTTGAGTGAACTTCGAACCGGCGCGTATCGGGTGGTGATTTTGAGCATGGATCCCCACGGACCGGTCAACGGTGAGTTGCTGATCAAAATCAAGCAGCAAGATGGGGCGTTGCAGGTAATCGTCATTATGCCGCCCGATTCGGTAACCAAGGCGCTCGACGCCATGCGCAACGGCGCCGAAGCATGCTTGCTCAAACCATTGCGCGAATTCAACAGCCTAGCCGAGGCGCTGGAACTCGCCTTTGAAAAAGTGGATCGATGGTGGCTGGTGCTGGCCAAATTGAGTCGGTCGAAAAAAATAGCCCGCTCTTCGGCTTGTACGCCCTGAAACACAAAAGATGCCGTTTGCGAAACTGCGTTATACCTTCTAACACAACTTGGCAGGTCAGCATCAAACTCCGTGTTTGAAACGCCAAACAGAGGTTATGTTAGGAGCTCTTAGGATTATTTCAAAGGCGGCGTTTAAACGCGATCATACAGGATGCATCCCATGAATGCAGGCACCGCGACAAGCAGCAACCAATTCCTCGACGAACTTTTGGGAGATTTCCTGGATGAATCGGCGGAGTTGTTGGAAAAGCTCAACCAGAACCTGCTTTACCTCGACGAGTGGGCTGAAGGTCGAGACGACCCCGCCGAGAAGTGCGACGGCGAACTTCTTAACGAAATGTTTCGCTCCGCCCATAGCCTGAAGGGGTTGGCGGGAATGCTTGGGTTCGACAACATCACTGGGTTGACCCACAAGGTCGAGAACGTGTTCGACGCGGCGCGCAACGATCAGCTTTCGATCGAATCGCAAATGATTGAGCTGATGTTTCAAGCCGTCGACCGTCTGGAAGCCATGGTCGCGTGTATCAAGAACTCAAGCGATGAAGAGGTCGACTGCCTGGTCGTCCTGGGCGGGATTCAGTCTTTACTGGAAGAAACAGGAACCGAACGGCCAACGACTGCGCAAGGCGCCGCCGATGATTTTTTCAACGACAATAGTTGCCTCGACAACGCCAGCAGCGCACCGGCCAACATTCCCAACGACGCAAACGACGCCAGCGCAGATCCGACCAAGCTCGCTGTGGAAAACCCTGCCGCCGCTGATTCCTCAACGGATGCGGCGCCAACCCTAACACCCGAAGCAACTGCTTCGAGCATCGAGAATGCCGCCGTCCCCGCCGACCTGAGCGATGCTTCCGCGTTAACGCAACGTGCTTCGCCGCAAGGCAAGGCGTCAAAAAAACCAGCGGCCGAAAAAACCGGCGCCAAGGCGGTGGAAACGCTGCGGGTCGATGTCGAGCGATTAGATCGGCTGATGAATCTGGCGGGGCAGTTGGTCAACAATAAAGTTCGCTTTGCCCGCATCGGGAATGCTATCAAGGACGCCACCGTCACGCGAAAAGGCGTTCAGTCGTTGAAGAAAATGCGCGGCTCGCTCGCGGAAGTCGTGCTGGAAGTCGGCGCGCCGGCGGAAACGCGCTCGGACTTGGGAAACATGGACGTTATACGGCGTCACGTTCGCGAAATGCAATCGCATCTAGAGATATTAAACACGGAATTTGAACGACTCTCTTCAATTCGAGCCACCTATGCCGACCTCAACCAGGCAGTGCATGACCTAGACCGCGTTTCGGGCGGAATTCAAAAAACCGTGATGGACGCCCGCATGGTGCCGGTCGGCCCGCTGTTCTCGCGTTTTCGACGCGTCGTCCGCGACATAAGTCGCAGCGCGTCGAAGGAGATCGAGCTTGTCATTCGAGGCCAGAACACTGAACTTGATAAAAGAATGATCGATGAGTTGGCCGACCCGCTCACGCACATGGTGCGGAATTCCGCCGACCACGGAATCGAATCGCCCGACGCACGCCTGGACGTCGGCAAACCCGCGCTGGGAACAATCACGCTCGACGCTTTTCATCGCGGCAACAGCATCGTCATTCAAGTGACAGACGACGGCAAAGGGCTCGATCTGAAAAGAATTCGCGAAAAGGCTATTGAGAAAGGACTTTGCTCCCGCGACGCGCTGGAAAGCATGACCGATCACGAAACCTTGCAAATGATTTGGGAGCCCGGATTCAGCACCGCGGAAAGCATCAGCAATGTTTCAGGACGCGGCATGGGGATGGACATCGTGCGGTCCAAAATCGAAGCCTTGAGCGGCTCCGTGGAGCTTGACAGTACGCCCGGCGTGGGAGCCGTGTTCACAATCAAACTGCCGCTCACGATGGCCATCATGCCTTGTTTACTGGTTGAAATCGACGCCGACGTATTCGCGATTCCGATCGAGTCGGTTGTCGAGATTATACGAGTCAAGGGCCGCGATGTCACCACGGTCCATGGGAAACGCACGGTTTGCGTGCGTGGAGAGCCGCTTTCGCTGGTCGATCTGGACGAGCTGTTCCGTTGGAGCCAACGTGAAAACACCGGGAGGTCTGAGCAGCGCGACGATGATCCGGCGGTGGTGATCATTCGCGACGAAAACCGGCAGATCGGTTTGATTGTGAACGAATTGCTTGGGGAAGACGAAGTGGTGGTGAAGTCGTTGGGAGAAAACTACCACGATATTCCCGGCGTGTGCGGCGCCAATATTATGGGAGATGGGCGAATCTCGTTGATTCTTGACGTCTGTACGCTGGTCGAAACTTCGTCGCGCAAGCTATGCGTCAAGTGATTGTGTTGTGCCCGGAAAAAAAACTTGCTGCGAAAACTTTAGTTTCAGTTGGTGCGTACGTGGTTGCGAGCCGCCGCCTGTAGGCGAGCGGCAGATAAAAATTAACCCGCATGCAGCGGGAGTCCGTGAGTTTTTTTGGGTTCCCACCTGCGCGGGAATGACCGTGTGCTGATTCACTCGCTTGCGCTTCGTGCTTGTATTAGGTAAGTTTTCATCTGCCGCTCGCCGTAATGGCGCCAAGCTGGCTCAATGCTCTCGCCGGCATTGTGACCAAATCATCCAGGTGGTGGGCGCGGTGAACAAGGCCACCACCGCCAGATAACCAGCCGCGGCGCCAACCGGCCCCCAGGGAGCGCCCAACGACCAAACCAATCCGCCGGAAAGTAAACTCGAAACAACGCCCACCACCAAAAACGGCTCCCGCTTGTGCGCCCGCACATACATCGACTGGCAATGGGGAACGTGGTAGGCGAATGTCGCTAGAAACAGCAAACCGGCCGACGTCGGATCAAGCAACCGGTTGGCCAACGAACTGCCGGCCAGCGTCAACGCCAGTATGCCCGCCCAAGCGGCCGAATTAGCCAACGCGATCATGCCCAGCGAGATCAAGGTGAGTCGTTTGAAGATCCGATCGAGTTCCGCAAAATCGCCCACGGCAATCAACATGCCGAACTTGGGAACGCGGGTTTGCACCCAAGCCAGGGTGGCCATTTGCAGCGTCGAGACGAGGGTCCAGGTCATGCCCATGCGGCCGTTGACCTCCAGTCCATGGTAGATGTACATCACGGGCACCATCATATTCATGGCGAAGAAGGCCACGGAGCTACTGACCGAAAGCCGCCATTGCATCGGCAGCAGGTCGGTCTTCCAGTGGATCACCGGCCCCAAATGTTTGACCAACAACGACTGCCAAAAACGTCGGTATCGAATCCCTAGAAAATACAGTTCGCACACCACGCGGGCGGTTGTCGCGGCGGCCGGCGCCCACAGCCCCAAGCCGAGCAGAATCGTGGCCCAGACAGCCAGGTTCGCACAGATGGCCTGCGCCAGCCGAAACTTATTGAGCGCCAACACCTGATTGCAGCCCTCCAACACGGCGTTCAAGGGAAGCAGGCAGAGCAACACGCCGGTGGCCAACACCAAGGCCGTCCAGGGCGCCTGCCAATCGAAGGCCGCCGCTTCTCCCAGCGAAAGAAAAAGCCCGCCGCCGGCCCCAACGAAAACAACAAACAGCAAACTCGCCGCCCCATACCAACGAACTACAAAACGGCCCAAACTGGCCAAACGCGATAGGGCGGCGGCGTCGCCGATAATGGCGCCTCGGTCGTCCAGCCGCAGATTCACCCATTCGTGGCTGGCGACGTTCACAATAACAATGCTAAAACCCAGCTCAAAGAACGACTGGAGCGCCATCAAGGTGGCGAACGCGTAGAAGACGCCTTGCGTTTGGGCCGTGAGAAAAGTCGCGATCAGCGCCATCGTGACGGCGCCGCCGCTCAATTGCCAAAACCGCAACAACAACGCGAAAAAAACAGCCCGGTCGACTTCCAAGCGGTTGATCATCCGCCGCGGCCAACTGCGAGCGGCGGCGGGCGCGTCGCTCGCACCAGAGGTAGATCGGTTTTCGGGGTCCATGGATGTCATACGGCCAAAACGCAAGGTTTGGCGCTATCTAATTAATGTCGATCTTGTTGCCGATGAAAAAGCGCCCGTGAAAAAACGCGTTCAGACAAGCCGAAGTTTACCGTTATACGCGATGCCGCCAACGCCACAAACTCCCAAACCGATCAAGACGCTCTCCCGAAATGCATTCGCAAGTCATTAAAATGAAACAAGTTAAGGATCGACATCGAATTTTTCCGTTGGTAAGATAATCTCTGGCGGTCGCGATCGATCCATCCGGAGTCTGTGTGCCGAAAATAAAAGTCCTGCATGTTCAAAAAGCCGGACTTTTTCGCGCAGCAGCCGTTAACCGCCCCCGTTGCAGCGCTGGAGCAGGAATGGCGGCGCCGACTAGGAGGTTCGCGGCGGCGAAAGTAGAATGGGTTGAGAGCGGAATGGTTTCCCGAAAGAATAAAGATGGCGTCCTCCCGTTGATCGGTATTGCAGTTCGCGTATGTCAGAACAAAAAAAATCTTGGCAAACGGGCTTAGAGTACGCCGCCCTTTCCGATATAGGAATGCGGCGCTCTAATAACCAAGATTCCTTTGCAATATCTTTGGCGCGCGATGAAGCTGGCTTTCAGGGGCGGGGCCATCTGTTTTTGGTTGCCGATGGCATGGGAGCGCATGCCGCTGGTGAACTGGCCAGCAAAATCGCCGCCGAACGAGTGCCGCATCTTTACCGGAAATACCGCGAAGGTTCAGCGCCAGACGCCTTGAATAAGGCCATCCGAGATGCAAATGCGGAAATGAACCGCCGCGGGCTGGCCAACTCCGATTTCCACAATATGGGAACGACCTGCTGCACGCTGGCCATTTTGCCGCAAGGCGCCGTGGTTACGAACTTGGGCGATAGCCGAATTTATCGACTTCGCGGCGGCAAGCTGGAGCAACTCACGTTCGATCACAGCCTTGTTTGGGAAATGCGCGCCGCGGGGCAACTTCCTCCCGATGGCGAAATCAAAATCCGGGGCCTGAAGAATGTGATCACGCGGTCGATGGGCCCCAGCCTCGATATTGACATCGATTTTGAAGGCCCCTATGAAACGCGGAAAGGCGATGTTTTTCTGCTTTGCAGCGATGGCCTCACCGGCCCCGTTCCCGATACCGACCTAGCCCCCATCTTGGCGCATCTGGCCCCGGAAAACGCGGCCCAACTGTTGCTCGACTTGGCAAACCTGCGAGGCGGGCCCGACAACATCACGGCGATTGTCGTGAGAGTGGCGGGCCCTGAGGCCATCACGCAGCACGCGGCAAGTTCGGAGCGGCTGATCTACGGCGGGCGGGTGTCGTCGCGCACGGTGCATCCGATGTTATACGTGGTGCTGGGCGTCTGTTTTGTCGTCGCCTTGGGCATGTACTTCAGCATCGGTTGGCTGCCCAGCCTGATCGCCTCCTTGGGGGGCCTGCTTTCGCTGGCCGCCATTTTTTGGCAGATCTACGGCGGCGCGGGAAAGTCGTTCACGCCGCAATATCGAATGGGAAAAGGGCCCTACTCTCAAACGCCGAGCAAAATATCGCCCGACTTGCTTTCGCATCTGACCAACACCGTCAAACAATTGCGTGCTGCGGCGGCCGACGACGAAAAGTGGGATATCAACTGGGCCCTGTTCGCCGCCTTGGAAAAAAAAGCCGCGGCGGTCGCCACGCCGGAAGAAACTCTCCGCGCGCAAGGCGCCATGATTTCCTTCCTCATGAAGGAGCTGCGCGCCCAACGCGAGCAGAACAACAACGACTCCTTGATCGACCTACTCTAATACGTTCGTGAAGTGGACGCCCTGTTGCGCCAGCGGCAGATGAAAGCGTGAAATCAATGAGCAATATGATTACTCCGAGTTCGACCGCCGCCGGTCGTCCGCCGGTGCGGGAGCAAACACAGGACGCCCGCCGCGCCAGCCGTCTGTTTTCGCTCGACGCCTATCGGGGATTGATCATGATCTCGCTGGCCTTCGGCGGGTTCGGACTTGCCGCCACCGCGCGCGGCATGCTGGAGGAGAATCCAAACGATAGCTTTTGGATGCAAATTCAGCAGCAGTTCAGCCACGCCCAGTGGGTGGGCTGGGGTTATTGGGATATGATCCAACCATCGTTTATGTTTATGGTGGGCGTTTCCATGGCGTATTCGTACGCGAAACGCGCCGCCAGGGGCGACTCCTATTTGCGCATGTTGGGCCACGCCGCCACGCGGTCGCTGGTGCTTATTCTGCTGGGCGTGTTTTTGAGTTCGAGTTGGTCGTCTTCGACCAACTGGTCGTTTATGAACGTGCTCTCGCAAATCGGCCTGGGGTATCTGTTCTTGTTTCTCGTGCTCGATCGAGGTTGGATCGCGCAGATGGCCGTAGCCGCCGCCGTGCTGGGGGGAACCTGGGCCATGTACACGTACCACGACGCCCCAACAATCGACCTAACCACCGGCGACGATTCAGTAGGCGTCTCGGCGGAATGGGCGCAAAAAGAACTGGCCTTGGTCGGCCCCGCCTGGCAAAAAAACGCCAACGTTGGCCAGGCGATCGACGTCGTCGTACTCAATTGGTTTCCTCGCGAAACGCCCTTCGAATACAACAAGGGCGGCTACCAGACGATCAACTTCCTGCCCTCGTTGGCCACGATGATTTTTGGCCTGCTGTGCGGAGAGTTGCTCCGTAGCGAATTCAGCTCCTGGAGCAAACTCTCGCTCCTGATTATCGGCGGCGGCGTGGGCGTTGCCGCCGGTTACGCACTCGACTTTTACGACCTCTGCCCGTTGGTCAAACGTATCTGGACGCCCTCCTGGGCGCTGTTTTCGAGCGGAATCTGTTGCTGGATTCTGGCCGCGTTCTATTTGCTGTTCGACGTCGTGAAGCTGCGTTTTTTGGCCTATCCGCTGGTGGTGGTGGGAGTCAATTCCCTCGTGATGTATTTCATGGGGCAATTGCTCAGACCCTGGGCGACAAAAACGCTGCAAACCCATTTCGGCGGCCCGAGCGAGAGGGCTTTTGGAACCGGCCTGTTCGATTTATTCGGCCCCGCCTACGAACCGATGACCCACTCGATTATGGTCGGCCTCTTCTTTTGGCTGATCTGCCTCTGGATGTACCGCCAAAAACTTTTCGTTCGCATTTGAGCTTGAAGTTCGCTTCAGCGTGCCTTTCGTGGTTCCATTTACGATGACCTGCGTGGCGACATTCTTTTGTTCCATCCTTTCGCAGGGGGCATTTTACAACCACGAAATACACGAACGGCACGAAAGAAGAAGAGTAACCGTTCACAGGTGTTGATCTGTCGGCTGGATGTGATCGCAATTTCCCGCAGCGCCGGCGGAAGTTCAGATATTGCTCGACCGTCTCCCGTCTTCGTGACCGTATATCGGCTATTCGCCGTGGGATAGATTGCTGTTGCAAATTCCCGCAGCGCCGCGAACGGTTACCAATTTTCCTATAGTCGGCTTTCGCTCTGCGAAAGCCGACACAAATTGACCGAATGGTCGTTAGGTGCGATCGGGCTTATCTAAAATTCTTCACTTTCCGGCATTCACTACAAACAAATCGCGTTCCGTTTCGTATACACCCTTGACGGTCGGAGCGGTCGATTCTTCATCGACGCTGCCTGACCGACTTCCCAAGGGGCGCCAGGATGAGCATTCCGCCGCGTGTTTTTCGTCGTCCATGAGGGCTGGGTTTTCGCGGTGGCGATATCTCCCGGCGGCGAAAGTATTGCCACTGGCGGCGGAGATAAAAAACTCAGGCTCTGGCGGCAGAAAATAACTTACCCGCACGCAGCGGGAGTCCGTGAGTGTTTTTTGGGTTCCCACCCACGCGGGAATGACCGTTTGCTGATTCACTCGCTTGCGCTTCGTGCTTGTATTAGGTGAATTTTCATCTGCCGCTCGCCTAACAACACGCCAGGCGTTCGGAAGGAGCTGGAAAGAATCCGAGACCATTATGAATCCGACCAAAAGCTGACCTACGGCTCTGTGATGCTCCGTGTTCGAAGCTATGCCGAAAGGCTGCTCGCGGAACCGCCGCCGAGAGCAACTCGCTGAAACGGCGCCGCCGGGCAAGAACACATCGGCGTGGCGGTCTGCTGGCTCACCGCCCAAACTGCCGGGGTTCCGCCATTTGACCTTCGGCCGTCAATGGAATTGGAGTAAAATGATGGTTTGTTTCTTGCCAAACGCTAGCGGCAATTGCGTGTGTCGAATCCGCGGCGAACCTTGATCGGGCGGGAGCGACCGGAGGCGTCAGTGGATCAATCTTCAACAACTCCATTACAACGCATCGATCCTGAACAGTGGGTCGATCAATACGGCGACTATCTGTACCGATACGCCTATTCGCGTTTGCGAGATTCCAACTCCGCCGAGGAAGTGGTGCAGGAAACCTTTCTGGCCGGCATTCGGTTTCGCGAGCAATACTCTGGCCAGGGCTCCGAACGCGGCTGGTTGCTGGGGATTCTAAAACGCAAGATCGTCGACTTCGTTCGCCTGCGTTCGAAGCATGCTCGGGCCGCCTCCTATGAAGATGAAAACGACCCCAGCGCGCAACTGTTCGATGAAAAAGGCAATTGGCGGCAAAACGCCATACCCAGCTTCAATGCAGCGGAACAACGCGTTTTGGCGGGCGAGCTTTGGGAGGTTGTGCAAGGTTGCATGGAACATTTACCTTCCGGCCAGGCCGACGTTTTTGTTTTGAGCGTCATGGAAGAAATGGATTCCAACGACATTTGCCGCGAGTTGGAAATAACATCAGCCAATCTTTGGACCCGCCTGCATCGAGCCCGGTTGGGCCTAGCCAAATGCGTGGGGGCCCGCTGGTTCACCGACGGAGAGCGGCCGAACCACGCCCATTAGGAACAATCCTGAATTAACATACCGAATTAAAAGCCCGGCATTTTTAAAATGCCGGGCTTTTCTGAACCGCAATCGGTAACTTATTTCAGGACTATTCCTTAATGATTGCCGGGCGTTGTCGATACCGCTCACGGTTGAAAATGGCGCCATTTTCGTTTAAGGCGAGCGGCGGAAAATAACTTACCCGCACGCAGCGGGAGTCCGTGAGTTTTTTTGGTTCCGGCCCACGCGGGAATGACCGTTTGCAGATTCACTCGCTTGCGCTTCGTGCTTGTATTAGGTAAAATGTCATCTGCCGCTCGCCTAACGGCAAGCCGGGAGAAGCATACATTATTCACCAGCATTTTTCTGACGCTCGTCGGCGTAGGAGAACGTCAACGCAACCTTCGCCCGAGGCCACGCCCGGCCATCAACTTCAACATAAGGATAGATGAAAAAATTGAGCGGACCGCCATCTTGCTTCGGCGTCAGTTCGATATCGCGACCGGTCGTGAAGGCCACGCGGTTCTCGGTCAGGTTGCCGAAGTAATACTCTTTCAGTTGCGGGTGTTTGTCGGCTTCCGAGATATCGACCGGCGCCCAGCCCTTGTTTTCGCGGTGGAACCAAGCCCAGCAATGATACCCGCCCACTTTCCCGGCGCCCCGCTTCGGCGGCAAGGGGAAGCCAATTTCGAATCGCGCCGGCAAGCCTTTCGACCGCGCCCAAGAGATAAACAAACTGTGGAAATCAGTGCAGTTGCCGAAGCGGCTATCGCACACCCAGAGCACGTCGCCTTGGCCGTAACCCGGCCGGGATTTGTCGTACCGCACATGCTCGTCGACGCGGTCGTAAAGCACGCGGGCCACGTCCAACGGATCGGGCGAAAACCGCACGCCCTGGAGCAAGTCCAAATGTTTGCCGGCCAACGGCGTTTTCCGGCTGGCCGAAAGAAACAGTTTTCGCCGCTGCGTGTCAAGATGCCGCTCGCTAAACGGAAGGTCGGTGACCTTGCCGGATTCAGCATCGCTGGCCAAGCCCCGAACTTCACGACGTTTAACCAGGTACGCCGTAGAGAATGTCAACTCTCCTAATAGCTCGCTTCCAGAGGAAGCCCCACCGGATGAAGCAGTTGTTGTCTCGAAGTACAGAATCTTGTTGCCGTATTTCGGTTCGATGGAAACTTGGCTTTCGGCGGGCAGGTTGGACGGCAACATCTGAACGCTCTGATATTCGTCGGTCTGCGGCACGGGCAACCACACGCGCACCCGAGCGCCGGCGGGCAACTGGTGCAACGTGGCGCCATAATGGAAACGAAACACGCGCGACTTCGGCGCCGCGGCATTTCGGCCTTGCCCTTCACCGGCGCCGGCTGCGGAAAACACAAAACACGAAATCAGTACGGCCCCAACCAAAACACGAACAATGGAATTCATGAACATTTCGATCGTCGGAAAAAAGCGGAAACAGGACGTAGCCAACCACCTCATGCTAACACAAAAATGCGCGAGCAACGGCCGGCATACGGCCGCCGATTTCCCGCCATGGAAAGCGCGTCGGTTTTCAAAAATCACCCAGCCAGCCTTGAAGCGTTTTCAAATCGGCGGCCAAGGCGGCGATGTTTTCCTTCACTCCTTTTTTCAGCAGATATTCCACATGCACGGAAATCGGGCCGCTGAAGTCGGAGGCCAGCAGTAATTTCGCAAAACGAGGGTCGACCTTGCCGGCGCCAAGCGGCACGTTGTACGCCTTGCGGCCATCCCAGCGAAAGTCTTTCACATAGATAGCGCCGAGCCGTTCTTGGGCCAAGTTAAAATACACCGGCCAACTCAGGCCGCCTTCCACCGTCGCGTGCCGGATATCGAAAGCAATTGCCATCTGCGAGGAAGGAATACCCTGGAGCAGGCGGTCAAAATCCCAATGCGTGGCGCCGACGTACCGCGAGCCGGAATGGTTTTGGCACAAACCGCCAATGCCCAGCTCCTGGTTCAGCGCGGCGAGGTCTTGCACGGTCGGCCGCAATTGCTGGAGTTGTTGTTTGACCGGCTGCTTCAAGTCGTAGGTGTAGGCCTTCAATCGGTAACGCTTGATTCCCAGTGTGGCGGCGGTTTGCAGCACCTTCGCCGTATGCGGCTGTTCGACGCTGTTCACATCGGAAGCCATTACCGTCACCGCCAGACCGCGTTTGGCCAACGCTTCGACCAGCTTGGGCAGGTCGTCTTCGACACGTTCGGGCAACACATGCCCGTTCTTGCGAACGGTGGCTTCGACGCCATCGAAGCCAAGTTAGGCCATGCGGTCGGCCAGTTCATCGTAACGCAGCGATTGCACGCCTTTCACGAACGCACAAAACTGAAATCGCTTCTTCGACTTCGGCGCGGCCGATGCGAATGACGTAGGCAACAACGAAGGCGCCAATAGTGCGCCGGCGGCGCCGAATAAAACAGACCGGCGGCTGAAGGCGCCAGCCGGCGGTGGAGAATGGGCGTGGGGCATGTTATGCTTCTCAGGCAAGGATAAAAGGAACCGGCGTGCGTTATATTATACATACTGTTCGGACGGTCGTTTGAGCAGCAGCGCCGCCGGGCCTAATCGTTCGCCGCACGAGCATTGTTCTCGCGCGCCCTTGAAAACCCACCCGCCCGCCCGCCTTTTCTCCCAGACCCGCCCCGATGTTAACCGGTCCTCAAATTGTTCATTGGTCGATTCGGGCTGCGCTGGTCTGTTATGTGGTGGTGCTGGCGGGGAATTTGGCGACAGGAAGTTCGGCGGCGGGACATTCGTCGGCGGGAAATTCGGCGGCGGGAAATTGTGCGGGGGGCAAACACTCGCTTTGGCGCCGCGCCGCGAAGTGGATCTGGCTGGCCGGTTGCCTTTTGTTTCTAGGGCATGTGGCGGCTGCGTTTCATTTTTATCACCATTGGAGCCACGCCCACGCCGTGGCGGAAACGGCCAAGCAAACCAAGGCGGTCATCGGCTGGGCGTTCGGAGAAGGAATCTTTTTCAGTTACCTGTTCGCCGCGATTTGGGCCGCCGACGCCCTCTGGTGGCTGGCCCGGGGCGAGGCCTATTATGAACGCTCGCGGCGCACCACAATCGCACTGCATGCCTACCTGTTGTTCATCGGCCTCAACGGCGCCATGGTGTTTGAATCGGGCGTGACGCGCACCTATGGATTCGCCGCCTGCGCCGTGCTAGGCGTTCTGCTTGTTTACCGCTGGCTGGAACCTCGAATAAAGGCGAAGCGCGCCCGCGCTTCCTGAGCAACGCATGGCCGATTCTCCCTTACGCGTGATGTACCTGACCGCCGGCGGCGCGGGTATGTTTTGCGGCAGTTGCATGCACGACAACACGCTGGTCAGCGCGCTTTTGAAACAGGGCCTCGATATTCAACTGTTGCCGTTGTACACGCCGATTCGCACCGACGAGGAAAATATCAGCGTCGACCGTGTTTTCTTCGGCGGCGTGAACGTTTATTTGCAGCAGAAAATCCCCCTGTTTCGCCACCTGCCGATGCTCGTCGACCGCTTTCTCGATCAACCTTGGTTGCTGCGTTTGGCCACCAGGCTGCACGGCGTGGAAACGAATCCTCACGAATTGGGCGGCTTGACGGTTTCGATGTTGCGCGGCGTTTCTGGTTTCCAACGCAAGGAAGTCGCGCGGCTATGCGCCTGGCTGCGCCGAGAGCAGCCGAACCTGATTTGTCTTTCCAATATGTTGATCGCGGGCAGCGCGCCGATGCTCAAGAAGGAAGTCGGCGTTCCGATTCTGGCGACGCTCCAAGGCGACGATATTTTCCTCGATGGCCTGACCGAGCCATACCGCACGCAGGCCTTTCAAGAAATTCACAAACTGATCGATTCGATCGACGGCTTCATTGCCAACAGCCAGTATTACGCAGACTATATGTCGGAATATTTTGGCATTTCGCGGGAGAAAATCCACGTGCTCCCGCTGGGAATTGATACGACGGAATTCGCGCAAGCGGCGCCGGCGCCCAGCATGGCCAAGCCGCCCACGGTTGGCTATTTGGCGCGGCTGGTGAGCGAAAAAGGGTTGCATGTGTTGATCGAGGCGTTTATCGAATTGCGGCGCCGTCCGCAAATGGAGCATGCCCGTTTGCATATTGCGGGTTGGGTTGGCGACGATCCCGAAGGGTATGCCGAAGAGCAGTTTCAAAAGTTGCGCGATGCTGGACTGGCTGACGCTTTTGAATACCGCGATCTGTTTGAACGCCATCAAGACAAGGTCGATTTTTTGCGCGAGTTGGACGTGCTCTCCACGCCCACCACGTACCGGGAGCCGAAGGGTTTGTTTGTGCTGGAGGCCTTGGCGGCGGGCGTTCCCGTTGTGCAGCCCGACCACGGCGCCTTTCCGGAATTGCTGGCCGATACGGGCGGCGGGCGGTTGGTGCGGCCGAACGATCCGACGCATTTGGCCGACGTGCTGTACGAACTGCTGCTTGATCACGAAGCACGCAAAAAACTGGCTGAGCAAGGGCGGCGGGCGGTGCTCGAAAGGCGAAAAGTCGAGCGAACGTCGGCCCAAGTGTTGCAACTTTACCACCAGCTGGCGCAGCGTTAGGATGGGCGTCGTGGTCGAATCCGACGCTATTCAAAAAGCCCGGCATTTTGAAAATGCCGGGCTTTTCGCTATTGGCCGCCGCCGCTGGATTCCAACGCGTAGGGACGTTACTCCGCCACCACAATCTCCACGCCGCAGAGCAACGGCCGACCGGATTTTGAAGCGAACGAAATGTCGATCGCGTCGTCGAAGGCCACGTTTTCAAACGTACGAACAAGCACCCGATTGCGCCCGCCGCTCTCGCGCCAGATGTCGAGGTCTTTCACGACCGGCTGGCCTTGCAGCGAAACATCGAACACACGCGCTCCGGGGGAGGCGTGTTCCGGTTCAACAAAATACAACGTCACGCGGCAATGTTGCTTCGGTTGCGAGCGGCCCAGGCGAACGTGCAGCGCATCGAGGCCGATGCAGCCCGATGCGCCCACCCACGGCAGGGCGTCGCCGGCAACGGCCAGACTATGCCCGAGAAAATATTGCGGCTTTTTACCCTTCACCGAGACGTTGATCTTGGGAGCGGGTCCGCCGAGGCTGGGGTAATCGAGCCACAGCGTACCGTTTTCGGCTTGGCGGTTGCCCGGCGCGCCCAAGTTCACGCCCACGCGTTTGATGGCGCTGGTCGGCGAGCCGAAAGCGTTGTAGGTCCAGAGGTCGGCCTCTGGAACGTGGACCAACGCCAACGAAGTGAATGTCGAATAGCTGCACACGCAGCCATGGGCGAAATTCGGCGCGTTGAGAATTCCGCCGGCGGGAATCAGGCTGTTTCGGCAACCGGAGCGGAAGCCGTTCAGCCGTCCGGTGGCGCCGGTATCGAGATCAAAAAACCCGGCCGAGCCGGCGCGGAACGTGAGCATATGAGGACTGGCCACGGCGTAGTTGCAGTGGTGGCCGGTTTTGGTGAATTGCCAAGGGGCGGGTTTGCCGGTGAGCGGATGGGAGGTCATGATCGACTTACCGGTTTTCACATCGTACGAGAGGCCGGGGCCGCGCTGGTCGATGATGCGGTCGTTCCAGAGAATGACTTTATCCCAGACGCCTTCAGGATGGCCCACGAACCATTTGCCCTCTTGGTTTTTTTCCCACAGCGCTTGGCCGGATTCGCCGTCCCAGGCTTCGACGCCTTTTTTGTTCGACGCCACCAGCACGCCTTTTTGCGTGGACACGCCCAGCCAAGTGACGGCCCGCGAAGTTCCGCTCTGCCAGAGCACCCGCCCGGTGCGAATATCGAGCGACTTGAGGTAACCGCCGCTCTTGATTTTCGGCGGCAAACCCTTGCGCTTCCAAGCGTCGTACAGACCGTCCAGCAGGCCGTCGTAGTAGAACACTTGCTCCGTTCCCAAGGCCGCCAACGAAGCCGCATATTCTGCATTGTGCCGCCAGATTTCCTCACCCGTATCACGATCGAGCGAAACGATTTCAGCCGGTTCGAGTTGGCCGCTCTTGCCCGGCAGAAACACCGTGCAGATCAGCCGGTCTTCCCAGAGCCGCATGGTTCCCCAACGCGCTTCAGGACGCTTGAACTTGAAGACGCGCAGCGTTTCGCCGGTGATCGGGCTGATTTTTTCGCACTGCGTTCCGTCCGACAGATAGACGGCGTCGTCCGCCGCGAGGAAATGGAAGCCGACGCGTTTTCCTTCAAAAAAAGTGCCCAGTCTTCCAGGACTGACCGCCTTCGATATTTTCTTTCGCCACAATACGCGGCCGGTGTAAATGTCGACCGCCGCAAACACTTCAGGACCTTGAAAGAACATGCGTCCATGATTGACCGTCAGGCTAGGCGACCAAAAGTGACGGTTGAAGAAAAGGTCGTTGGCGGCGGCGGGCCCTCCAAACCAGAGCGCGCCGAAAGGCGCCCGCACCAGTTCATCTTGCGACATCAGCGAGTTGGCGGGGTCGCCGTATTCGTGGGTCCAATCGGCGGCGCCGGGCAAAGCGCCGGCGCGCACGAGCGTGGCGAAATTACCTTGAGCGGCAATTTCGGCTTGAACAAGCTTGCTTTTCTTGGCCCGCTGGCGAAGTTGCTCCACCTGCTCATCGCCCGTGCA
>JAJRWU010000083.1 GCA_024276655.1 Planctomycetota bacterium
CAAATTCGCGCCGCCGCGTTATGCGACGACGACCGCCTCGCAAAATTCCTGGCCGCTCGCCCCGGCCGCCCATTCCACCCAAACGTCCAAGCAACTCCGCCAAATATGGCCACCTAAAAAAAGGAGCCGGTTCCTGCACCCGTGTTCGGTGTTCGCTGAACTGATTTCAGGACGATTCTCATCAATGGCGAGGCTCCCTTTTTGACAGGGGAGTTCTCCTTTACGTGGGTGCGCAACCAGCTTAAAATATTCTCATGCTTTCAATTCGAGGACAAAACTCTCGGCTGTGCGACGGCGTTTCGCGGCGAGAGGCGATGTGCATCGGCGGGCTGAGCGCCTTGGGCCTCGGTTTGCCGCAGTTGCTGGCGGCGCAAGCAGCACAGGCCTCCGGCGAACGCGGCGGTTCGTTTGGACGGGCCAAGCGGGTGATTTTGTTCTGGCTCAATGGCGGTCCTCCGCAACACGAAACGTGGGATCCCAAACCCGAAGCGCCGGCGGAAATTCGCGGCGAATTCGGCGCGATTGCCAGCAAAACGCCGGGCATGATGGTCGGTGAATTGATGCCCCGAACCGCCCAACTGACCGACCGTTTGGCGGTGCTGCGGGCGGTGGTCTCGAACGACAACTCCCATTCGTCGAGTGGTTACCAAATGCTCACCGGCGTGCCGCACGTGCCGTTGAGCCGTGAAAACGCCACCGCCAAACCGCCGAATCTGGCGCCCTCGCTGGGGGCGGTTGTGCGCAACTTGCGGCCCGACCGGGGCGGATTGCCCTCGGCGATCACGCTGCCTCGGCACATTGCCAACGTGGGCGAAATCGTTTGGCCGGGGCAAGACGCCGGCGTGCTCGGCCGCAAGTACGACCCCTGGCTCCTGACCTGCGGCCCCTCCTCGCCCGACTTCCAAGTTCCCGGTTTAACGCTTCCCCAAGATGTTCCCTCCCAGCGGTTTTCGGACCGGCAAAGCTTGTTGCGGCAGCTCGATGGCGTCGCCCGCAATCTCGAACGCGCGGCCAAGGTTCGCCAGTTCGGCCAACACGCCGAGCAAGCCCTCGATTTACTGGTCGGCAACCGGGCCCGAAAAGCCTTTGCCTTGGACGAAGAACCAGACACAGTGCGAGATCGATACGGCCGCTCGAAATTCGGGCAGTCTATCTTGCTGGCCAGAAGGTTGATCGAGGCGGATGTGTCGCTGGTGCAAGTGAATTGGCAACGCATTGAGGGCAAGGAAAACAACGGCGGCTGGGACACCCACAAAAAGCATTGCGAGTGCCTGAAAGATTTCCTCATGCCGATGATGGACCAAACCTATTCCGCACTGCTGGAAGACCTCGAACAACGCGGCTTGCTCGACGAAACGCTCGTGGCTTGGGTGGGAGAGTTTGGCCACACGCCGAAGATCAACGCCCGCGCGGGTCGCGACCACTGGGGCCGATGTTTCTCCGTAGCCTTGGCTGGCGGCGGCATTCAAGGCGGCGTCGTTTATGGCCAGAGCGACCGACACGCCGCCTACCCAATGGCGGGCCAGGTGGCGCCGCGCGATATCGCCGCGACCATCTTCCATTGCCTGGGCCACCACGCCGACACGCGCGTGTTGGACCAAACCGGACGCCCCTTGCCGATCAGCCACGGGCGCGTCATCGACGCCATTGTTTAACAACGGCCTTGTTTAACAGTATTTAGGATATAGAAGGAGACCCCCCATGGCGATTTCGATCACCTATTGCATGCAATGAAATTACCATCCTCAAGCCGCCAGTCTGGCGGAAAAAATCAAAGCCAAAACCGGCCAAGACGTCGAAATGATTCCAGGAAAGGGCGGCGTGTTTGATGTCGTACAGGACGGCCGCACCCTTTATTCCAAGCACGAGACCGGCTGCTTCCCGGAAGAAGAAGAAGTGCTCTCGCAGCTTTAGACCTCGCACAACTAGTAATGGTTCGTTTAACGGCAAGCCGAAGGCGGCTGCGTTTTGAGCCCACGCGTTCGGGCAAACCAGAAAAACGCAGCCGCCTTCGGCTTGCCGTTAAACGAAAAAACGCCATTTTCAACCGTGCGCAGTATAGTTCAAATTAAAAGCCCGGCATTTTCAAAATGCCGGGCTTTTTTGTTTGACTGCCGGAGGACGCCCGAAATCACTTTCCGCCCACCACCATGGCTTGCGCGGGCGAACCTTCGACATCGCGAAGCTCGACGCGCAACGGTTCGGCGTGTTGCTTTTGATTGACGGCGAATGTCAACTGATGCCGTCCCCGGCTCAATTCAAGAACGTTTTCCGCCGCCAGGACGCGCGGCTTTTCGTCCACCCACCAGGAGAGCCCGGCGGGCGCCTTGACCAGCAGCCGCACTTTGCCCGGTGTGCTGATATCAATCTGGCAGCGGACGAAACTCGTTGGGTCCAGATCACGATGGATCACGAACTGGGGCAGTGCGTTGGTTGGCAGTTCTCCCGAAACTTTTGAGTAGACCGGCTTCCAAACCAGGGCTGGGTCATCGGTGGCGGCGGTGTCGTAGCTGGTGCGGTTCAGCCGCCGTTTGCCTGCGGGCGTTAGCTCCAACAGCTCCCAACGTCGGACCAGCCGATCCTTGCTCACGGCGTAAGGCCCCACCTTGCCGATTTCGGACATAAACCGCACCAAGTCGATCAATTCCTGCCGCGTCAAGATATCGACTTGGCCATCGGGCATGAGTGAGCGGCCATCGCGGCGTTCTTCAATGGCGGATATGGGAATCGTGATTTCGCGATCTTCGGCGTCGCGTAGAACGAGTTCTTTTTCCGACTCCCGCACGCGCACGCCGGTGATCACGCGGCCTTCGTCGGTGAGCACGATTTGCGAATGAAAATTTTCCTTGATCTTTTTGTTCGGATCCAACATCGACTCCAACAGATAATCGACCGGAGCACTGGCGCCGACGCTCAGCAAGTCGGGGCCGACCCGCCCGCCCGCGCCGCCGATGGAGTGGCACTTCAAGCACTGCATGTTGTCGCGGCGGAAAATGGCTTCGCCGCGAGCCGGGTCGCCCAGTTTCGCAACATCGACCAACAAGGCCGCGAATTGCTCGGGGTTGAGTTTCCAACCGGCTTGGTCCAGCCCGCCCGCTGTTTGGATCGCTTTCAAAAGTTCGTCCGACGATTGGGCGCCGCTGCGCGCCGCGCGGAGCGCAAGTTTGGCGGTGTCGGGCGGTAGTTTTTTTCCAGCCATTGCCTTGATCAGAGCGCCGGGGCCCTGCTTGCGAGCCAGAAACGCCGCGAACAGACCGGCGGGGTCTTCATCTTGCGGCCAGTTCTGCAAAAGTTTCACGGCCAAGCCGGCCGCTCGGACCGGCTGCACTCCGCTGAGCGCCGCCACGGCCGCGCGCCGCTGTACGAAATCATCGTCGGCGTTGGCGGCAACTGCCGCCAGAATATCGAAGTTTTCCTTGCCTCCCAAGCTGGCCAGCGCCGAGATTGCAGCGCCGCGCGTTTCGGCCGACGGTTTCGCTTTTCCCGGCGGCAATTTTCCCGTCGCCCACTGCGCAAGTTGTTCTCGCCCAGCCTGGATTTTCCAAACGCCGACCGCCTGAATGGCCGCCGTGCGGAGCGCGTTTTTCTCGTCGAGCAAACTGGCCAATGGCGCCAAGTCGCCGGTCGGCGTCATTTTTCGAGAACGAGAAGCACTGACCAAATTCGTCAGCAGCCGAGCGCGCTGCTGGTCGTCGAACTCAGAGGAACCGCCGACGATGATATCCAACGCCGTTCTCAAGGCGGCGGCGTCGCCCGTGGTGGCGATCAACTGCAACACGCCGCCGGTTTTCTCGGGAGCGATCTTGCCTTCGCGCAACATGGCCACCAACGGCGCCAACGCGGCGGCGTCGCCCACGGCTTTAATGGCGTAGGTCAGTTTATCGACGCTGCCGCCGTACAGTTCTCCGGCTTTGACCTTCGGCAACCACACGCCTTGCAGTTGTCGCAGCGCCCGCCACGTGGCGAAATCAGAGAAACGGTCGAGCGGATATTCCAGCGACTGGAACACCAACTCCGCCGAACGATCGGTCGGAATGCCGGCCAGCCCCCGCACCGCTTCCAACCGCACGCGAGGATGTGCATCGTGAACGCCCCGCGCCAAACGATCGACAAGATCGGGCAAATGTTCACCCCACAAAACGGCCACGCGCATCGCCGCCGCCCGCACCCGATGGTCGGGCGAAGCAAGCAGTTCATTCAAGAGCGGCGTATCCACGACCCGCAAGTTTTGAAACAACCACAGGCCTTCCAAGCGATGGTGCTCACGGGCGGCGTCTTGAACATCAAGGTTTTTCAGCCATGTTCGCAGTTTGGGCGCCACTTCCGCCGCCCCGCGAGATTTCAATTCCAGCTTGGCGTGCAGACGCGTCCATTCTTCCGGCGCCTTCAAATAGTCGAGCAGCTCCGCAGTGGAGGCCTTTGGCAGATTGGGCCACGGCGCCAGCGCTCGGTTCTTCGCCGTGACGCGCCAAATTCGGCCGTGGGTGTGGTCGCGGCGTTGGTCGCGAAAATCGACCTCACCGTGTTGGATGATCGGGTTGTACCAATCGGCAATATAGATGGCGCCGTCGGGACCGACCTTCACATCGATCGGCCGAAAGGCGCCGTGCGTGGTTTTGATTAGCTCTTCTTCCTGGCGCGAGGCGTAACCGGCGCCGTCTTCGCTGACCACGAAGCGGCACACTCGGTGCGCGCGGAAATCGTTCGTGATCATATTGCCCGACCAATCGTCGGGCAGGTGGCGGCCACTGAGAATTTCCAAGCCGCAATGTTTAGGACTGCCAGGATTCAAACCTCGCAAACGCCGCACCGCTCCCGGCGCCGTCACATACACCGCGCCGGGGAAGACGTAATTGATGCCTTCGCCGTAGGCGCCGTCGGTGGCGAATTCCTGCCCCCAGTAATCGAAATGGTTGCCCCAAGGATTCACAAACCCCTCGCACACCACCTCCGCTCGCATGGTGTCGGGGCGAAACCGCCAGATGCCGCCGCCATTGAGCCGCCGCACGCCGTAAGGAGTTTCCAAATGCGTATGAATATAAATCGACTGGTTCATATAGAGGGCGCCATCGAACCCCCAACGCAGCGTGTGCAGCAGATGGTGTGTGTCTTCCGTGCCGAAACCCGCCAACACAACACGCCGTTGGTCTGACTTGCCGTCGCCGTTGGTGTCGGAGAAATGCACCAGTTCGGTGCTGTTGGCCACGTACACGCCGCCATCGCCGGGCAGCACGCCGGTGGGAATCAGCAGCCCATCGGCGAAGACGGTGGTTTTGTCGGCGCGGCCGTCGCGATTGGTGTCTTCCAGAATGAGGATTTTATCGGTCGCCTTCTGGCCCGGCTTGATATGAGGATACACTCCGCTGCTCGCCACCCAGAGGCGGCCTTGTGAATCAAAATTCATTTGGATCGGCTTCGCGATGCGCGGATCGGCGGCGAAGAGTTGCACTTCAAAACCATCGGCCACGATAAACGACTTCCGCTCCAGTTCGGGGTCTGGGTCGGGAATATTTTTCAGGTCGCGCTGGGCCAGTGTTGTGAGCGGCGCCGACAAAACGAACAGCAGAGCCGAAAGCCAAAAAAAGGCGCCGCGCGGCAAGTGAGCGGAGTGAGACATGTTCATTATTATTTTGGTGATCGACGGCAAGGCCGTCGCGGGAATAAAGAGAGATTGAAACGCAGAGAGAACTTTTTTAAGAGATTGTCCGAAAATAAGCGACCGGCTTGTCGCTCAGAAAAGCCCGGCAAGTAACTTCGGACGAGCTAAGGCGCCCGTTTGAGTTCGTATCGGACCGCCTTCGGCACGCGCAGTTGCGCGATCAACTTTTCTTGCTTTTCGATCAACGGATCGAACTGCGGGATTTCCGCGGCGTTGTTGCCTTGCTCATGTTTCCGAAAGAGGAACAGATACGTTTCGTTCTGGGGACGATGCCGATAGAAAAACAGTTCGTTCTTGCTGATGATTTCCTGGCGAAGTTGTTCCACCTGTTGGAACTGAGGGCCGCGCCGCAAGGATACGCCCTTGGCCCAACTTTCCGCCGTGGCCCGGGCCACGATTTCACCATCGGCCGAAAGTTCGTACGCGCCCGGCGGCAGTCCGCCCACGCGCACGATTCTCGTAGGCGCCAGCCGATACGCGCCAGCCGGGGAGTGACGCGGCGGCGGCGAGAGCGGCAGCGTGGTGTCGGACGCGGTGAACGCCACATGTTGCGGCGACATTTCCACGGCGGAAACCGCGGTTCCCGTGGCGTCGTACAAAATCTTCGAGACGTCGAGATCGATCCGCCAAACCCGCGCTTTGTGCCCCAGTTCCGCGGCAATAACCGGCGCGGCGCGCCAGTGCCCGTACGGCGTTCGATGGATGCCGTCGTTGGTCAGTTGGTCGAGCGGATCAGCCAGCGGCGCGCCGCTGTGGTTCGGTGCAATGGGCGGCAGTTCTATGTAGGGGATCTTTCGTTCCGAGGCCACTTCCCGAACAACGCCCATGTATCGTCGCAGCGAGGCGTTGTATTCGGCGGGGTCGGGCAGGGGCGGCCCCAGATTTTCTCGCTCCGGCGGCGAAACGAGCACCAGTCTGGCTTGCAGGGTGTTCAAGGCGTCGAGCAAATGGTTCAGCCCCGCTCGAAAAGCCGGCTCTTCAGCTTTACCGTCATAGGCTTCGTTGCCGCCATACGCGATCACGATAACCGTCGGCTTGGCCAACGCCACATCGTGCACCAGCCGTTTGAAACCGTCTTCCGGTTTGCCGAACACGGCTCGCGAAACGCCGCCCACCGTATCGGCGCTCCAGCCTAAATTGCGGAAGGTAAGATCGCGGTGCGGATACCTTGCCGTGAGCGCCGTTTCGAGGTAGCCATACGATTGCATGCGTTCGATGAACGTGGCGCCCAACAGCACCACGCGGTCGTGGTCGCGCAGTTCCAATTCCGCGGCCGGCGCCGGAGCGGCCATTACCGCGAGTAGTAAAATGACAAGGGTGAAACGACATAAAACCGTCACAAGAAGACTCCTTAAAAACAGCTTAATCATACGTTCAGTCGACGCGCTTCAAAATCAAGGAATGGATATCGCATATTTCGCCCGCCGGCGCTTCGAGCGCTTTGAGCGTGATGCGAACCGGACCCGGCTGGAGTGCAATATTTCCCAATCGCAATGAGCCGAACGTTTGCGTGAAACGTTTTTTTTCGATGCGGCTAGGCCGCTGCACCGGGCGAGGTTCGTGCGATTTATCAATCACGCCCTCCACCGCCGACCGGCCCGCCTCCACACGCAGCTTAACGCCAATGGCCGCGTCGGTACATGCGTAGCGCAGGCTGACTTCAAACTTGCCGGGCGCCACGACATCGGCCTCCCAGGCGATGGCGTCGGCGGGGTTGCTCCAATCGGTGAGCCAATCGTGGGCGAATCCCCATTGATTGTACCAGCGAATGCTTCCGCCGAAGTACGCTTCGGGCGCCGGCAGCGCCACCACCGGCGCCGCCGCATAGCCGATGGGAATCAGCGGACGTTTGAGCGGCGTTAGCGTGATCTCGGCGAACCAATCTTGGTAGGCCGTGCTTAAACGTTGGACGACATCGGCATGCGACTTCGCGACATCTTGTTTTTCCCCTGGGTCGGCCTGCATATCGTACAGTTGCCAAGCCCCGCCTTCGTTCACCATTCGCCAACGCTGGGTGCGAACGGCGGCCGGAAACGGCTCTAACTTTTTAATCATCGGCGCTGAATAACCGACCAGCGTTCGCCAGCCGGGCGTGCGGGTGAAAATCATGCGGCCGGCGGGCCAGGGCGGATTCTCCTCCAGCAACAGCGGCGCGAGGCTGATTCCATCCAACGGCTTGGCGTGCAGCGCGCCGACGCCACACAGCGAGGCAATCGTGGGTAGTACGTCGATGTGCGCCGCCACTTGCTGCACCACGCGGCCGGGTGTTGTTTTGCCCGGCCAACGCACGAACATCGGCACGCGCACGCCGCCTTCATGCACGCTGCCTTTCATGCCCCGCATGCCGGCGTTGAAACGGCTGCCCTGCGGCCCTTCGGCGCCGTTGTCGGAAAGGAAAATCACGATCGTGTTCTCGGCGATTTTCAAGTCATCGAGTTGTTGCAGCAACCGGCCGACGTTTTCGTCAATGTTTTGCACCATGCCATAAATGGCCGCCGGCTTGTTTTCCAGGCCGCGCGCCTTGTATTTGTCGAAGTAGTGGTCGGCAACCTGCATTGGCGTGTGCGGCGCGTTATACGGCACATAACAAAAGAACGGTTCGTGGCGATGCTCTTGCACGAACCGCATGGCGGCCTCGGTCAAGACATCGGTAATGTAGCCTTGCGTCGCGACCCGCTCGCCGTTGTGCTCCAGCCGGGGGTTGAAGTAGTTATCCCAGTGGCCGGTGGCCATGCCGAAAAATTCGTCGAATCCTTGCCCGTTCGGATGACTGGGGTAGTGCTCGCCGATATGCCACTTGCCGAAACAACCGGTGGCGTAGCCCGCTTTTTTCAACACCTCCGCGATGGTGGTTTCGTCGCCCCGCACGGTTTCCAGGCCGCGCGTGACCGAAGCCACGCCGGTGCGCAGGTAATACCTGCCGGTCATCAGCGAAGCCCGCGTCATGGTGCAGAGCGGACTGACCATAAACCGGTCGAAGCGAGTCGAGGTTTGGGCTAGGTTGTCGAGCACCGGCGTATCGATTTTGTCGTTGCCGTGGAAATGCAAGTCGCCGTATCCTTGATCATCGGTCATGATCAAGAGCACATTGGGGCGTCTACTTGGGTCAGCGGCAAACACTTGCACATCGACGAATCGTGGAATGACCGCCGCGGCGATGCAAAATGCCAGTGTGGTCATTTGATATAGTAAATGACGCGGGAACAAACGGCGGCAACCGGCCTGCGTGTTGGTGAGGAATTGAAACATGTTGCATCCTTCGATGTGCTGTAAGCGCGCCTTGGTTGCTCTCGTTCACCGCCGCGTTTCTTGCTTGCGCAAAAAGAAACCAAGGGGCCGGGCGGCAAGTGCGTAAAGCAACCTCTTGGCGGCAAAGAATCGGAACCGGTTCCAGATTCATTGTCCTCCCTCAAACTCCTCGGGTCAATTCCCGGCGGCAGGCACACGGCTTCGCTGGGGCGGGAACAACAAGCAACAGGGTATCCAGGTCGATGGCAAGGCATGGTAGAATAACCCGCCTTTCGCGCCGCCGTGTGTTTCCTCAGCGCCGCGTGGACTTCAGATAAAATGTCCGGCGGCGCCATTCGGTGCTGACACCTTTTTTGTGATCTTCCCACAATCCTCACCACGGCGCTGACTCGCGGAGCGACGACCATGCTGCAAGATTCAAAACAATCGAAGAACTTTTCCGAACGCCGAGCCTTTGTGCAAGGCGGCGCCATGCTGCTGCTCGGCGCTGGCGCTAATTGGTCCGCATCGCGCAAGCTCTGGGCCGACGAAGGAGACGAAGGAACGGAGAAATCGTTGGTGCGGGTCGGCATGGCGACCGATTTCCATTATGCCGACAAAGCTCCCGCCGGCAGCCGACACTATCGGGAATCGTTGGCGAAACTCGCTGAAGCGACGAACTACTTCCAGCAAACAAAACCGGCGTTTATTGTGGAGTTAGGCGATTTCATCGACGCCGCCGAATCGGTCGCCACCGAGCAAAGCTACCTCAAAACGGTGAGCCAGGCATTCGCCGCGGCGCCGGGAGAAAAGCACTACGTGCTGGGAAATCATTGCGTCTATACGCTGACCAAAGAAGAATTCCTGGGCGGCGTGGGCCGCGAGAAATCTTACTATGCGTTCGACCAGGGCGGTATTCATTTTATCATTCTGGATTCCTGTTTTCGGTCGGACGGCGCACCCTATGGCCGCAAGAATTTTCAATGGACCGATCCTAACATTCCCGCCGCCGAACTCGATTGGCTGCAGTCGGATCTGCAAACGAACAACCGGCCGACCATCGTTTTCGCACACCAGCGGCTCGATGTGAGCAATCATTACGGCGTTAAGAACGCGGCCGACGTGCGTCGGGTTTTAGAAGCGTCGGGCCAGGTTTCGGCCGTGTTTCAAGGCCATAGCCACCAGAACGACTATCGAGAAATCAACGGCGTCCACTATTGCACCTTGGCGGCGATGGTCGAAGGTTCGGGCCTGGAAAACAACGCTTACACGCTGATGGAAGTTTTCCCCGACGGCTCCCTTCGTCTTGCCGGGAACCGCAAGCAAAAGAGCTACCACTGGAAGTAAGCCGACCGCCCGACGAAAAAGCTCGGCATTTTCAAAATACCGGGCTTTTCAAACAGGCTAAGCATCGAGTGGAAAATGAGTGTCGTAGCCATGCTCGCCAGAGCGTGGGATGGTTCACCGCTCATCCACCGTCTGGCGACGATGGCTACACAAATGCGACCGTTATTTATCGAGCGGTGCTAAAGCATGAACTCCAACGGCGCGGAAGGAGTATCGTGCAAGTGACAACGACTCACCAAATTTCGATTTGTGGTTCCAGGTCGACCCCCAACTGTTCGGAAACGCGGCTGCGCACCAAGTCGATCAGGCTGAGCAGGTCGTCGCATTGGGCGCCAGGTTCGGCGACCATGAAATTGGCGTTTCGTTCACAAATCGCGACCTCGCCGATGCGTTCGCCTTTTAATCCGGCGTCTTCGATCAGACTCGAAGCGCTGACGCCGCCCGGGTCTTTGAAAATGCAGCCGGCGTATTGGCCGATGATTGGCTGTTTGGCCTTGGCCACGATCCAGTTTTGCTGCATTTTTTGCGTGAGGGCATGGGGGTCGTCTTGCTCGAATTCCAATTCGGCTTCGAGAATGACGAGTTCGTTGAGGCTGCTGTCGCGATGGGAAAAATGAAGATCGGCCGAATCGCGAACCACTATTTCACCGGTGCGGGTCATGACGGTGGCGCCGACGGTCCATTGACCGATATCCGCCACGTGGCTTCCGGCATTTCCATGCAGGGCGCCGCCGACCACGCCCGGAATTCCGACCAACTGCTCCATGCCGGCCAGACCTTGGCTGGCGCACATCGAAACGACATGGCTCAGCTTGGCGCCGCCGCCAACTTTCAGGCGCCTTCCCTGAACACTGATCTAGGAAAACACCGGCGCCGAAAGGTGAACCACCACGCCCTGCACTCCAGCGTCGCGGACGACCACGTTCGAGCCGCCGCCCAGCAGACGCACCGCCGCGCCTTCGTCGTGACTGCGTTTGACAATGGCCGTTAAATCTTCGAGCGATGTTGGCTCCGCCCAATACTGAGCCAACCCGCCGAAACGAAACCAAGTGTGAGCCGACAGCGGCTCTCCTTCTCGGACACAATGTTCCAAACCGCTTAAGAATCCCATCAGATTCGACTCGCTCCAAACGCCAACGGTTGTTTTCGATGCCATCAGGCAATGGCCGCCAAACCGAGTCAGTAGCGCTCCGCAGGACGAACGCCAAAGGAAGGTCGCCAACGCAGGTGCTTACATCGGACTCGGAATTTGGGGTATTGTAGTCGATCGTCTGGCCGGTTGTCTGCGCGGTCGCAAGGCGGGCGGCGGAAAAGAATTTACAAACCGTGTTTTTTCCCGGGCCCCAAAAAGCCCGGCATTTTCAAAATGCCGGGCTTTTAGGCGAGCGGCAGATGAAAATTTACTTGGTACAAGCACGAAGCGCAAGCGAGTGAATCAGCAAACGGTCAATTCCGCGCAGGCGGGAACTAAAAAAACTCACGGACTCCCGCTGCGTGCGGGTAAGTTATTTTCCGCCGCTCGCCCAAGAGAAACATCCCGATGCGGTCCCGGTTACCGTTTTCACTTGCAATCGTAATTCGGCCCGCTTGCCAGTTGGGGCAGCGCCTTTATACTACGTAGCACTCGCGGCGCCGCGCGGTCGGCCAATTGGCCAATTACTCTCGGCGTCGCTTGTTTTGGAGTTATCGATGGGCGCCGTCCATGGTTCGTCGTGATTCGCACTTTCTTGGTAAAGAAAACGGTTCGAATCAAGCGGCGCATCGCCCGGCTAGAAAGGAAATAAGGGCTGTGGGATCGACCGAATCGTCAACGTTTCTGGAGAGAAATGAGTTTCTGATTCGCCGCTTGCACTCGCTGGCGGGGCTGATTCCCGTGGGCGCTTATATGTGCATCCATCTGCTGACCAACGCCAGCGTGCTCGACAGCCCGGGGCGTTTCCAGACGGCGGTGTATCAGATCCACAGCTTGGGCGCCGCGTTGCCGGTGGTGGAATGGGGGTTTATCTTCCTGCCCCTGCTGTTCCACGGCATTTTGGGCGTGGTGATCATTCGCGGTGGCCTGCCTAATAGCGGCGCCTACCGATACACGAGCAATATTCGCTACAGTTTGCAGCGCGGCAGCGGCATGGTGGCGATGGTGTTCATTCTCTGGCATGTGTTTCATATGCACGGCTGGTTCCACACGGCGTGGTGGCTGGAAAACGTGGCGCATCCTTTCTTCGGCGCCCAATTTTCTCCGTTTAACGCTGCATCGTCGGCGGGCGCCGCTCTGGGAAGCTCTTTGGTGGCCATTCTCTACGCCATCGGCATGCTCTCGTGCGTGTTTCATCTGGCCAACGGAATTTGGACCATGGGCATAACTTGGGGCGTTTGGATTTCTCCCGCCGCACAAAAACGAGCTAGTTTCGTCTGTTCGGTGTTTGGCGTAGGACTGGCGGTCGTGGGCATGAGCGCTCTTTGGGGCATGAAAACAGTCGATCAGGAGGCGGCCCGCCAAGTCGAGCATAAAATGCTGGAAGCGAAGCTGGCCAGTGGCGAAATCACGGAGGAGGAGGCGGAAGAAAAGAGCGCGCCTCATGCGGCGGAGGCTGAAACCGGCGCCGCGCAGGCGGAGTCGGAGTCGGATACCCACACAGGCGGCTAGGTGCGGGTAACAAAAGCGTACGGATCACTCCCGTTCAAGGTGTCGGACAGTAATGGCGAATCAACGTGTCTTGGTAATCGGCGGCGGACTAGCGGGTTTGGCCGCGGCAATGAAATTGGCGGAACTGGGAACGCCGGTCGACTTGATGAGCCTCACTCCGGTAAAACGCTCGCACAGCGTTTGCGCCCAAGGCGGCATCAACAGTTGCAACGACCAAACGCGGCAACTGGGCGATAGCGAATGGAAGCACCTGGACGACACCGTCTACGGCGGCGACTTCCTCCAACACCAGCCGCCGGTGAAGGAAATGGCCTACGCGGCGCCGAAAATCATCGACCTGATGGACCGCCTCGGCGTCACCTTCAACCGCACGCAAGAGGGTTTTCTTGATCATCGGCGGTTCGGCGGCACGCTGTACAAACGCACCGCGTTCGCCGGCGCCACCACCGGCCAGCAACTGCTCTACGCACTCGATGAGCAGGTGCGGCGTTATGAAGCCGATGGGCTGATCAACAAATATGAATACTGGGATTTCCTCTCCCCCATTCGAGACGACGCCGGGGTTTGTCGCGGCGCGGTGGCGCAGAACCTCATGACCATGGAAATTCGCTCTTTCGCGGCGGATGTCGTGATCGTGGCTTCGGGCGGCCCCGGCTTGGTTTATGGCCGCAGCACGATGTCGATGGTCTGCACCGGGAGTGCTGTCAGCCGTTGCTTCCAACAGGGCGCCAAATACGGCAACGGCGAATTTATTCAAGTGCATCCCACCGCCATTCCCGGCGCCGACAAACTCCGCCTGATGAGCGAAAGCGCTCGCGGCGAAGGCGGTCGCGTTTGGGTGCCCCGCAAACCGAACGACAGCCGCGCGCCTCAAGATATTCCCACCGCCGAGCGGTATTATTTCCTCGAAGAGCGTTATCCGGAATACGGCAATTTGGTGCCGCGAGATATCGCCACCCGCGAGATTTTTGACATCTGCGTGAACGACGGGCTGAGCGTCGAAGCCGATCGCCAATGCGTGTACCTCGACCTGACCCACATCCCCAGAGCCGAGTTAGACCGCAAACTTGGCGGCATTTTGGAAATTTACGAGAAATTTCAAGGGGTCGACCCGCGAGATTTTCCCATGAAAATCTTCCCCGCCGTTCACTATTCCATGGGCGGGCTGTGGGTCGATTACCAAAAATCGGCGGAGGGCGGCTTGGAAGCCGGTTCGCCCCGGAATCAATCGACCGGCATTCCCGGCCTCTACGCCATCGGCGAATGCGATTACCAGTACCATGGCGGCAACCGCCTGGGCGCCAACTCACTGTTGAGTTGCATCTTCAGCGGGTTGTTTGTGGCGCCGTGCGTGCAATCGGCCATGGAAGCCCAACAGGGTTCGGCGGCCGACCAGCCGGCTTCGCTGTACGAAAACGCCAGGCAAGATAAACAATCGGAACACGACGCATTACTCAATCAGGCCGCTGGCGGCGAGAACCCGTACTTGCTGCACCAGGAGTTGGGCGCTTTGATGACGCGCGCCGCGACGGTCGTCCGCCGTAACGATCAACTCACCGAGGCCTACGAAAAACTGGGCGAATTGGCGGAGCGGTCGCGGAATTGTTCGCTCTCCGATTCCGGCGCCTGGACCAACCAAAACGTTGTCTTCACCAAGGCGCTGAAAGACATGTTCCCCATAGCCAAGTCGATTGTTCGCGGCGCCCTGAATCGAGATGAATGCCGGGGCGCCCATTACAAACCCGAATTCGCTTTCTCCGGGCTTGAATCCGAAGAGCCGGCCGAACGCCATCATCAGGCCGAGGCCTGGTGTGACCGCTTTGAGAAGAACACCGAGAAATGGCTGAAATCGAGCGTGGCGAGTTGGGATGGCGAGAATCCCCAGATCGCGTATGAAGAGGTAGACACTTCCTTGATTCCGCCGCGTCCGCGCCTGTACGGCTTGGTTGGCGGGGAAGTCATCGAGCAAGTTTGGGCGGAGCGCATGGCCCGCCGTCATGGAGAAAGCGGAAATGGCGCACCTCAGGAATCGAGCCAAGCGGCGCCGTCGACAACCTAGAAAGTGTGGAAAACCGACGCCCGGTTTAGAAACCCGGCTTTTTGAAAAAGCCGGGCTTCTCAGACGCCGATTCGGGGGTTGATCCGTTCCGCACTGTCCTAAAAAAACGAGAGACCAACGTTCCATGAGTGATCACGCCGCCAACGGCCATTCCGACTCGTTTGAAGTTCGCATCCTTCGGCAAGACGCCCCTGGGGAATCGAGCTACTGGGAGCGGCATCGGGTGGAGCACGAGCCAGACATGAACGTGATCAGCGTTATGCAGCGCGTGGCGGCGCGGGCCCAATCGGCCGATGGCAAGCCGGTGGCGCCGGTGGCCTGGGATTGCAACTGTCTGGAGGAAGTTTGCGGCGCCTGCACCATGGTGATCAACGGCCAGGCGAGGCAGGCATGCACCGCCTTGGTCGACAAGTTGCTCGACGAACAACCAGCGGAAATTGAACTGCAACCGATGCAAAAATTTCCCGTCCTGCGAGATCTGGTCGTCGACCGCTCACGGCTGTTCCGCGCCTTAACACGCGTGAAAGGCTGGGTTCCCGTCGACGGCTCCTACGACTTGGGCCCTGGGCCGCGGCAATCGAGAACCGAACAGGAAGTGGCCTACCCGCTGAGCCAGTGCATGAGTTGCGGTTGCTGCCTAGACGCCTGTCCGCAATACACGAAAATCGAATTGACGCCCGGCGTCGACGAATCGGCCGCAGATTTCGCCGCCCGGCAAGAACAAACCCACGACAGCGCCTTCCTCGGCGCCCACGCCATCAGCCAAACGGTGCTGTTCAATTCCCATCCCACGGGCAAAGTGAACGCCGGCGAGCGGCTTGACGTTCTGATGGACGAAGGCGGCCTGCAAATTTGCGGCAACGCTCAAAATTGCGTGGCGGTGTGCCCCAAGGAAATCCCGCTCACGACGTCCATCGCCCGCGCCGGCCGCGCCACCACCTTCCGCCTGCTGGAACGCTGGTTCGAGAAATAGGCGGTTTTTCTTGTCGATGTTTGCAACAGCGAGATGGCGGAGTGGTTGACCTGAGCCATGACGCATAACTCGCCGCCGCAAGACAGCAGCACACAAGAAATAAACACGGTTCCCAAGCTCTCCATCGCACACCTTATGGGTTGGATGGCCTGTGTGAGCTTGATCGTGAAACTCCAAACGATGGTTATCCCCCTGGATAGCTATATGAGCGTGCGGCTCGTAGTCGGGATCATCGAGAGCAGCCTCGTGCAGGGGACCGGCAGCGTTCTGACTTTGCTGCTCCTTTTTCATTGGGCGCGCGGCGCCCAATGGCCTTTCCGACATCCCGGTCATTGGGTCGTTGTGGTGTACGGGGTCGTGACGATCGTTAACGCCGTGGTGCATCTAACGGCGCTTTATCTGGCAGGCTCGCCGGATGAAATAGTTGAATTGAGGTTCATCACAATCGGCTACATGCTTCCGTCGCTGGCGGCGGGAGTGATTTTCGCGGTGCTTGCTTTTGCCATGCCGACGACGGGGCTCTGGCGATGGTGTCTTGCCACTTGGGCAATCGCTTTCCTGTTTGCGATGCTGGAGCACGTCTCCCATTGGTTCGACACGCCCACGAACGCCCTCATGTCTTTAGGTTTTTTGCTGCTGCTGCTAACGGTAAAGAGGGAGTATGGATCGACGTCGGTTCAACGCGATTGGGTGCATTGGATGGGCGTCGGGATTCTGGTGTTCGCATCCGTACGCACTCTAGGCGAGTGGCTCTTCGAATCGGCGATTAGGGGATCGGGCGGTATCGGGTGATTATACTTCGCGCGCCGTTGTAGTTCACGCTTGAGCGTGCGTCCGAAAGAAAACATGCTAAGCACCGCTCGATAAATAACGGTCGCATTTGTGTAGCCATCGTCGCCAGACGGTGGGTGAGCGGTGAACCATCCCACGCTCTGGCGAGCATGGCTACGACACTAATTTTCCGCTCGATGCTAAGGCATGAACTCCAACGGCGCGTGAGGCAATATCAGGCGGGTTGTTTTGCGTCTTCAATCGGTGGCGCGTCGGTGGGAGAAGCGAGCGGCTTGGCGGGAAGTTCGATTTCGAAAATCGTGCCGCTGCCGCCGGGGCGGTCCTTAACGCTCACGCGTCCCTTCAATTTCGAGACCACCGTTCTCACGATATACAACCCCAGCCCGGTGCCCTTGGCTTTGCGTTCGAGCTCCAACCCCAATCGCACGAAGCGGCTGAATATTTTGCGGCGCAAGTGCGGCGGGATGCCGCGCCCGTTGTCGGCGATTCGCGCCAGCGCCGTTCCATGGGGCGAGAGTTGCAGTGTGACGGTCACTTCGGGAGAAGCGCCGCCGTACTTGTAGGCGTTGTCGAGCAGGTTGCGAAAGACCACCTCCAAGTCGACGCGGCGAGCCTCCACGCAGCATGGCGCGAGATCGAGTTGGAGCGATTCCTCCGATTCGTGGTATCGTTGGCGGGCTGCTTGCGCACACTGCTGCAAGAGCTCGTCGAGCTGAACGATTTCCCTCGCCAGTTGTTCATCGGATTTTTCCAGCCGCGCCGCATCGAGCAGATGGTTGATCAGGTCGTCGAGCCGCTCGACGTCTTCCAACATTTGCTGGTAGAAGCTCAGACACTCCTCCCGACTCATTTCCCGACGATGCAAGGTTTGCAGATACAGCTTGAGCGACGCAATCGGTGACTTCAATTCATGCGTGACACTATCGATAAAATTCGATTGCCGTCGATTCAGGTTGATGGCTTTCACCGAGAGCGACAGGTAAATCACGACGCCCGCCAGCACCAACGCCAAACAGGTGGCGCCCACCGAAAGCAGCGCCCAATAGAGCGGGGCGCTGGCGCTATCGGCCCAGGCGGCTGAAGCCGACATCACCACCCAGCCGACGATCAGCACCACCAACAACACGATCATCACCACGCCCAGCGTGATCGGCAGTCCTAGTGAGCGGCGCGTCGACATCGCGAATTCTTCCCGCAAGAGGTTAGTATAAAGTTGGGGCGGCAAACATGCTTGCCGGCAATTATGAATTACCGGAGGTAACATGAGAATAATGCCGCTTCGGCGGCTTCGTCAAGCGAACCCGGTATTATGCCACAGGCTGACCCGCCCGGCTCGTTGTGCTATATATGAGTGAATCTTCGCGTCTATGTATATGAGGACCCTCCACTATGTCGTTACAACTTCGGAATCGCATTTATCGCGAATTACATTCGCTGGTTCTTATCGACCCGCACACGCACATCAACCCCTTGGCGCCCGCTTCGGCCACGTTGGCCGACATTCTCGGTTACCATTATTACACGGAGTTGGCCCATTCGGCAGGCATGCCCAAAAGCGAAATCGAGGAAGAAGGCCTCGACCCCAAGGAAAAGGTGCGGCGGTTGATCGAGAATTTGGGGCCGATCCAGAATACGGTGCAGTATAGTTGGCTGGTCGAAATGGCGCAAGCGTTTTTTGGTTTTGAGGGCGAGCATATCACGCCGAACAACTGGGAAACTCTGTACGACGCCGCCTTGGAAAAGATGTCTGGCGACGATTGGGCCAGCCAGGTTCTTTCACAAAGCAACTTGGAGGCGGTGTTCCTCACCAACGATTTTGACGACCCCTTGGAAGGGTTCGACACCAGCGTCTATATCCCCTGCCTCCGCACCGACGACCTGGTGTTCCGATTGGCCGAACAGAGTGTGCGCGACCGCTTAACCACGGCCACCGGCGTCGAGGTTTGCGATGTAGCAACCTTGCGGAGGGCCGTCGAAACGCTGTTTACTCATTTCACGCAGAAGAACGTCCGCGCGTGCGCCATTTCCCTGCCGCCCGACTTCACCCCGGCCCGCGTTTCCGATGGCCGCGCCCACATGGCCATTGAAGCATTCGGCTTGCAAGGCGTCAACTACAGCGAGAGCCATCACCGCGCACTGGCACAATTCGTATTCTGGACCTTGGCCGAGAATTGCCAACAGCACGGCTTGCCCTTCGATCTGATGATTGGCGTGAATCGGAGCGTTTACGCGGCCGGCGTTTACCAAGGGCAAGACCTCTACGACAGCCGCATTTCCCTCATTCAATACCGCGAACTGTTCAACGCCTTTCCCGAAGTGACGTTTCCTATTTCGGTGTTGGCCAGCGTCACGAATCAGGAATTGGCGAGCTACGCCTGGATCTTCCCGAACGTGGTCACGAACGGGCATTGGTGGTATTCCAACACCCCCACGTTCATCGAACACGATGCGGCTGCGCGGCTGGAGGCGGTTCCCTCGACCAAGCAAATCGGCTACTACAGCGACATGTACAAACTCGAATTCGCGCTGCCGAAATTCAATATGTACAAGCGCATCTTGGCCAAGATTCTGGCCGAAAAATACGTGATCGATCGCAACTGGGGCGAAGAACGCGCTGTGGAGCTTGGCCGCCGCGTGTTGCGCCGCAACGTCGACGATATTTTCATGAGCGGTTCGTAAAAATCGTGCGAGCGTTGGGCGTTTGAGTGCGGCGCGTATCAACGGTAAGGGCGCCAGCGAGGCCGCACCAATTCCGCTTCGCCGGCTGCGGGCGCCGAGTCTGGTTTGGCGGGCGACTGAATGCCGGTCGCATTGGGCGGCACATTGGGCAGCGCGGTCGCCACGCGGGCGACCGGCGCGTCGTCCGCCGTGGATTGTTTTCGCGCAGCCAGGCGTTCAGACGAGGCGGGCGTCCAACGCGCCGAGACCTGTCCGTTGAGTTCGATGTAAACCTCTCGATCCGCCTCCAGTTGCTTTCCGTCAGGTGCAACATAACGTACGAAAAGTTTCAATCGCGAATTTTTCGGCGGACGGTTGGGCCAGGGCAATCTGAGGTGAATGCCTTTTCCCATCGACGTGGAGCGGAGTTTTTCGCCCGCCTCCGATTGATCGAATTCCCACTGCGCGACACGCGCTTCGGCGCCTTTCAAACGAGGATCGAGCAACGCTATCTTGACCGGCGCGGCGCGCTTCACGTACTCGCCGATTACGTTTCGAGGTTCGATCACGATCGACAAACCGTCGTCGCCCGGTTCGTTATCGAGGTTGTAGCCTCCGGTGAGTAGTGGGTTGAGGACGATTCGCGTCACGCGTTGATCGATTTTTCGAGCGGTCTGCGGCGCCAACTCCGGTCCGTTCGTGTTGTTTGCGCCTCCCGGAACTTCAATGTCTGGCGGGCGAAGTTCGTCTTCGCCGGGTTCGCCGTCTGGGTTGGAATTTCCTCCGCCCTCGAAGGCGCCGCCAGAGGAAGATTTCCCGGAAATTTCCGCTCGCAATAGGTCGTTCTCGCGGCGCGTCGATTCGAGTTGCTCTTCCAGCAGATCTAGGTCGTAATCGGCGTCGTAGAGTTGCGACTCCAGCCACCGTTTTTCCGCGTCGAGCATTTCCATGTAGGCATCGTCACGGCGGCTCCCCCGGCAGCCGGTCGCACTGAGCAGACACAATACGACCAGAATCCCGGCGG